>JAEULB010000194.1 GCA_016792585.1 Rhodospirillaceae bacterium
GACGACCTCGTCGAAGATCAGGACGATCCCGCTCTTCGTCGCGAGATCGCGCAGGCCTTCGAGGAACCCCGGCACCGGACGCAGCACGCGCTGCAGCGGCTCGACCATGATCGCCGCGATCTCGGCGCCGCGGCGCGCGACGGCATCGCGGACCGCATCGAGATCGTTGAAGGGAACGATCAGCACCTCATCGGCCAGAACCCCCGCGAGGCCGGCGGACTCAGGCACTGTCTCATCCGAGTTTCGTCCCATCATGCGCGACGACGTCATCTGCGCCACGTCGTGGCTGCCGTGGAAGCTTCCCTCGAACTTCAGTACGAGCCTGCGGCCCGTCGCAGCGCGCGCAAGACGGAGTGCGGCGAAGGTCGCCTCGGACCCGGTCGACTGGTAGCGCAGCGCCTCGGCGCAGGGAACCGCATCGACAATCGCCTCGGCCAGCTCGATCGCCGGCCGATTCAGCGCGTAGAAGCTCGATCCCAGCGCCGCCTGCTTCTGCACGGATGCCACGATCTCCGGATGCGCGTGGCCGAGGATCAGTGGGCCGCTGGAGAGCAGATAGTCGACGTAGGACTTGCCGTCGACGTCGACGACCGTGGAGCCCTGCCCGCTCTCGATGATGACGCGCTGCTTCTCGGGCAGCGTGAACACGCCGAGCGCGGCGCCGGGAATGGCCTTTTCGGCGCGCTCGAACAGGGAGGCCTGGGCTGTCATGGGTCCGCTCTCAGGGAAGCCTGCAATCCGGACGGATGCTAGCCTTTGACGCCGCCCTGCGCGAGGTTCGCGATGAAGGCGCGCTGGACCATGATGAACAGGATCGCCGGCGGCAGTGTCGAGATCGTCGCGACCGCCATCACGTGCTGCCAGGACGTCGAGTAGTCGCCGGTGAACGAGCCCAGGCCGACCGAGACCAGCCAGTAGTCGCTGTTCGAGATCAGCGTGCGGGCGAAGAAGTATTCGTCCCAGGCCGAGATGAAGGCGAAGACCGCGGCGGCAGCGATGCCCGGGGCCGCGAGCGGCACCGCGACGCGGATGATCGCGCCGAAGCGGCCGCAGCCGTCGATCATCGCCGCCTCTTCCAGCTCGTGGGGCACCGCATCGAAGGCCGACTTCATCAGCCAGGCCGAGACCGGCATCGTCCAGGCGATGTTGGCGAGGATCAGGCCGCCGAGGCCGTTCAGGAGGCCGAGCTCGCGGAACAGGATGAAATAAGGCACCAGCAGCAGCACCGGCGGCATCATCTGGGTGACGACGATCAGCACCGCCGTCGCCGACACCGCGGTGCTGCGGAAGCGCGAGAGCGCATAGGCGGTGAGCGCCGCGATCGGCACCACGACGGCGGTGGCCGTGCCGGCGACGAGCATGGTGTTGAGGAGCCAGCGGCCGACCTTGGTGGTGCGGAACACGTCGATGAAGGCCGGCAGGTTGATCTCCTGCGGCCAGAGGCGCGGCGGAAACGCCATCACCGCCGCCTCGCCCTGGAGTGCGGTGATCAGCATCCAGTAGAACGGGAACAGGAGGGCGAGCGCGATCAGCAGCGTCGCCGCCCCTCGCCGCCATGCCGCAAGGTCATGCCGTGCCACTATCGCTCTCCCGGGGCACGGCTCACCTTCAGGTAAAGAATGGTGAGCGCGGCGGAGATCACCAGCGTGATCACGCCGAGCGCCGAGGCGCGCTCGAGGCGAAAGTAGCGGAACGCCTCCAGATAGGTCTGGATCACCAGCGTCTCGGTTGCGCCGGCCGGCCCGCCGCCGGCCATCACGAAGACGATGGTGAAGATGCGCCCGAAGGCCCAGATCGCCAGCAGCAGCACGAGCGCGATCGTCGTCGGGCGGATACCCGGCAGCGTCACGTAGAGGAACGCGTGCCAGCGGTCGGCGCCGTCGACCTCGGCCGCTTCGTAGAGTTCCTGCGGGATCGACTTCAGTGCCGCCAGCAGCGTCACCATCGCCAGCGGGAACAGCCGCCAGACATTGGCGGCGCCGACGCTCCACAGCGCCATGTCGGGATCGGTCAGCCAGCCGATAGGCCGGTCGATGACCCCCCATCGTTCCAGGAGGTAGTTGACGATGCCGAACTGGTAGTCGAGCAGCCAGCCCCAGACGACCGCGACCACGACGAGCGGCATGGTCCAGGGAATGATCAGCAGGCCGCCGACCGCGCGCTGCCCGGGAAATCCCTTGTTGAGCAGCAGCGCCAGGCCGAGCCCGATCGCGTATGTCGCGACGACGACACCGACGGTGAAGACCAGCGTGATGAAGGCCGAGGAATGGAAGCGGCGATCGCCGAACAGCGAGAGATAATGCGCGGCGCCGGCGAAGCCGGGATCGCCCATCGCCGCCCCGCCCTTCTGCAGGCTCTGCACGACCGCGAACAGGATGGGTCCCGCATAGAAGATCGCGATGCAGACGACGACCGGCAGCAGGAGCACCAGGGGCAACGTGCCGATCCGCGGCGCCCTCTTGCGAGGGGCCGCGGACGGAGGTGGCATGCCGGCGTCTCCGGCTGCGAGGCCGGAGACCTGGCTCACTTCAGGTTGGTCTCGAGCTCCTTCTGGAGCGCTGCCATCGCCGTCTGGACCGGCGTGCCGCGGTAGAGCACGGACTCGATCTGGTCGGCGATGGTCTTGACCTGGGCGAAGCCCTTCTGGCCGAGGCCGGGGGGCACGTAGGAGACGCTCTTCGCAGCACCCGCGACGATGGTGCGGAACCACGGCGTGTCGGCGTAGACCGCCTCGGGAATGTGCTTCGGCAGCGCCGGCACGATGCGCTCGACATCGGCGATGATCGCCTGGCTTTCCGGCGACAGCATGTGCATGAGCCAGGCCTTGGCGGCCGCGGGGTTCTTGCCCTTCGCGGCGACGCCGTACCAGGAACTGGCGCGGACGGCGATGCCCGACGGCAGCGGGCTCGGCGACACGATGAGATTGGGCTTCACCTCGGGCTGGGCGGCGCCCATCACGAAGGAGCCGTTGATCGTCATCGCGACCTTGCCGTCGGTGCAGAGCTTCAGCGACGAGGGGCCGTCGAGCCCGCGCGGCACGTGGTTGCCGTCCCACATGCGCTTGATCAGGTTCATCGCCTCGGCGACCTTCGGGTCGGTCGCGTTCGGCTTGCCGTCCGGCGTGGTGAAATGCGAGCCGAAGCCCAGCACGATCGGCATCAGCGTGATGAAGGTGCCGACCACGTCGCCGGGCTTGCTGGCGAAGGAGTAGCCGAACCAGCCCTTCTCGCGGCTGGTCGACTTGGCGATCGCCGCCTCGAACTCGGCCGCGGTCTTCGGCGCGTCGCTGATGCCGGCGGCGCCGAGGATCTGCCTGTTCGAGAACATCGCGCGCGCATTCGTCTGGTAGACGATGCCCATGGTCTGGCCGTTGAGCCTGGCATCGACGCCGGCGGGGACGAAGTCGTCGCGGTTGATGCCGGCTTCCTTGAGCGCGTCGTCGAGCGGCGTCAGGTGGCCGCGCTCCATGTAGAGCGCCAGCTGAGGATCGTCGATGCGGAACATGTCGGGCGGCGCGCCGGCCGCGAGCTGGGTCAGGATCTGGTCGTGGAACCCGGCGAACGGGATCGCGATCTCGTTCACCTTCACGTTCGGGAACTTCTTGTTGAAGTTCTGCGTGATCATCCGGAGCACCTTGCCCGAATGCGGCAGGGTCCACTCGTTGGTGGCGAAGGCGATCTCGCCCGAGATGCCTTGCGCATATGTCGGCGCCGGAAAGCCGAATGCCGCCGCGGTGCCGAGCGCCGCACCGCTCCTCAGGACCTGACGCCGCGAGAGCTTCTTCGCCTGCATTTTTCCCTCCCTCGGGATGAGCTTGGTTCGTTGATGTGAACGATAACATTCCCGCTTTCGGCGGGTCAACCGGGGAGAGGAACTATGCCGGGGGTCAGCCGCGGCGGGTGGGCGGGCCGGCGAGGCTTCTTCGGGTCCATGGCTATCTGCTCCGCTTCTTCTTGGAGGACTTCTTCTTCGCCGGGACCTTCTTGCCCTTCTTGCGGGCCCCGGAGAGCCCGATCGCGATCGCCTGCTTGCGGCTCTTGACCGTTCCGCCCTTGCCGCCCTTTCGGCCTTCTGCTCGATCTCGGGCCTGAGGCTCGAAACGAAGGTCTGCAGCATCAGGAAGGCGGCGACCAGCAGCGGATCTCCCCCGACCTCGCCGAGCGGAGCCTCGCCGCGCGCGGCCGCGGCGATCCGCTTCTCGGCCTCGGCCAGCGCACGGCGCTCGGGTCGGAGAAGAACGATCACCACCGGGATCAGCACCAGCGCTAAGACCACCACGGCGCCGATCGGCTGGCCGAGCGCGACGGCGTCGCCCTCGCTCCGCTGCCAGGCGCCTTCCTGGGCATTGCGGGTCGCGCTGAGCCAGGCATGGGGTGCGGGCAGGCCGACATTGCTGGAATCGGAGCTGATCAGGACGATGCCCTCGGCATCGAGGACCTCGACATAGAGCAGCGCCGGATCGGTCTCGATGATGCGGTCGAGCTGAGGCTGCAGGCTGGCGGCGCCACGGTTACACACCGAAGCGAAAAAATAACTAAGGGCCGGAGAACTTCCCGAAGGAACGGCTTGGCGTGCCTCGGAACAGCGACATGTGCGTGTGCACCGCGATCCAGCTATCGCCGACCGCCTTGCGGGCGAAGCCGACGGTGGCCCGTCCTGGACGGTTGAACTTGGCTCCGTCCTCTTGGAAGCCATCGGAGTCGAAGATCGCCATGCCGATTGCGCTCAAGCGGTCCGGCGAGACGATGGCGCGCACGCCGTCGAGCCGCCAGTAAAAGTTCCGGATCGTCGGCCAGACGTTGTTCCACTGCTCCTTGACCACCTGGGGACGCTCGGTGACGAAGTCGCTGAACGTGCCGAAGGCGATCAGGTCGTCGGCGAACAGCGGATACGCGCCCTCGAAATCGACGGCGCGGACATGGTCGGCGAGCTGCTTGAACCAGCGGCGGACCGCATCGAGGTCGTCGGCGGCAGGCGTCGAGATCAGGCGCATGTCGTTCCTTCAGAGGCGGCGTTGCGTGACGCGACGATGGTGGCCGACGCGATGGCCATCCGCAATGTATCTTCGGCGGGAACGGAGGATCATCGCCGCGCATGCCCAACGTCGGACACGAAGAGCTGAGGCGCCTCGGCCGGACGCTGCTCGCCGCAGCCGGCTGCCCGGAGGATGAAGCCGGCATCGTCGCCGACCACCTGGTCGAGGCGAACCTCAAGGGTCATGACAGCCACGGCATGGGCAATCTGCCGGGCTATCTCCGTCGCCTGCAGGCCGGCACCAGCAAGCCCGGCCAGATGCCGGTCACGATCCTCGACCGGGGACCGCTGCTGGTCGTCGACGGCGAGCGCGGCCTCGGCCAGACGATCGCGCGCAAGGCGATGATCCGGGGGATCGCCAAGGCGGGGACCCATGGCGTCGCCGTGGTCTCGATCCGCAACTCTGGCCACATGGGCCGCATCGGGACATATGGTGAGCAGTGCGCCGAGTCCGGCCTCGCCTCGCTCCACTTCGTCAACGTCTCCGGCGCCCAGGCCTATGTGGCACCCTATGGCGCGCGCGAGCCGCGCTACTCGACCAATCCGTTCTGCTTCGCGGTGCCCGGCGGCGACCGCAACCCGCCGGTGATCCTCGACTGCGCCACCAGCGAGGTCGCCTGGGGCAAGCTCAGAGTCGCCCATAACAGAGGTCAGCCGGCGCCGCCCGGCACGATCCTCGGGCCGGACGGCAAGCCGACCACCGACCTCTCGGTGATGATCCCCGACCTGATGGGCGCGATGATCGGCTTCGGTGGCCACAAGGGATCGGGGATCGCGCTGATGGGCGAGCTTCTCGGCGCGGCGCTCGGCGGCGGCGACACGATCCAGCCCGGCAACCCGCGCGACGGCGTCGTCACCAACAACATGCTCTCGATCCTGATCGACGGCGGCCAGCTCTCGGACATCGCGCGGTTCCGCCGGGAGGTCGACGCGATGGTCGACTATGTGAGAGGGGCTGCACCGGTCGACGAGGCGCGCCCGGTGATGGTCGCCGGCGACCCCGAACGCCGCTCGAAGACGGACCGCCTTGCCTACGGCATCCCGTTGGACCCAGAATCCTGGCGTGCTCTTTCCGAGCTCGCCAAGGCCGCCGGCATCGCCATGCCCAAAGCCGAATGAGGACATTAGATGAGCGATACCGACGCCTCTCCCCGCTCGCGCCGCCACGGCGGCCGCGATGCCAAGCGCGCGGCGCGGCTGGCTCAGGTCGCGACGTCCGTCCCCTTCATCGTCCGGAAGATCCCGAACTTCGAGGTGCTCGGCGAAGAAGGCCTGGCGCTGATCGAGCGCAATGCAGACACCGTGCTCCAGGAGACCGGCATCGACTTCAAGGGCGATCCGGAAGTCCTGGAGATCTGGAAGGATGCCGGCGCCGACGTTCAGGGCGAACGCGTGCGCTTCCCGCGCGGCATGTGCCGCGAGATCATCGCCCGCTCGGCGCCGGCGACCTACGTCCAGCACGCGCGCAATCCCGAGCGCAACGTCGTCATCGGCGGCAAGAACGTCGTCTTCGCCCCGAACTACGGCTCGCCCTTCGTGCGCGATCTCGACCGCGGCCGGCGCTACGGCACGATCGAGGACTTCCAGAACTTCGTGAAGCTGACCTACTCGACGCCCTACCTGCACCATTCGGGCGGCACGGTGTGCGAGCCGGTCGACCTGCCGGTCAACAAGCGGCATTTCGACATGGTCTACGCGCATATGCGCTACAGCGACAAGCCGTTCATGGGATCGGTCACCCACCCCGACCGCGCCAACGACACGGTCGAGATGTCGAGGATCCTGTTCGGCGAGAACTGGATCGATCCCGCCACGGGCAGGCCGCGTACCGTCACCACCAGCCTGATCAACGCCAATTCGCCGCTGACCTGGGACGCGACCATGCTGGGCGCGCTCAAGGTCTATGCGCGGGCCAACCAGGCCTGCCTGGTGACGCCGTTCATCCTTGCCGGCGCGATGTCGCCGGTGACGGTGGCGGGCACCTGCACGGTGACGCTGGCGGAAGCGATGTCGGGCATCGCGCTGATCCAGCTCCTGAACCCAGGGGCACCGGCGATCCTCGGCAGCTTCGCCTCGTCGCTGTCGATGCAGTCCGGCGCACCGACCTTCGGCACCCCGGAGCCGGCGCTGGTGCTCTACACGATGGCGTCCCTGGCGCGGCGCCTCGGCCTTCCCTTCCGCTCCGGCGGTTCGCTCTGCGCCTCCAAGGTCGCCGATGCGCAGGCCGCCTACGAGTCCGCGAACACGATGATCCCGACCTGCCTCGGCGGCGTGAACTTCGTGCTGCACACCGCCGGCTGGCTCGAAGGCGGCCTCTCCATCGGCTATGAGAAGTTCGTCATGGACCTCGACCAGGCCGGCATGTGCCATGCGCTGCTGGCCGGCGTCGATACCTCCGAGAACGGCCAGGCGATGGACGCGATCCGCGAGGTCGGCCCGGGCAAGCACTTCCTCGGCTGCGACCACACCCAGCGGAACTTCGAGACCGCCTTCGCCCGCGCGCCGCTCTCCGACAACAACAGCGTCGAGCAGTGGGAGGCCGAAGGCAGCCTCGACATGCCTAAGCGTGCCAATGCCGCGTGGAAGAAGATGCTGGCCGACTACGCCGACCCCGGTCTCGACCCGGCCATCGACGAGGCACTCAACGACTACATGGCGCGGCGCAAGGCGTCGTTCCCCGACTCCAACGTCTAGCTCGCCTTCAGCCGGATCACGTTCCACGAGGCCGGCTTCAGCTTCGCCTTGATCGAGCCGCGCTTGACCTCCACTCCGGAGAGCGGCGAAGGCTTGACCCGGGTGGGCGCGGTCTTCGTGTTCACGGCCTTCAGGTCCCGGTCCCTGAGCTCGATCGCCTGATCGACCTCGAGCTTCGAGAAGCCGCCGGCATCGACCTCGAGCGGCATCTCCTCGCCGAGGCTTCGGTTGAGCGCGAACAAGGTCAGCATTCCCGACTTCGCGTCGTGAACCGCCGAGAGCTTTAGGTAGGATGCCTCCGGGATCGGGAAGTAGAGGTCCTGGGCTCCGCTCGGATCGAAGTAGTTGGCCTTGTAGGTCGGTGAGTCGACTTGCGCCCGGAGCACACGGCCATGGCCGAAATTGGTGAAGTGCTGGAACGGATAGAAGATCGTCTGCTTCCAGGCGGGGCCGCCCGTCTCGGTCATGATCGGCGCGATCGCGTTGACGAGCTGGGCCAGGCACGCGGTCCGGACCCGGTCGGCATGGTTCAGCAGCGAGATGCAGGCGCCGCCGAAGGCGAGCGCATCCTCGACGTTGTAGACCTCTTCCAGGATCTCGGGCGCCACCGGCCAGCCCGACTTGACCCGCTCGTTGCGGTTCCGGCGCGTGCGGTACCAGACGTTCCATTCGTCGAAGCTCAGCATGATGCGCTTGGACGAGCGGCGCTTGGCCGCGACCGCATCGGCGATCGCGACCACCTCGTCGATGAAGCTGTCCATCAGGTCGGGGCTGGCGAGGAACGCCTCGGTGTCGCCGGCATAGTTGTTGAGATAGGTGTGGAGCGAGATGAACTCGACATGATCGAAGGTGTGCTCCAGCACCGTGTCTTCCCAGGCGCCGAAGGTCGCCATCTTGCGGCCCGAGGAGCCGCAGGCGGCGAGCTCGATCGTGGGATCGATCCAGCGCATCATCTTGGCCGCCTCGACCGCGACCCGTCCGTATTCGGTCGCGGTCTTGGCTTCCATCTGCCAGGGCCCGTCCATCTCGTTGCCGAGGCACCAGAACTTGATGTCGTGGGGCTTCGCCCAGCCATGCGCCTTGCGCAGGTCGGACCACGCGGTCCCGCCCGGATGGTTGCAGTACTCGACCAGGTTGCGGGCCGCGTCGGCGCCGCGGGTGCCGAGGTTGACCGCCAGCATCGGCTCGATCTTCGCCGCCTTGCACCAGTCGACGAACTCGTTGGTGCCGAACTCGTTGGTCTCGGTCGACATCCAGGCGAGGTCGAGTCGGCGCGGCCGCTTCTTGACCGGCCCGACGCCGTCTTCCCAGTTGTAGCCGGAGACGAAGTTTCCGCCGGGATACCGGAGGATCGTCGGCGCCAGCTCGCGCACCAGCGCCAGCACGTCCTTCCTGAAGCCCTGCTTGTCGGCCTTGGGATGGCCCGGCTCGAACATGCCGCCGTACACGCAGCGGCCGAGATGCTCGACGAAGGCGCCGAACAGGCGGGGATCGGTCTCGCCGATCGCGAAGTCGCGGTGAAGACGCACATCGACCTTACGCATGCGAGGTTACCTCCGTCTTTTCGTTAGTCCCGTCGGGCGACAACACCGCCGCCTTCAACGCGATCGAATAGGGATGCTGCGGGCGGTCGAGCACCGTCCGCGCATCGCCGCTCTCCACCACCTGCCCCTTCCGCATGATGATGATGCGGTCGGAGATGTAGTAGGCGGTGGCGAGGTCGTGGGTGATGTAGATGATCGACATGCCCATCTCGTCGCGAAGGCGCCGGAGCAGGTTGACCACCGAGATCCGGAGCGAGGCATCGATCATCGACACCGGCTCGTCGGCGACGATCAGCGCCGGCGACGGGATCAACGCACGCGCGATCGCGACGCGCTGAAGCTGGCCGCCGGAAAGCTCGTGCGGGAAGCGGCCCCGGATCTCGGCCAGCGACAGGCCGACGTTGCGAAGCGCCGTGTCGGCCGCGCCCTCGACCTCGCCCTCGGGCAGGCCGGCGACGCGGCGCGCGGTCATGAACAGGTAGCGGTCGACGCGCTTCAGCGGGTTGAACGCCTCGAACGGGTTCTGGAAGATCGGCTGGACCGCACGCATGAACTTGAGCCGCGCCTCGGCACCACGGATGGTGGAGAGGTCGGTGCCGCGGAAGCGGATCGCGCCTTCGGTCGGCGCCACCATGTTCAGGATCATGCGGGCCAGCGTGGTCTTGCCGCTGCCGGACTCGCCGATGATCGTGAAGATTTCGGGCCGGGCCGTCTCCATGGCGAAGCTGACGCTGTCGACGGCACGCACCCGGTGACGCGAGAACAGTCCACCCATCGCATAGGTGCGGCCCACCTCGGCGACCTCGATCAGCGTGGCGCTCATGGCCGGCTCTCCGGCGCGGCAACGAAGCAGGCGACGCGGCGGCCGGGTGCGACCGTCACCATCGGCGGGACGTTGCCACGGCAGACATCCATCGCCACGGGGCAGCGCGGATGGAAACGGCAGCCGGACGGCGGATCGGCCAGGCTCGGCGGCGCACCTTCCAGCCCCTTCTTCGGCTCGGCATCTCCGATCCTGGGCAGGCTCGAGACCAGATGCTGGGTATAGGGATGCAGCGGCTGGCGAAAGACCTCGGAGGTCGGTCCCTCCTCCACCAGGCGCCCCGCATACATGATGCCGAGCCGATGGCAGAGATTGGCGTGAACCGCGAGGTCGTGGGTGACGAAGATCAGCGAGGAACCGATCTCGCGCTGGACGTCGCGGATCATCGCCAGCACGCCCTTCTGGACGATCACGTCGAGCGCCGTCGTCGGCTCGTCGGCGATGATGAACTCCGGCCGGCAGACGGTGGCGAGCGCGATCGCGACCCGCTGGCGCATGCCGCCGGAGAGCTGGTGCGGATAGGCGTCCAGCACCTCGGGCTCGAGGTGCAGGCGCTTCAGATGGTCGACGACGACGCGGGTGAACTCCGCCGTCGACCGGCCGATGTGGCGGAAGGCGAAGTCGACGAAGCTGTTCCGGACCCGGCGGACCGGGTTCAGCACGTTCATCGAGCCCTGCATGATGTAGGAGAGATGCCGCCAGCGGATGCCGTCGATCTCCCGCTCGCCGGCCCGGTAGACGTCGACCGCGCGGCCGCCGAAATTGAAGACGACCGATCCGGCAAGCACCTTGAGCGGCGGCCGGATCGCGGCGGCGATGGTCTTGATCAGGGTCGACTTGCCGCAGCTCGACTCGCCGGCGATCCCGTAGATCTCGTTGACGCCGACCTGAAAGTCGATGTCGTCGACCGCCTTGACCTCGCGCTCGACGCCGAAATGCGAGGTGCGATAGTAGGCGCGAAGACCGGTGACGGAGAGCGCCGGTGCCGTCATCAGCCGATCCGGCTGAGCCGGCTCCTCGGATCGATGAACTCGTTCATCGACACGGCCAGCAGGAACAGGCCGATGAAGGTCACGATCACCAGCCCGATCGGGAAGGCGATCCACCACCAGATGCCGGCGACCATCGCCGTGTGCTGGTTCGCCCAGTAGACCAGCACGCCGATCGTCGGCGTGTTGATGTCGGTGAAGCCCAGCACGGAGAGCGTCACTTCGAGTCCGATCGACCAGTTGATGTTGTTCATCGTGGTCGAAAACACGATCGGCAACACGTAGGGCAGATGATCCTGGACCAGGATCTGGCGCATCTTCATGCCGGAGAAGATGCTGGTCTCGGTGAACTCGCGCGTCCGCAGCCCCATGGCGACCGAACGGATCAGGCGCGCATCGTAGGCCCAGCCCAGGCAGGCCATGACCAGGGCCAGCAGGATCCACGACATCTTGTCGCGCATCACGAAGTAGAACAGCACCAGGATCGGGAACAGCGGCAGCACGATGAAGGTGTCGTTGATCGACATCAGGACGCGATCGACGATGCCACCGGCGTAGCCCGCGACCAGGCCGATCACCAGCGACAGCACGCGGCTGATTGCCGCGACCGTAAAGCCGAACAGCAGCGTGTTGCGGATCGCGAAGGTCAGGAGCCAGAAGAGATCCTGGCCGCGCGAGGTCGTTCCCAGCCAATGCGCCCAAGACGGCGGCAGGTCCGGCGGTACGACGAAAGAGTCGTTCGGCGGGTATGGCGAGACGAACGACAGGCTGGCGATCAACACGACGAATCCCAGCAGGATCACGCCCGCGGCGAACTCGCGGTTGAAGCGGAAGAGATCGCGAAGAACCTTGCCCATCGCCTAGCGGGCCTTCACGCGCGGATCGAGGAGAGGATAGAGAAGGTCGATCAGCAGCACCGCGAAAGACACGGCGACGATCGACACCGTGGCGATGCCGAGGACCAGGCTGTAGTCGCCGACATGGACGGCGGAGACCAGCAGCGTGCCGATGCCGGGATATCCGAAGACCTGCTCGGTGATGATGGCGCCGGTGAAGATCGCGCCGAGCGACATCGCAAGCCCGGTCACCTGCGGCACCAGCGCATTCCGCATCACGTAGGATCCGAGGATCCGCTGCGGACGGACGCCGCCGAGCTCGGCATAGACGACGTAGTCCTCGGTCACGACGTTGGAGACCAGAGCCCGCATGCCCATGAACCAGCCGCCGAGGCCGGCCAGGACCAGCGAGGTGATCGGCAGGATCGAGTGGATCGCGAGGTTGCCGATGAAGGCGAGGTTGAATCCCCGCTGCATATTCATCGTGTGCCCGCCGGTGATCGGCAGCACCGGCCAGAGATAGCCGAACACGATCAGCAGCACGAAGGCGATGATGTAGTAGGGGATCGGGTGCAGCGCCATCGCCAGGATGCCGGCGAAGCGCAGCGTCCGGCTCCTTAGGTAGTAGCCGGCAAGGCCGCCGAGCAGGTTGCCGATGACCCAGGTCAGCAGCGTGGAGACCGTGAGCAGGCCGACGGTCCAGGGCAGCGCCCGCAGGATAAGCGTCGATACGGGTGCCGGGAACGCCGACAGCGACGGGCCGAAATCGCCGACCGAGACCCGCCGCCAGAAGGTCGCGTATTGCTCCCAGAGGCTGCCCTCCAGGCCATAGAGCTCCTTCAGCGACTGGCGCATCATCGCGATCGCTTCGGGGCTGGTGGCTCCGAACTGCGTCGCCGCCGCGATCGTCTGCTCGACCGGATCGATCGGCGTCGCATGCGTGACGACGAAGGCGATGTTGATGCCGATGAAGACGACCAGCAGGAACTGGCCGAGGCGACCGATCAGGTAGGCGGGATAGCCGCGCATGAGATCTCTAGATGAAGAGGGGCCGGCGCGATCTGTGGCCGGCCCCTGCTCCTTCGTGCGCTCTTGTCAGTTCTTCGGCCTGAGCTTCACCATCATGTACTTGGTGTTGCCCCAGTTCGGCACCGGGTCGGTGTAGGGCGCCGTCTCGGCGTTCGGATACCCGGTCCAGTAGGTCTCGTCCATGACGGTGAAGACGTTGTAGGCCATCAAGGGGATGGTCGGCATCTCGCGCGCCACCAGCTTGATGTACTCCTTGCCGAGCTCGATGCCCTTCGGATCGTCGAAGCCGATCTGGCGGATCTGCTCGATGATCTTGTCGAGTTCAGGATGCGACCAGCGGCTCCAGTTGCGCGGCGGCTGGGGCTTGCCAGGCTCGGCAATGAACTGCGAATGCCAGCTATCGAGGAAGAACGACAGGTCGGGGTGACCACCCCAGGTCTCGACGGCCCAGCTGATGATCGCCTCGTAGTCGCCGGAGTTGCGGCGGTCGAGCAGGCTTCCCTGAGCCACGACCGTGGTGGCGTCGATGCCGAACTGGCGCCACTGCTGGGCGATCATGCTGCCGGCACGTGTCATCACCGGGCGAAGGTCGCCCTCGACGGTGATGCGGATCGTGAACCGCTTGCCGTCGGGGGTGAACCACTCGTTGCCGCGCTTGGTGAAGCCAGCACGCTCGAGCAGCTCGGTCGCCGCCTGCGGATCCGGCTTCCACCAGCCGCGGCCGAAGGCCTTGGCGATGTCCTTGGGGTCGCTCGGGATCTGGTCGCCCATCGACGGACGCAGCATGTCGGCGATCTGCTTGCCCACCGTCGGGTCGTAAGGCTTGATCTTGCGCTTGCCGGTGTCGACCTCGAAGTCCTTGAGCCAGGTCTCCATCGGCTCGTGATAGTACTCAGGATAGCGCCCGGTCGGCGGAACGCCGATCGCAGAGATCGTCGCCGCCCCTCGGTACGAGGCCATCGACACCGCCTTCATGTCGATCAAGAGCGCCAGCGCCCAGCGCATGTCGCGGCTTTTGAACAGCGGGTTCTGATGGTTGAAGATGACCATCGGCAGCGTAGGGTCCGGATGGGCATAGGGGAAGCCCTTGAACCAGCCGCGCGAGGTCTTCGACTGCTTCGCCAGCGTGAACATGCCTTCCGGCGAGGTGTCGTGGATGATGTCGAGCTCGTGGTTGAGCTGGGCGATCACGCGCTTGTCCGGCGGGCCGGGATCGATATAGGCGACATACTTGGGCCCGGGTTCGCCGAAGCGCGCGACCGTGGTCTTCTGCCAGTCGTCGCGCTTGCGCCAGATGAACCACTTGCCGTCGGTGTCGTAGCTGTTGAGGACATAGGGTCCGAGCGTGACCGGCGGATCGAAGGGGAACTTGATCAGGTCGCCGGCCTTCTCGAACACGTGCTTCGGCATCATCCACATCGCGTTCCAGCGCACGGTGAACAGCGCGTGGAAGCGCGAGTTCGGCTTCTTCAGCTTGAAGACGACGGTGCTTGAGTCGGGCGCCGAGATGCTGGCGACGTTGACCTGGACCGCGGCGCTCCAGCGGAGCCCGTTGGTCTTCATATGGGTCTCGATCGTGTAGACGACGTCGGCGGCCGAGAACTCGACGCCGTCGCTCCAGTGGATGCCCTTCCGGAGCTTCACCGTCATCTCGGTGAAGTCGGAGTTGTAGATCGGCTTCTCGGATGCGAGCGAGTTGTCCCAGACGCCATCGACGCCGCTGTTCGGGTCGATGTACCAGAACGTGTCCATCCCGAGCTGATGGAGTCCGTTCGACTGGCTGCCGGCATTGACCGCCCAGATGTTGAACCATCCGGCGTTCTTCACCGTCCCTTCCGGGTTCTCGACGATCAGGACGTCTTTGCGCGGCAGGTCGGAGATCTGTTGCCGCTGGGCGTTGGCTGGCGTGGTCAACGTCCACGCAATCGCGACGAGCGCAAGGCTCCGCAGAATACGCATGGTTTCCTCCCACATAGGCGCCGTTCATCGGACGCGTTCTCTTGAGTGGGAGGCTAGCGAGGCGTCCTGGTGGGGTCAAACAAATCTGATATGTATCATGATATCTGATTTACTAGCTCGGCCCGAGCCGCCGTCGGCTGCGCCAGATGCAGGCGCATCACGATGTCCTGATCGTGATTGCCGAAGCCGCGGCCGAAGATGTTGACGCCGCCCGGGTGCTTGGCGCGCTCGTCGATGCCGATCTTGAGGCGGATCGAGTGGTGGGCGGCGAGATCGAGCTGCTTCAAAGTCACGCGCGAGACCTTCGCCCCGTCGACGAAGCAGCCCTTGGCCGAGATGTTCCAGGTGGTGAGCTTGCCGTATTGCGAGCCTTCGAGCTTCCACCAGCGCGGCGTATAGAGGCCGCGCTTGTCGCCGAAGTCCCCCGGCGAGGTCCAGGTGCCGACCAGCACGTCGTTGACCCAGACGCTGATGTCGGAAGGCCAGTCGGCGTTGGTGCCGGGCACTTCGGAGGAGATCTCCATGCTGAACTCGATCGCCTCGACCTCGGCCTTGGCGATCTTGGCGTTGTTCGGGAACTTGTATTCGACATGGCCGCGGCCGAACCACAGGAGCGCCGCCTGCATCCGGCTGGGATCCAGGAAGAGGTCGGGCACGTCGAGAAGGCCGATGATGCCTTCCGGCGAGCAGAGCCCGCACGGCGCGCTCACCTGGTAGCTGGTGTAGAGGCCGAGCGGCATCGCGACCTCGACCATCCGGTCCTGCTGCTGGGCCGAATGGCCGTCGAGACGGATGAACACCTCGTCGTAGCGGGCCGAGCAGATCTTCTGCTGGCCCTTGCTCGCCTTGATCGTCTCGGTCCGGATCAGGTCGGCGTCGTCGAGCACCTGGATGTTGGTGGCGATGGTCGACTGCGGCAGCTTGAGGGCCTTGCTGATCTCGTTGACGTTCATCGGTCCGTTCGAATGCAGCAGCCTGAGAATGCTGATGCGGATCGGCGAGGAGAGGCCCTTCAGCACCTCCATGCTGTCCTTGGGATCGATGGTCAGGATGTTTCGGCGCGGACTGCCGGCGAGGTTCACGGACGGCCTCTGGCTAAGTGTGCGCGGAACCGTATCAGAAAATCGGGTTTCGTCCAGAAAAGCAGGAATGAAGCCCGGCGGTGTTCCCGGACGCGGCCGATTGCACTAGAGAAGGTCGCCCCGCCTGCAGGACCTCCCGATGCCCAGCCCCCGCCCCGCCATCTTCATCGCGACGCCCCTCGAGCCCGAGCATGTCGCGCGCATCCGGTCGGTCGCCGGCGACCGCGCCGAGGTGATCGCCGAACCCGACCTGTGGCCGGAGCTCCGCTACGTCGCCGACCACAAGGGCAAGGACGGCTTCGCCCGCTCGGCCGAGCAGGAAGCCAGGTGGCGGAAGAATCTCAACCGCGCCGAGATCATCTGGGACTTCCCTCCGGACGCGGCCGACCTCGCCCATGCGCCCAATCTCAAATGGGTGCAGACCACCTCGTCCGGCGTCGGGCAGATGGTGAAGAAGCTCGGCGACAAGGCCGCGAACCTGCTGGTCACCACCGCCCGCGGCGTCCATGCGCAACCGCTGGCCGAGTTCGTGTTCTTAGGTCTCCTCACCCACATCAAGCGCCTCGACTTCCTCAAGCGCGAGCAGCAGGCGCATCGCTGGGAGCGCTACTGCGGCGACGAGCTCGCCGGAAAGACGCTGGTGGTGATCGGCGCCGGCCAGGTCGGCGGACGTATCGCTGAGATCGGCAAGGCCTTCGGCATGCGCGTGCTGGCGGGCGTCCGCAGCGCCGGCGCCGGCCGTGCCGCCGAGATGGGCGTCGATGCCGTGTTCCCGCCGGATCGCCTGATGTCCGTGCTGCCCGAGGCCGATGCGGTGGTCCTGATCGCTCCGCATACGCCGGAGACCGAGAACATGATCGACGCGAAGGCCATCGCCGCGATGAAGCACGGCGTGGTCTTCGTCAACATCGGCCGCGGCCTCTGCGTCGACGAGCAGGCGATGATCGAGAACCTGCGCACCGGCAAGATCGCGTTTGCGGCGCTCGACGTCGCCCGGATCGAGCCGTTGCCGGCGTCGAGCCCGCTCTGGGACATGCCGAACGTGCTGATCAGCCCACATTCGGCCAGCACTGTCGGCGCAGAGAACGGACGGATCGCCGACATCTTCTGTCACAACCTCCTCTGCTATCTCGACGGACGGCGGGCTGAGATGCGGAACGTCCTCGACAAGGCGCGTCTCTACTAGGCGATGGCCGGCGAGCTGACCGAAGCGGGCGTCGCCGAGCTCTCGCGCCGGATCGAGCGTCGCGAGATCTCGCCGGTCGAGCTTGCCGACGCCTGCCTCGCGCGCATCGAGCGGCTGGATCTGGCCATCGGCGCCTTCGTCGAGATCACGAGCGATCGCGTGCGCGTCGCGGCGCGCGAGGCCGAGCGCGAGATCATGGCCGGCCGCCGTCTCGGCCCGCTGCACGGCATCCCGGTCGGGATCAAGGACATCGTCGACGTCCAGGGATACAGGACCACCTGCGGCTCGCGCCTTCTCTCGAACAACGTCGCGACCAGGAACGCCGCCTCGGTCGACCGTCTTCTCGCCGCGGGTGCGATCGTGCTCGGTAAGACCGCGACTTACGAGTTCGCGACCGGTGGTCCGTCGTTCGACCTGCCCTGGCCGCCGACCCGCAACCCGTGGAACCTCGATCACGGCTCCGGCGGATCGAGCACCGGCTCCGCCGCCTCGGTCGCCGCCTGCATGGTGCCGCTGGCGGTGGGATCCGATACCGGCGGATCGATCCGGGTGCCCGCGTCCTATTGCGGGCTGACGGGGCTCAAGCCGAGCTACGGCCTCGTCGACACCGCCGGCGTCTGGCCGCTGGCGCCGAGCTTCGATACGGTCGGCCTGCTCTGCCGCAGCGCCGACGACGCCGCGATCGGCTTTGGGGCGCTGACCGGGAACGGCGTCACGCTTATCGACGGCTTGCGCGGACTTCGCATCGGCCTGGCACGAAGCCACTACGACGGCGCCCGCGCCGAACTCGTCCAGGCGATCGACGAGGCGGTCGTCGTCTTGCGCAATCTCGGCGCCATCGTCGAGGATGCCACGCTGCCGGACCTCGACGACTACGGCACCTGCTCGCGCGCCATCACCGCGGCCGAGGCCTTCGCCGTGCATCGCGACGCGCTCGTCGAGGATCCCGACGTGTTCGGCGAGATGTTTCGCTATCGCGTGCTGCCGGGCGCGCTGGTGCAAGGTGCCGACTATGTCGCCGCGCAATGGCTCCGGCGGAAGCTGATCGAACAGACCCTCGCCCCCCTCGAGCGCTTCGACGTGCTGCTGAGCGCGAGCACGCTCGGGCCGGCACCGGCCTTCGCCACGATGTCCTATGGCGGACGGCTGAAACCGTTCCCGACCATCGCCTTCAGCCTGACCGGACTGCCGGCGATCTCGATCTGCTGCGGCTTCGCGCCGAACGGTCTGCCGCTGAGCCTGCAGATCGTCGGCCGACCCCAAGCCGAAGCGACGATCCTCGGCGTCGCCCATGCCTATCAGGGCGCGACCGACTGGCATCGGCGGCGGCCGGCGCTCGATCCCGATGCGCGATCGACCTCGCGGATGCCCGACTGGTCGCCCGCCGAGATCCGCGAGGATCCGGCGGTCGACCGCCTGATCGACGCCTGCCTCGCCCTGCACGGCTTGCGGCTTTCCGATCGCCAGTGTCGGCAGCTGCGCGAGGGTGCGGCGTCGGTCCTGCGCAAAGCTGTTTCAGCCTGACCTACGGCTTGTAAGCGGCGGCCGATCCAGGGGAGAATGCCGGCCAGCCACCCGGGGAGGGTATCCATGACCATGCGTCGCGTCGTCTCGGCGAGCCTTGCCGCCGTGTCCGCCTGCATCCTGACCGCTTCCGTCGCATCCGCTCAGGATGCCAAGCCGCAGCTGGGCGGCGAGCTCATCTATGCCCAGGCTGGCGAGCAGTTCTCGCTGTTTCCGGGGCGTAACCTCGACAGCGGCGCGCAGGACGTCTGGCTCTATGCCTGCGAGAACCTGGTCGAGATGAAGGAGGACGGCACGGTCGCACCGTGGCTGGCGAAGAGCTGGACCGTCTCGCAGGATCGCAAGAAGTACACCTTCCAGCTCGAACAGGGCGTCAAGTTCCACGACGGCTCGCCGTTCAACGCCGAGGCCGTCGCCTTCGTCTACAACGAGGCGAAGGCCAAGAAGTTCATCTATTCGAGCATCCTCGAGGGCTTCGAGGCCGCCAAGGCCGAGAGCGAGAACGAAGTCTCGATGACCTTCAGCTCGCCATTCGCCGCCCTGATCCCGAACCTGGCGTACCGCCCGCTCTGCATCTTCAGCCCGACCGCCTACAAGACGAAGGGCGAGCAGTGGATGGCGACGAATATCGTCGGCACGGGCCCCTTCATCCAGAAGGAGTTCGTGAAGGGCGAGCACATCCGCTTCGTCAAGAACCCGGACTACTGGCAGAAGGGCAAGCCCTATCTCGACGCGGTCAAGATCATCAACGTCCCCGATCCCGCCATCCGCTCGGCGATGCTGGAGAAGGGCGAGATCGACCGTACCGTTCGCCTCAACGACTTCGACCTGGCCAGGCTCGAGAAGAACAAGGACGTGAAGATCCGCGTGGTGCCGAGCACGCGGCAGTACTACATCGCGCTCAACCACATGGTGCCGGCCTTCGCCAACGTGAACGTGCGGAAGGCCTTCAACTACGCGATGGACAAGACCGGCATCGTGAAAAGCGTCTTCGCCGATCGCGGCGCGGTGCTCGCCAAGGCCCCGACGCTGTCGCCGGGCGTCTACGGCTATACCGAGATGACCAATCCGGGCGAGGACACGATCTTTCCGTTCAACCTGGCGCGCGCCAAGGAGCTGATGAAGAACGGCGGCTACGAGGATCGCAACAAGGACGGCATCGTCGAGGACGCGAAGGGCAACAAGCTGTCCCTCAACCTGTTTACCCGCCGCGGCGGCACGCAGGGCGACTTCCAGGTGGCGCAGCTGATCCAGACCTTCCTCAAGGACCTAGGCGTCGAGGTCCGCATCCAGGTTCTGGAGAGCGCTGCCTTCGGCGATGCGATCAAGCTCGGACCCACGGAAGCCAAGTACGACATGGCGCTGCTCTCCTGGGGCATCCCGACGGCAGATCCGGACGAGCCGATGATGCTGTTCACGCTGACCCAGGCGTGGAAGCCGGTCGGCTCCAACCGCATGTTCTACTCGAGCGAGGAGGTCGACCGCCTCTCGATGCTGGCGCATTCGGAAGTCGACGACGCCAAGCGCAAGGGATACGTCAAGCAGTGGATGGGCGAGCTGCTGCGTGACGCACCCGTCGTCTTCCTGCCGGTGCTGGCTCTCAACCTCGGCAGCCGCACCTATCTCAAGGACGATCGCATCCTGTCCGTCGACAACTACCCGGCACCGTTCGCCTGGTTCGACAAGGACGAGATGAAGAAGCAGAACATCCGCCGCTAGCCGTCGTCTTTCGACATCATCGGCCTCCGCCTGTATCGGCGGAGGCCGATCTTCTCCCGAACGCCCGAGACCCCGGATGACCCGCCTGATCATCGGCCGCCTGCTGTTCATGGTGCCGGCGGCGCTCGGGATCATCACCTTCCTGTTCGCGCTCTTTCACCTGATCCCGGGCGACCCGGCGATCATGCTGGCCGGCGACAACGCGCCGCGCTCGGTGGTGGATGCGATCCGCGAGGCCTACGGCTTCGACCAGCCGCTTCACGTCCAGTACGGGCGCTACATGGCCAAGGTGCTGCAGGGCGACCTCGGCATCTCGAACTACAGCCGCGATCCGGTGGTCAACTCGGTGATCCCCCGGATCATCAACACCGCCCAGCTCGCGTTCTTGTCAATGCTGTTCGCGATGATCGTCAGCCTGGTTCTCGGCTGCGTCTCGGCGATGTACTGGAACCGGCCGCTCGACAAGGTCGTCACCGTCGTCGCCTTGCTCGGCATCTGCACCCCGGTGTTCGTCTCGGGCCTGCTCGCGATCTACTTCTTCTCGATCTACTTGGGATGGCTGCCGATCAGCGGCATGTCGAGCTGGCGGCATTTCATCCTGCCGGTGATCACGCTCGGCGCCTTTCAGGCCGCGGTGCTGACCCGGATGGTCCGCTCCTGCATGGTCGATGCGCTCGGCAAGGACTACATCGTCACGGCTCGGGCCAAGGGCGCGCCGGAATTCCTGGTCGTGTTCAAGCACGCGCTCCGGAACGCGCTGCTGCCGATCGTGACCCTGTTCGGGCTCGGCCTCGGCCATACGCTCGGCGGCTCGGTGGTGACCGAGACGATCTTCAACTGGCCGGGCCTCGGCCGCCTGATGGTCAACTCGATCCTGACTCGCGATCTGCCGATCACCCAGGGCGCGATCTTCTTCTTCGCGATGATCTTCATCCTGGTGAACATGATCGTCGACCTGGTCTATGCCTGGGTCGATCCGAGGATCCGCTATGACTGAGCGGCGGATCTAGGCCATGGAATTCCTCCGCCGCTATCGCCGCGACACGGTCGGCCTGTTCTTCGGCGTGCTGCTGCTGATCCTCTATGCGGTCGCGCTGACCGCGCATTGGATCACCCCGGCCGACCCGATGGCGGTCAACCTGCGCGAGGTGTTCTCCCCGCCCTCGGCCAAGCACTGGCTCGGCACCGACCAGTTCGGCCGCGACGTGCTTTCCCGCGTGATCCTGGCGACCCAGGTAACCGTCAAGGTCACCAGCTTCGCCTGCCTGTTCGCGGTCCTCGTCGGTGTGCCGATCGGCATGTTCGTAGGCTATCGCGGCGGCTGGGTGGAAGCGGTCGCGATGCGGCTGACCGACATGCTGCTGATCTTCCCGATCATCATGCTGGCGATCGTGATCGTGGTGGTCTCGGGTCCGACCGAAACCGGCGTCGTGATCGCGCTTGGGATCGCCCAGGCGCCGACCTTCATCCGGATCGCCCGCGGCGTAACGCTCGCGGCCAAGGAAGAGCTCTATGTCGAGGCGGCGATCGCCGCCGGCTCCGGCTGGCCGCATATCCTCGTCCGGCACATCTGGCCCAACATCTCGACGCCGATCATCGTCCAGGCGACGCTGACGCTCCCGGTCTTCGTGCTGAACGCGTCAGCCTTGAGCTATCTCGGACTCGGCGTTCAGCCGCCGACGCCGGAATGGGGCCAGATGCTGAACGAGGCCAAGGACCATCTGATCACCTCGCCCTATCTGATCGTCGGTCCGGCGCTGGCGCTGGTGGTGTTCGTGCTCTCGGCCAACCTGGTCGGCGACGCCGTCCAGGAGACGCTCAATCCGAAGCTGAAGAAGCGGAAGTGAGATGAGCGTCGACCCGCTGATCGAGGTCAAGGATCTCAAGGTTCATTTCCACACCGAGGACGGCGTGGCGCGTGCGGTCGACGGCGTCGGCTTCTCGATCGCGCCCGAACGCACCTTAGGCGTCGTCGGCGAAAGCGGCTGCGGCAAGTCGGTGACCGCCCGCGCGGTCATGGGGTTGATCGAGGCGCCGGGAAAGATCGAGCAGGGCGAGATCCTGCTTCGCCATAACGGCCGGACGGTCGACATCGCCAAGCTCGATCCGCGCGGAGCCGAGATCCGTGGCATCCGCGGCACCGAGATCGCGATGATCTTCCAAGAGCCGATGACCTCGCTGAACCCGGTATTCCGGATCGGCGACCAGATCGTCGAGGCGATCCTGCTGCACGAGAAGATCGGCCGTGCCGCCGCCCGCGAGCGCGCGGTCGAGCTTCTGGCCGCGGTCGGCATCCCGCTTCCGCGCCAGCGCTTCGAGCAGTTCCCGCACCAGCTTTCCGGCGGCATGCGCCAGCGCGCGATGATCGCGATGGCGATGTCGTGCAACCCGAAGCTCCTGATCGCCGACGAGCCGACGACCGCGCTCGACGTCACCATCCAGGCCCAGGTCATGGACCTGATGAACGCGCTCCGCCGCGACTTCAACACCGCGATCATGTTCATCACACACGATCTCGGCGTGATCGCCGGCATGGCCGACGACGTGGTGGTGATGTATCTCGGCCGGATCGTCGAGAGCGGCCCGGTCCGCGAGATCTTCCGCAACCCGAAGCATCCCTACACCCAGGGACTGATGGGCTCGATCCCTTCGCTCGCCGACTGGGGCGTTCGGCGCCTGACCGCGATCGACGGCGTCGTCCCCTCGCCTTTCGCGGTCCCGCAAGGCTGCGGATTCGCGCCCCGCTGCCCGCATGCGATGGAGATCTGCCGGACCCGCAGCCCCGATCTCGCCGAGGTCGCTCCTGGCCACGCCGCCGCCTGCTTCCTCAACCAGGTCCCGACATGAGCGACGATACGCTGCTCGAAGTCCGCGGCCTTCGGAAGTACTTCCCGATCAGGAAGGGCGTGCTCCAGCGCACGGTCGCCGAGGTCAAGGCGGTCGACGGTGTCGACCTGGCGGTGAAGATCGGAGAGACCGTCGGCCTGGTCGGCGAGAGCGGCTGCGGCAAGACCACGACGGGCCGCGCGATCCTCCGGCTCACCGAGCCAACATCCGGCGAGATCCTGTTCCGCGGCCGCGACGACGCCCGGATGATCGATGTGGCGACCGCCTCTCCGGCGCGGCTGAAGGAGCTGCGCCGCGACATGCAGATCATCTTCCAGGACCCCTACTCTTCGCTGAACCCCCGGATGACCGTCGGCGAGATCGTCGCCGAGCCCCTGCAGATCCAGGGGCTGATGGGACGGGCAGAGCGCGAAGCGCGTGCGCTCGATCTGCTCAAGGCGGTCGGCCTCTCCGAGGATCATTCGAGACGCTTCCCGCACGAATTCTCCGGCGGCCAGCGCCAGCGCATCGGGATTGCCCGCGCGCTCGCGCTCAATCCGAAGCTGATCATATGCGACGAACCGGTCTCCGCCCTCGACGTCTCGATCCAGGCGCAGGTGATCAACCTGCTGCAGGATCTGCAGGAGCGGTTCGGGCTCACCTACCTATTCATCGCCCACGACCTTTCGGTGGTGAAGCACATCTCCAACCGGGTCGCGGTGATGTACCTCGGCCGCATCGTCGAGCTGGCCTCGACCCGCGAGCTGTTCGAGAACCCGAAGCATCCCTATACCGAGGCGCTGATGTCGGCGGTGCCGGTCGCCGACCCGGACTTCAAGGTCGAGCGGATCCCGCTCGAAGGCGACGTGCCGAGCCCGGTCGATCCGCCGAAGGGTTGCCACTTCCACCCGCGCTGCCGCTATGCACAGGATATCTGCCGCAACGAGGTGCCGGCCTACCGGCAAGTCGCCTCGGCTCATTTCGCCAGCTGCCATCGGGCAGACGAGCTGGGCCTGCGCGGGCTAAAATCGTCCTGAGGTAACACGGAGGGGTCATCGATGTCCGTCACCTTCCGCCCGCTCAAGGGTACTTTCGGCGCCGAGGTCGTCGGCATCGATCCGACGCTGGCGGTCGACGAGGCGACCTTTTGCGCCGTCGAGGACGCCTGGACCCGCCATTCGATCCTGCTGTTCCGCGGGCTCACGATGAGCCCCGAGCAGCACATCGCGTTCACCCGGAGGCTCGGCCCGCTGCACATCATGGGGCCGCCGCAGTACAATCTTCCCGACCATCCGGAAGTCTTCGTCGTCGCCAACGCCGAGCGCGAGGGCAAGCCCTTCGGCATGCGCCGGGTGGGCTTAGGCTTTCACACCGACGGCGAGGACAAGGCCCGCCCCAACGCCGGCTCGTTCCTGCATGCGCACAAGGTGCCGCCCGAAGGCGGCGACACGATGTGGGCCGACATGTACCAGGCTTGGGACACGCTGCCGGCCGAGACCAAGCGCAAGGTCTTAGGGAAACGCGCGCGCTTCAGCCGCGTCGACCTGCACCATGTCCATTATCCTCTCGAGCCGGCCTATACCCCGGAGCAGATCCGCGACCGACCGGACGTCTGGCATCCGATCGCCCGAAAGCATCCGAAGTCGGGACGGACGGCGCTCTACATGGGCCGCTGGGCGGTCGATATCGAGGGGATGCCGAAGGACGAGGGCCGCGCGCTGATCCAGGAGCTTCAGGAGCACAGCCAGAAACCGGAGTTCATCTACCGGCATTCCTGGCGGGTCGGCGACGCGATGCTCTGGGACAACCGTTGCACCCAGCACTGCGCGACCGAGTTCGATGACAAGCGTTACATCCGGATGATGTACCGGACCACGCTCGACGGCGAGGTCCCGCTGATGGCGACGGCGGCCTAGAGCGCCAGCACCGGCCGCTCGCCCTGAAGCGCGGTGCGGTGCATCAGGCGGATGGTATTGGGATCGAACGGGTCGCGCCGGTGCATGACCGCTCGGTTGTCCCACATCACCATGTCGCCCATCTCCCAGACCTGGCCCCAGACGAACCGGTCCTGGACCACATGCGTCCAGATCTGGTTCAGCAAGTCCTCGCTCTCATCCAGCGGCAGGCCGATGATCCAGGGCTTGCGGCGGCCGCCGAGATAGAGCGCCCTCTTGCCTGACTCGCCATGCGTGCGCACGATCGGGTGCGGCATGCCCGGCCAGGTGCGGATGTCGTCGTTCTCCGGCTTGGTCTCGCCCATGCGGATGTCGCCGCGGCCGTCATAGACCTTCTGGTGATGGATGAAGCGCCCCTCGACCGCCTTCTTCAGGTGGTCGGGCAAGGTCTCGTAAGCCATGTACATGTTGAGGAAGTAGGTATTGCCGCCGGCCGGCGGCAGCTTGATCGCGCGCAGGATCGAGGCCGCCGGCGGCCGCTCCTGGAACCAGGTGTCGGTGTGCCACTTGACCTCGCCGTCGCCGAGATCGCCAGCGGGCGAGCCGTCGGCCTTCTTGGCGTTGCTGATAACCAGGATCTCGCGATGCGCGCCGTGCGTGCCTTCCTGCATCTGGCGCGGATGGATCACGAACTTGCCGAGCATCGCCGAGAAGCGGATCTGCTGCTCGTCGGTGATCTTGGTGTGGCGGAAGCGGACGACGAGATTGTCGACCCAGGCGCGGCGCATCTGGTCGACGTCTTCCTGAGTGAAATCGTCGAACGGGAAGTCGACGATATCGGCGCCGAGCGGCCCGCCGGTCGGCTTGACCTTGAACCTGGCGTTCTTGCCGATGCTCGTATCCATGTCCCGCTCCTCTAAGCGCTCTCCCGGATGACCCAGGCGTCCTCCGGGCGGAACCACAGGGTCGTCGTCTGGCCGGCAGTGAAGCGCGTGCTGCCGTCGTTGGTGGCTTCCGCCATCGCCGAGCTGCCGTCGGCGAGCGCCAGCTGCACTTCCAGCCGCGCCCCGGTATAGACGACCCGCTCGACCCGGGCCTGCCAGGCGACCGCATCCGCCGGCGCGCCGGGCCCGAGTTTCAGGCGTTCCGGACGGACGGTCAAGGTAACGCCCGCACCGGCTGAAACGCCGTCGATCCGGGCGCGCGCCGGCCCGGCCGGCGTCGCGAGTCGCACCGCGCCGCCCTCGATCGCGTCCACCTTCGCCGGCACCATATTGATGCTGCCGATGAACCCGGCGACGAAGCGGGTCGCAGGCCGCTCGTAGATCTCGGCAGGCGCGCCGATCTGCTCGATCATCCCGTCGCGCATCACCGCGATCCGGTCGGACATGGTCAGCGCCTCGCCCTGGTCGTGGGTCACGAACACGGTGGCGATGCCGAGCCGGCGCTGCAGCGAGGAAATTTCGGTCCGCATCTCCTCGCGGAGCTTGAGGTCGAGGTTGGAGAGCGGCTCGTCGAGAAGCAGCATGGTAGGACGGATCACCAGCGCGCGGGCGAGTGCCACGCGCTGCCGCTGTCCTCCGGAAAGCTGGTTCGGCCGGCGCGCGCCGAAGCCGTCGAGCTTGACCAGCGCCAGCGCCTCGGCGACGCGCGCCGATATCTCGCCCTTCGCCACCTTCCGCATCTTGAGGCCGAAGGCGACGTTGTCGGCGACCGTCATGTGCGGGAACAGCGCATAGTCCTGGAACACCATGCCGAGGTCGCGCTGGAACGGCGGCAGGTTCTCGACCATCCGTCCGCCGAGCTGGATGTGGCCGCCGTCGGGCGCGAGGAAGCCTGCGATCAGGTTGAGCGTCGTGGTCTTGCCGCAGCCGCTCGGGCCCAGCAGCGTCACGAACTCGCCGGGCGCGACCGCGAGGTCGATGCCGTCGACGGCGGCATGGGTACCGAAGCGCTTGACCAGCTTGTCGAGCTTAAGCGCCGGCTCAGCCACGTCCCTGCTCCTGGTAGAGGAAGTTGCCGATGCCGACGAAGCGGCCAAGAACCGCGATCAGCACCAGCGGGATCAGCAGCGACAGGATCGACAGCGCCGCCAAGGTCGGGGCGAAGCCGAAGTCGAGGAACGACATGATCGCGACCGTGACCGGACGCTGGCCCGGCTTGGCTATGAACAGCGACATGTTGATGTCGGTGAAGCTGTGGATGAAGGCGAAGGCCATGCCGGCGAAGATGCCGGGCATGATGATCGGGAAGGTCACGTAGCGAAGCACCGAGAGCGGCCCGGCGCCGAGGTTGGCCGCAGCCTGCTCGACGCTTCCCGGCATCGCCTGAAGGCTGATCGCGATCGTCCGCACGCTGAACGGCAGGCAGATGATCACATGCCCAATCAGGAGTGCCCAGTAACCGAGCCAGCGGCCGAGCCCGATCACGGTCAGGAACTGCAGCAGTGCGATGCCGGTGACCAGCGTCGGCAGGATCAAGGGTCCGAGCGTGATCGTTCGGACGATCGTCTTCCCCGGAAAATCGTAGCGCTGGAAGGCGAAGGCCAAAGGAACACCGATCGCGGTCGCGATCACGGCGGTCAGTGCCGCGAGCTCCAGGCTGAACATCAGCGGCTGTACCCATTGCGGGGCGAAGGCCTCGCCCCACCAGCGGAGCGAGAAGCCGCGCGGCGGAAAGAACGAGCGGTTGGTGCCGTTGAAGGCGACCGCGGCGGTGATCAGGATCGGGCCCAGGATGAACAGATAGATCACCGCGACCGTGACCTTGAGCAGCGTCCAAGGCCCCTTGTTCATCAGGCCCTCCGTCCGCCGAGCGCCGAGGTCAGCAGCAATAGCGCGATCGAGCTGATCAGCAGGATCGCGCCCATCGCCGAGCCCAGCGCCCAGTCGAGCGCCTGGACCATGAAGCTCCGGATCAGCGTCGCCATGACCTGCGTCCCCGGACCGCCGAGGATCGCCGGCGTCGCATAGGCGCTGATCGCGATCGCGAAGGCGAGCAGGAAGCCGCCGACGATGCCGGGCCAGGTCAGCGGCAGGGTCACCGTGAGGAAGGTGCGCACCCGCCCGGCACCAAGGCTCATCGCCGCACGCTCGACGTTCGGGTTGAGTCCATTGAGCGAAGCCATGATGGTGAGCACGCCGTACGGCAGGAGCGCATGGCTCAACCCGATCGTGATCGCCATCGACGACGGCAGGAGGGCCAGCGGCTGGTCGATTATGCCGAGCGCGAGCAGGCCGGAGTTGATCGCTCCCTCCCGGTTGAGGATCACCCACCAGCCGTAGGTGCGGACGATCACGCTGGCGAGCAGCGGCGAGAGCGACAGCGCGATCAGGAAGCCGCGCCAGGGGCTGGTGGTCCGCACCAGGAAGTAGGCCAGCGGATACGACAGCACGATCACGACGACGCCGACCGCGATACCGATCCCGAAGGTCCTCAAGATCGCCTGCTGGTAGAGCGGCCGGCTGAGGAGGTCGGCATAGTTCTGGGTGGTCCAGACGCCGGTCATGATGACGCCGTCGGACTCGATGAAGCTCGCCGACAGCAGGAAGGCCGTCGGGATCACGAAGAAGACGAGCAGGAAGGCCGCCGGCAGCGCCACCAGCAGGAATGGCACGATCGGCCGGGGCCGGGCGGACGACACGATCACGGTCCGCCCTCCCGGGCCGTCGTCCTAGGCCATGACCTCCTGCCAGCGGCGGGTCCAGTCGCGACGCTTGGCGGCGATCACCTCGCTGTCGGGGAAGTCGGTCGCGGCCATCTGCGCCTCGGTCGTGATCTGCGCGTCCTTGTAGGCCTGCGGCCAGTCGGTGATGTCCGGCCGGCCGGGGCTGGAATAGTAGGCCAAGTGGAAGGCGCGCTGCACGTCCTTGTCGAGCCGCCAGTTCAGGAACTCGAAGGCGAGCTTCTTGTTGGTGGCGCCGACCGGCACGCCGGCACAGTTGGCGAGACCGATCGTGCCCTCCTTCGGAATGGTGAGGCCGATCGGATACTTCTGCGCCTCGTAGTAGGCGGCACGCGCGTTCCAGTAGGGCGCGATCCAGATCTGTTCGTTCTCGAAATAGGGTGCCGCGGCAGCCGAGGCCATCACCGTGGCGCCGACCCACTGCTTCTGCGCCTTCAGCTGATCCCAGGCCGGCTCCATGTTGTTGACGCCGCCGCCCTTGAGCTTGGCCGCCATGATCAGCGCGTAGATCGAGAGCAGGTTGCCCGGCTCGAAGGCCATCACGTGGCCCTTGATCTTGTCGCCGTACTTCCCGGCGGGTGTCCAGTAGTCGTTCCAGGACTCCGGCTTCTGGATCTGCTTCTTGTTCCAGATCAGCGCCGTGTACTGGTAGGTGTGGACGATGCCGGCGTTGGGGATGACCTCGAGGCTCTTCTTCCAGACGTTCTTGAGGTTCGGCACCTCCTTCTCGGTGATCGGCTCGAGCAGCTTTTCCTTGGCGCCGAGGATGATCTCCGGCGGGGTCAGCTCGGCCGCGACGTCGAAGCCGGGCGCGCCGCGGGTGGCACGGATCTTGGCGTAGTCCTCGGAGGCCGAGCCGGCGTCGTCATAGGTGATCTTGACGCCGAACTTCTTCTCGAACGGCTCGACCGTCGTCTTCATGAAGATTTCCTGGAACTCACCGCCATAGGCGTTGACGACCAGGGTCTCGGCCGCGCGGGCGGAGATCACGAACGGAGCGCCGAGGCTGGCCGACGCCGCGGCGGCGCCCTGCAGGAACCGGCGACGGGACGGGCGGATGAGAATGCGCGCCATTGACCTTTTCTCCCTGTTTGGCCCCTTGCACGGGATTGTCGGCACGGGGCTTCCGTCAAGTCAATCGACGGGTAGTTGTTAGGCGGCTCCGGCCCGGCCTATCCTTGTCGTCCCCGGAACCAGGAGGCACCGACAATGAAGATCAATGCATTCGCTGCGGGGCTCGTGATGGGAACGCTGATGCTCGCCGGCACGCCGGCCAGCGCCCAGAAATCCGCAGACACGCTTCGCATCGTCCTTCGCGACGCCGTCACCAACGTCGACCCCTACTACAATCAGCTCCGCACCGGCCTGGTCATCGCGCACCAGTCCTGGGACAACCTGGTCTATCGCGATCCCGAGACCTTCGGCCCGAAGCCGCTGCTGGCGACCTCGTGGAAGATCGTCGACGACACCACGATCGAGTTCGCGCTCCGCCGCGGCGTCAAGTTCCACAATGGCGATGCCTTCACCGCCGATGACGTGGTCTACACGCTCAACCTCGTGAGCGCGGCCGACTCCAAGATCTCGACGCCCGGCAACGCCAACTGGATCGAGAAGGCGGAGAAGATCGACGACTTCAACGTCCGGGTGAAGCTGAAGAGGGCGACGCCGGCGGCGCTCGAGTACTTCGCCATGGTGCTGGTGATGTACCCGAAGGCCTATCGCGAGAAGGTCGGGCCCGACGGCTACGCCAAGGCGCCGGTCGGCGCCGGCCCCTACAGGATCACCAAGGTCGAGGCCGGCCAGATCGACTTCGAACGCTTTGCCGACTATTACGCCGACAGCCCGAAGGGCAAGCCGGCGATCGGCAAGATGCAGGTCCGCTTCGTGCCCGACGCGGCGACCGAGATGACCGAACTCCTCGCCGGCCGCGCCGACTTCATCTGGAACTTCAATCCCGACCAGTTCGACGCGGTCGGGCGCATGCCGACCCTGCAGGCGCTCCGCCAGGAGTCGATGCGCGTCGGCTTCCTCCGCTTCGACACCGCCGGCGACCGCGACAGCAACAAGCCGCTGACCAACGTCAAGGTCCGCCAGGCGATCTTCCACGCGATCGATCGCGAGCAGATCGCCAAGCAGCTGGTCCAGGGCGGCTCGCGCGTGCCGCCGGCGCCGTGCTTCCCCTCGCAGTTCGGCTGCGACGGCGAGGCGGCGATGAAGTACGCCTACGACCCGGCCAAGGCCAAGGCCCTGCTGGCCGAGGCGGGATATCCGAACGGCTTCGAGACCGAGCTCGTCACCTACGTGCTGCCGCAATGGGCGGCTTCGGTGCAGGGCTACCTCAACGCCGTCGGCATCAAGGCGAAGATCAGCCAGCTCCAGGTCCAGGCCCTCGTCCAGCGCTGCCAGGGTCGGGGCGAGTGCCCGATGGATATGGGCAGCTGGGGCTCCTACTCGATCAACGACGTCTCGGCGGTGATGCCCGTGTTCCTCGGCGGCGGAGTCGACGACCATGCCAAGGACGGCGAGATCGAGAAGCTGATCACCGCCGCCGGCACGACGATGAACGCCGACACCCGCAAGGCCAACTACAGCCAGGCGATCAAGCTGGCCATGGAACGGGCCTACTGGGTGCCGCTGCACACCTACGTCACCACCTACGGCCTGTCGAAGACGCTGGCCCTGAAGACCTACGCGGACGAGCTGCCGCGCTTCTGGCTCAGCAAGTGGCAGTGACGACCTCGAGGAACTGATCCCTCGTAACCCTCCCCGGCTTTGCCGGGGGAGGGTTACGTGATGGTCGCCAGGTGGCACTCGACCAGCGCCGGCGCCTTGCGCTGGGTTGCCGGCGCCTCAAGACCGCATCTCTCGATCGCGACCGGACAGCGCGGATGGAAGCGGCAGCCGGGCGGAACGTTGGTCGGATCCGGCATGGTATCGCCCAGGCCCGTTTCCGGGATGCCGAGCTTCGGCTCGGGCGTCAGCACCGAGGCGAGCAGCGCCTTGGTGTAGGGATGGCGCGGGTCGCGGAACAGAGTCTCCGCGTCGTTCTGCTCGACGATGCGTCCCAGATACATGACCGCAACCTCGGTCGCGACATGCTCGACCACCGCCAGGTTGTGGCTGATGAAGAGGTATGAGAGCCCGAACTCGCGCCGGAGCTCTGCCAGCAGGTTCAGGACCTGCGCCTGCACCGAGACGTCGAGCGCCGAGGTCGGCTCGTCGCAGACGACGATGCGCGGGCGCATCACCAACGCACGCGCGATCGCGACCCGCTGGCGCTGGCCGCCGGAGAGCTGCGCCGGCAGGCGCTCGCCCATCGACGGATCGAGACCGACGCGTTCCAGCATCGCCTCCACCCGCTTCCTGACTTCCCCAGCGGTCGCCTCGCCCTGCGCCTCCAGCGGCATGCCGACGATGTCGCGAACGCGCCGGCGCGGATTGAGCGACGAGAATGGATCCTGGAACACCGGCTGGATCAGCTTCGCGCGTTCGCGGCGATCGAGACCGGCGAGGCGCTTGCCGTCGATCAGCACCTCGCCCGCCGTCGGCTCCAGCAGTCCGAGGATGACCTTCGCCAGGGTCGACTTGCCGCAGCCGGACTCGCCGACCACGCCCAGGACCTCGCCGGGTTTCAGGCTCAACGACACGCCGTCGACCGCAACCACGCGCTTCGGCTGGCCGAACAGGCCGGAGCGGACCCTGAACTGCCGGCCGACGTCGCGGACCTCGATCAGCGGTGCGCTCATGAGGTCGCCATGTCCTCGGGCGCGATCTGGCAGAGGTAGTCGTGGTCGACTTCGGGCTTGCGGCGCGCGATCGGTCCGGCGCAATCCGGCCGGACGAGCGCGCAGCGCTGCCGGAAGGCGCAGCCTTCGAAACCCGAGGTCACGTGCGGCACCATGCCCGGGATCGATCCCAGCGGCTGGTCGCGCCGGATCTTGCCCGGCACCGGCACGCAGGAGAGCAGCCCGCGCGTATAGGGGTGCATCGGCCGCTCGAACAGCTGCTCGACCGGCGAGCTCTCGACCACCTCGCCCGCATACATCACCGAGACCCGGTGCGCGGTGCGGGCGACGACGCCGAGGTCGTGGGTGATCAGCAGGATCGCGAGGCCCAGGTCCTTCTGCAGATCCGCTAGGAGCCGGAGGATCTGCGCCTGGACGGTGACGTCGAGCGCGGTCGTCGGCTCGTCGGCGATCAGGAGCTCGGGCTCGCACATCAGCGCCATCGCGATCATCACCCGTTGGCGGAGGCCGCCAGAGAGCTGATGCGGATACTGGCCGAGGCGCATCTCGGGCGAGGTGATGCGCACGCGGGCCAGGAGCTCGGCGGCGCGGTCGAGCGCGGCGCGCTTGGAGACGCCGCGGTGGCGGACCATGACCTCGGCCATCTGGGATCCGACCGTATAGGCCGGGTTCAGGCTGGTCATCGGCTCCTGGAAGATCATTGCCATGCGGTCGCCGCGGAGCCGCGACATGCCTTTCTCGTCGAGGCCGAGGATGTCCTGGCCGTCGAAGCGCAGCGCAGCCGCATGCCTGAGGCCGTTGTTGGGGAGAAGCCCCATCACCGCGAGAGCGGTCACCGACTTGCCGCAACCGGACTCGCCGACCAGGCAATGGGTCTCCCCTCGCCTCACCTCGATCGAGGCGCCGCGCACGGCGCTCAAGGTGCCGAAGGATATCTCGAGCCCGGAAACCTCGAGCAAGGCGCTCACGCGACCCGCCCCGTCTTCAGGAGGTCGCGCAACCCGTCGCCGAGCAGGTTGATGCCGAAGACCAGAACGAACAGCGACATCCCCGGCACCATGATCACCCAGGGATTGAAGAACATGTAGTCCTTGGCTTCAGCGATCATCAGGCCCCAGGAGGGCAGCGGCGGCGGCACGCCGAGGCCGAGGAACGACAGCGCCGCCTCGAGCAGGATCGCCAGCGCCATCTCCAGCGTCGCGACCACGGCGAGCGGCGACAGGATGTTGGGCAGGATCTCGCGGAGCACGATGTAGGGCTGCGAGCAGCCGGCCGACCAGGCGGCGGCGACATAGTCGAGCGTCCGCACCTGCATCGTGGCGACGCGCGCGACGACGGCGAAGCGGTCCCAGAGCAGGAGTCCAAGTGTCGCGACCACGACGGTCAGCGAGCTTCCGACCAGCGAGACGACCGCCAGCGCCACCAGGATCAGCGGGATGGAGAGCCGCGCGGTGATCGTGAACAGCACGACGTCGTCGATGCGGCCGCCGAAGTACCCGCCGATGACGCCGAAGGCGATGCCGATGATCCCCGACGTCACCACGGTTGCGATCCCGATCAGCATCGAGATCCGGGCGCCGTAGACCAGGCGCGCGAAGTAGTCGCGGCCGAGCCCGTCGGTGCCGAGGAAGTGCTGAGGCCTCCCGCCTTCCATCCAGGATGGCGGGACGAGTCTCCGGCTGAGGTCCTGGGCGAAGGGATCCTGGGTCGCGACCATCGGGGCGAAGATCGCGACCAGCAGCGTGAAGCCGACGATGAACGCGCCGAGCCAGAGCCCCCAGGCGCGCCAGCTCCTCATGACGCGCGCAGCCTCGGGTCGAGGACCGCATTGAGCAGGTCGGCGCCCAATGTCAGCAGCGTGTAGAGGATCGCCAGCAGCAGCACGACCGCCTGCACGGTCGGGAAGTCGTTCTTGCTGATCGACTCCCAGG
>JAEULB010000201.1 GCA_016792585.1 Rhodospirillaceae bacterium
CTTGCCGAGTGCTGAGGCACCGAGGCCCATGAGACCGAAGGAGACGCCGAAGAAGATGCCGTCCACCCTGCCGACCCGGCCGGGCAGCAGGACCAGGGCCTAGACGATGATCGCCGAGAACGCCGACGCCATGATGAAGCCGATCACGATGGAAAGGATCAGCGTCGTCACCAGGCCCACATACGGCAACGCCAGGGTGAACGGCAGCACGCCGAGGATCGAGAACCACATCACCGGGATACGGCCGATTTTGTCGCCGACCCAGCCGCCGGAAAGCGTTCCGATGACGATCGAGCCCAGGAAAACAAACAGCGCGATCTGCGCCTCCTGCACCGTCACCTCGAACTTATGCATCAGGTAGAAGGTGTAATAGGAGCCGAGGCTATTGCTGTAGACGGTCTTCGAGAACATCAGCAGCACCAGGATGGCGATCGCGAAGGCGACCCGGGCGCGCGAGAGCTGGATATGGCCGGGAGTGCCGGCGGCGGCCCGCGGCTTCGGCTTGCCGAGGTGACGATTGCGGGCATACCAGTTGCCGACGCCGACCAGAACGACCATCGCCAGCAGCGCGGCCGCCGAGAACCAGGCGATGCTGTCCTGGCCGCGCGGCAGGATGATGAAGGCGGCCAGCAGCGGCCCGACCGCCGAGCCGGTGTTGCCGCCGACCTGGAACAGCGACTGGGCGAGGCCGTGACGACCGCCCGAGGCCATGCGGGCGACGCGGGATGCTTCCGGATGGAAGACTGCGGAGCCGATGCCGATCATCGCGGCGGCGAGCAGGATTGCCGGATAGCTGTGCGCCATCGACATCAGGATCAGGCCCAGGAAGGTCGAGCTCATGCCGATCGCCAGCGAATACGGCATCGGCTTCTTGTCGGTGTAGATGCCGACCACCGGCTGCAGCAGCGAGGCGGTGCACTGGAAGGCCAGCGTGATCAGGCCGATCTGGGCGAAGTCGAGCGCGTAGTTTTCCTTCAGGATCGGATAGAGGGCCGGCACCATCGACTGCATCATGTCGTTCAGCAGATGGCAGAAGCTGAGCGAGAGGATGATCGCGAAGGTGGTGCTGTCGGCCCTCGCTGCCGGTGCCGCCGCCGTGGAAGCGGTCGTGGCTTCGGCCGGCAGGCTACGGGCGCTTGCGGTATCGTCGGTCATGATCTGAAGGAATCCTGAGGTCCGGACGGCAAAGCTATGCGCCCAGGGGGCATGGCGTGTCCATCATACATTGCGGACCCTTCCGGCCCAGAAGCGGTCGCGGATCGTGCGTTTCAGCACCTTGCCGACCGGGCTCCTGGGCAGCGAATCCCATATCTCGAAGGATTTCGGCGTCTTCATGCCGCCGACCCGCTCGCGGCAGAAGGCCGAGAGTTCCTCGACGGTCGCGGCGCCTTCGGTCTTCAGCTGGACGATCGCCTTGACCGCCTCGCCCCATTTGTCGTCGGGGACGCCGACCACGGCGCAGTCCTGCACCGCCGGATGCGCCCAGATCACCTGCTCGATCTCGGACGGATAGATGTTGAAGCCGCCCGAGATGATCATGTCGCGCTTGCGGTCGACGATATAGAAGTAGCCGTCCTCGTCCTTGAAGCCGACGTCGCCGGTGTGGTGCCAGCCGAAGCGCGAGGCTTCCTCGGTCGCCTTCGGGTTCTTGTAGTAGCCCTTCATCACCAGGTTGCCGCGGACGACGATCTCGCCCTTCTCGTTCGGAGGCAGGATGTTGCCGTCGTCGTCCATGACCTCGACCTGGGCGAAGACGGTCGATCGCCCGCAGCTCATCAGCCGCTTCTCGAGCTTGGGGTCGCCGACGACATTGTGCTCCTCGGGCGAGAGGAACGTGCAGAGCATCGGCGCCTCGGCCTGGCCGAAGGTCTGCGCCATCACCGGCCCGAAGATCTCCATTGCCTCCTTGAGCTTTTCCGCCGACATCGGCGCCGCCGCGTAGACGAAGTGGGTGAGCGACGAGTAGTCGAACTCCCGCACGCGCGGGTGACCGAGCATCATGTAGATGACGGTCGGCGGCAGGAACAGCGTCGTCACCTTGTGGCGCTGGATGCTCTCCATGACCAGCAGCGCATCGGCGCTCGGGATCAGCACGGTGGTGGCGCCCTGCGCCAGCAGCGGAAACGAGATGCAACCGGCGGCATGCGTCATCGGTGCGGCGATCAGGTGCACCGGCGGCTTCCGGATCGGCATCGAGGTGATGAAGTTCGCGATCATCGTCGCGAAGTTCAGGTTGGTGAGCATCACGCCCTTGGATCGCCCGGTGGTGCCGCCTGAGGGCCAGATCGAGGCGAGGTCGTGGGGGCCCGACGGCACGTAGCAGGGATCGTCGTTCGCCTCTGCGAGCCAGCTTGCGAGGTCGGGATCGGCGCCGGCGCGGTCGACGCAGACGAGGCCGATCAGCGTCGGCACCTTCTTCCGCATCTCCTCGGCCGCCGCGGCAAAGCTCGAATGGTAGAAGAGGAAGCGGCAGTCGTTGTCGGCGAGGATCGCCGCGTTGTCGTCGACGGCGTTCCGCGCATTCAGCGGCATCCAGGCGCCACCGGCGCGGAGGATGCCGAGGATGCAGGAGAAAGCGTCCGCGTCGTTGGGGCTCAGCACGGCCGCGCCCATCTGCGGGCCGATTCCGGCGGAGATCAGCCGGTTGGCGATCCGGTGCGTGCGGCGCTGGACTTCGGCGAAGGTGAGCGACACCGCGCCGCCGACCAGGCACGCCCGGTCCGGGTAGAGCGCAGCGCCCCGGTCGAAGAAGTCGATCAGCCGCATCGGTTCTTTGCCTCCTGGCGTCGAGGATAATACGCTTCCGCTCCCGCCATCGATGGCCGCGGTCCTCCCGCGGAACCGCCACCGTCTCGGAGATCCCTGGATGTTCACCACCCGCCCCGAGCTTCTCGGCACCTTCGGTGCGACCGCCTCGACCCACTGGCTCTCCGCCGTCACCGGCATGGGCGTGCTGGAACGCGGCGGCAACGCCTTCGACGCGGCGGCGACGATGGGCTTCGTCCAGCAGGTGGTCGAACCGCACCGGAACGGCCCAGGCGGCGAGGTCCCGATCCTGTTCCGTCAGGCCGGCACCGACGGCGTCCGCGCGATCTCGGGCCAGGGCCCGGCGCCAGCGGCGGCGACCGTCGAGAGGTACAGGGGCCTCGGGCTCGACCTGATCCCCGGCACGGGCTTCCTTGCCGCGACGATCCCTGGGCCGTTCGACGCCTGGATGCTGCTGATCAGGGACCGGGGCACGCTGCCGCTGCGGACGATCCTGGAGCCGGCGATCGCCCTTGCCGAAAAGGGCTACCCGATGATCCCGCGCCTCGCGAACGCCATCGCGAAGGTCGCCGAGACGTTCAAGACCGACTGGCCGACCTCGGCAGCATTGTACCTGCCGGGCGGCAAGGCACCGGCACCGAACTCCTACTTCCGCAACCCGGCGTTGGCTCGCACCTTCCGCCGTCTGGTCGAGGAGGGCGAGGCGGCCGGAGGCGACCGGGTGCGCCAGATCGAGGCGGCAAGGCGGGCATGGTCGCAGGGCTTCGTCGCCGAAGCGATCGATCGCTTCGTCCGGGCGCCGGTCAAGGACACCTCCGGCCGCGCCCATGCTGGCCTCATCACTGCCGACGACCTGGGGCGCTGGCAGGCTCGCGAGGAGGCGCCGGTCGCCTACGACTACGGCCGCTACACGGTCGCCAAGTGCGGGCCCTGGAGCCAGGGGCCTGTTTTCCTGCAGCAGCTGGCCCTGCTATCCGGCGACGACTTGGCCAGGCTCGATCCGAACGGCGCCGAGTTCGTCCACCTGGTCGTCGAGGCGACCAAGCTCGCCTTCGCCGACCGCAACGCCTACTACGGCGACCCGGACTTCGTCGATGTGCCGCTGCCGCACCTGCTGAGCGACGCCTACAACCGCGAGCGCCGGAAGCGGATTGGCGAGAACGCTTCGCTCGACACACCGCCGGGTGCCGTCTCGGGATATCAGCCGAACGTCGCGAAGCTGGTGCGCGGACCGGACATCACGCTCGAGCCGCGCTGGCGGGCGGCGATGCCGGGTGACACCTGCCACCTCGATGTCGTCGACCGCCACGGCAACATGGTCGCGGCGACGCCGTCAGGCGGCTGGCTGCCGAGCTCGCCGGTGATCCCAGAGCTCGGGTTCCCGCTCGGCACGCGCGGCCAGATCTTCTCGCTCGATCCCGCGCATCCGAACGCCCTGGCGCCGGGCAAGCGGCCGCGGACGACGCTGACGCCCTCATTCGCGCTCCGCGACGGCAGACCCTACATGGTCTTCGGCACGCCGGGCGGCGACCAGCAGGACCAGTGGTCTCTGGTCATGTTCCTGCGTCACGTTCACCACGGCATGAACCTGCAGCAGGCGATCGATGCGCCGGCCTTTCATACCTCGCATTTCGAGAGCTCGTTCTGGCCGCGCGGCGCCGATCCCGGCAAGGTCCAGGTCGAAGGGCGCTTCGGCGAGGCCGTGATCAAGGACCTCGAGCGCCGTGGCCATCATGTCGAGACGGTCGACGACTGGAGCGAGGGCAATCTCTCCGCGATCGCCTGCGACGGCGAGATGCTCCGAGCCGGCGCCAACCCCCGCTACATGGAAGGCTACGCCGTCGCCCGCTAGGACATTCCGGCTTTCGCCGGTTCTCCTCGATTTGCTTGGCTTCAGCGGGCATCATTCCGGGCGTCACAGGAGGGAACGCCGATGGCCGGGAACCACGTCAGGAAGAAGCTGGGCGAAGGCAAGCTCGCGGTCGGGCTTACCTTGCGCATCGCGCCCTCGATCGAAATGGCCGCGGTCGCGCGCCAGGCCGGCTTCGACTGGCTCTTCCTCGACATGGAGCACGGCTCGATGGCGGTCCACCATGTGGGCCAGCTCTCGATCGCGGCCGGCATGGCCGGCATCACGCCGATCGCGCGGGTGACCCACCAGGACCTGGCGACGGCCGCGCGCCTTCTCGACGCCGGCGCCCATGGCATCGTCTTCCCCCATGTCGACACCGCCGAGGAGGCGCGGACGGCGGCCGATGCCTGCCGCTTCGCCCCGGTCGGCAAGCGCTCCTTCGGCGGCATGCCGCCGAGCCTCGGCTTCGCTCCGATCCCGGCGACCGAGGTGACGCGGAAGTCGAACGATCTCGTCTTCATCGTCGCGATGATCGAGACCGAGAAGGCCGTCGCCAATGCCGACGCGATCGCCGCGGTCCCCGGCATCGACTGCCTCCTGATCGGCAGCAACGACCTCAGCCTCGACATGGGAATCCACGGCGATTTCGGGAACGCGAAAATCGTCTCGGCCTACGAGGCGGTGATCGGCGCCTGCAGGAAGCACGGCAAGGTCCCGGGCATGGGCGGCATCTACGACACCGTCTTCGCCAAGCAATACGTGCAGATGGGGGCTCGCTTCATTCTTGGCGGCTCCGACCTGGCGCTGATCACGGCCGGCGCCAAGGCCCGGACCGACTTCTTCTCCTCGCTGCTCTAGTTCATGCCCCTGTCCTGGTCCGCCGTGCCGCCGGTCGCGCGAACGGCGGTCTGGATGGTTCTCTGCGGCGCCTTCTTCGCGCTGATGTCGGTGCAGATCCGCACCGCCTCAACCGAGCTGCCGGCGACGACGATGATCCTCGCCCGCAACGGGCTCGCCTTTCTCTGCCTCCTGCCGTTCCTGTTCCGTCACGGCACGAAGGTGGTGCGGGCGCCACGTCCCGGCTTCCTCATGTGGCTCGGCGCGATTCAGGTTCTTTCCAATGTCGGCTGGTTCCTGGCGCTCAGGGTTGTGCCGGTCGCGGATGCGACCGCCATCAGCTTCCTCACGACGATCATCACCCCGGTGCTCGCCATCTACGTCCTCAAGGAGCCGCCGCGACTGGTCCGCTTCGTCGCTCTCGGCATCGGTCTCCTCGGCGCGGTCGTGATCGTCCGGCCTGGATTCCAGGAGATCTCGGTGGAAATGCTGATGCTGCTCAGCAACGCGGTGATCTATGCCGGGTTCGCCCTGATCATCCGCGCGGCGAGCCGCGATCATTCCTCGGACACGATCGTCTTCTACACGCTCGCCTCGGCGGTGCCGCTCGCGGCCGTGATCGCCATTCCCGATCTCTCCTGGCCGTCCTTGTGGGGGTGGGGAATCCTGATCGGGATAGGCATCTGCGCCGGCCTCGGACAGATCACGGCCACGCTGGGCTATGCCTCGGGAGAGACGTCCCTGGTGATGGCGTTCGACTTCCTCAAGCTGCCGATCGCAGCATCCGTCTCGATGCTGATCCTCGGCGAGGTGCCGGATCGCTGGACCTGGATCGGCGCTATCGTCATCTTCGCCGCCGCCTGGGCGATGGTTCGAAACGAAACGCGAAAGACGTGATGGAAAGGATTCCCAAATGAATCGTGCAGAGCTCAAAGGCAAGGTGCAGACGGTGTGCGGGACGATCTCGCCGGACCGGCTCGGCCAGACCCTGATGCACGAGCACCTGCTCTCCGACCTCCGCACGCCGGAGCAGCGCAAGGTCAACGAGCCGGAGGAACCGATCAGCCTCGAGAACGTCTGGGAGATCAACTACGGCCGGAAGAAGCACCGGATGCAGTACGTCCTCGACATGAAGGACATCGCCCAGGTCGAGATGAGCTCGCTCCGCATGCTCGGCGGCGACTCGGTGGTCGAGCTCACCTGCGGCGGCATCCGGCCCGATCCCAAGGGCCTCGCCGATATCCAGCTCGGCACCGGCGTCAACATCATCATGGGCTGCGGCTACTACGTCGAGGAGTACCAGGACCCGTCGAACAAGAAGCGCAGCGTCGACGACTTCGCGGCTGAAATCGTCGGCCAGGTCTTCGACGGCGCCTGGGGCACCAATGTGCGGGCCGGGATCATCGGCGAGATCGGCTCGCAGAACCCGTGGACGGACCTGGAGAAGACCGTGATGCGGGGCGCGGTGATCGCCCAGCAGGAGACCGGGGCGGCGCTCAACATCCATCCAGGACGCCGAGAGGACCTGCCGCTCGAGATCGCGACCACGGTGAAAGAGTGGGGTGCGGATCTCTCGCGCACCATCATCAGCCATATCGACCGGACGATCCTGGACGTCGAGCCGCTATTGCGCCTGGCCGAGACCGGCGTGGTGCTCGAGTTCGATATGTTCGGGGTGGAGAACACCTACTACCCGCTGAAGGAGAGCGTCGACCTGCCGAACGACGGCATGCGGCTCCGCCTGATCAAGGCGCTGGTCGACCGCGGCCACCTCGACCAGGTGGTGATCTCGCACGACATCGACTGCCGCACCCGGCTCACCAATTTCGGCGGCCACGGCTACGGTCACATCTTCAAGAACGTCGTGCCCCTGATGAAAGCGCGGGATTTCAGCCAGGAGCAGATCGATGGCATCCTGACCGAGAATCCGAAACGTCTTCTGACTTTCGTCTAGGAGCTCGTACCGGCCGCATGGCGACATTAGCGAAAGCCGATTTCCTCACGGCCGCTGAGCTACGCGGCTGGCAGGAGAAGAGCTGGGCGCGGCAAGGCAGCTGGGTTGCGGGGGCTCCCCTCTACAGACGGCTCTGGGGCGGCCATGCGGCGCCGACGCGGCTCGATGACTTGCCGAGCCTGCCGCTCAGTGACAAGGCAATGCTGCGGGCGAGCCAGCGCCACCACCCGCCGTTCGGCGACTATCTCCGCGCCGACCCGAAGAGCGTTTCCCGCGTCCATCGCACATCCGGTACGACAGGGGAGGCGATGAACATCGGGCTCTCGGCCGAGGACGCCGCCGATACCGCCACGGTCGGTGCGCGAGCGCAGGCGGCGTCCGGCCTCGGCCCCGGCCATCGCGTCGTCCATTGCCTCAACTACCAGCTCTGGATGGGCGGCTTCACCGACCACACGACGTTGGAGGCGACGGGCGCCACTGTGATTCCGTTCGGCGTGGGTGGCAGCGAAAAGCTGGTGCGCACGATCCGCGAGCTCGGCATCACCGCGATCTCGTGCACGCCATCGTACCCGGCGGTGCTGGAGCGAACCCTTGCCGAGCACTTTCCCGGCCTGGATCCGCGCAGCCTCGGGCTCCAACTCGGTCTCTTCGGCGGCGAGGCCGGGCTCGACGATCCCGCCTTTCGGGGCCGGCTCGAGTCGGCCTGGGGCTTCAAGGCACGCAACGCCAACTACGGCGTCTCCGATGTGTTCTGCAACTTCGCCGGCCAGTGCGAGCATCAGACCGACCTGCATCTCGTCGGCCTCGACGTGCTGTGGCCGGAGCTGATCGAGGCGGACAGCGGCGGCGTGCTGCCCTGGCGGGAAGGCGAGACCGGCGAGCTGGTGCTGACCCATCTCTCGCGCGTCTGCCAGCCCCTGGCACGCTTTCGTACCGGCGACATCGTCACGCTGACCGGCCTCGGCCGCTGCGCCTGCGGCCGGCATGCGCCGCGCTTTCGCGTGATCGGTCGTTCCGACGACATGGTCGTCGTGCGTGGCCTCAACGTCTTCCCGACCACCGTCGCGGCGCTGCTCGGCGCCTTCCCGGCACTATCCGGCGAATACCGGATCCGGCTTGCCGGCCGCGGTCCCTATGATGCGCTGCCGATAGAGGCAGAGCTCGCTTCGGGCGAGGTGGGCGGACTTGCCGACGCCATCGTCGAGCGGTTCAAGCGCGAGATCGTCGTCACCGCCCGGGTTTCGCTGCTGCCGGCGGGCTCGCTGCCGAGGACCGAAGGCAAGACGCGCCGGGTGATCCGCGAAGGGGAGACGTCATGAGCACCGCGGTCACGACTGAGGCGCCAGGCCATCGCCGGATCACGCTCAACCGGCCGGAGCGGCTGAACGCGATCAACGGCACGCTGCTCGACGATCTCGCGGCGGCGCTTGGTGCGGCCAATGCGGATACCTCGATCTCGTCGATCGTGCTGACCGGCGCCGGCCGCGCCTTCTGCGCCGGCGACGACCTCAAGGAGTTCGACCTTCAGGCGCGGACCGAGGCCGAGGCCCGGAGCCATGTCGAGCGGATCCAGGAGATCACCCGGCTGATCGTCGCGAGCCCGCATATCGTGATCGTCGCGGCCGCCGGCTGGGCGGTCGGCGGCGGGCTCGAATGGACGATCAATGCCGACCTTGTGGTGATGGCCGACGATTGCCGCTGCTTTTTCCCCGAGCTGTCCCTCGGGCTCTCGGTCACCGGCGGTGTCACCTATCTGCTGCCCGAGCGTTGTGGCCGCCAGAGCGCACTCGAGCTGATGCTGCTCGGCGAGCGTTTCGATGCGGCGAGGGCTAAGGAGCTCGGCATCGCGAATCGCGTGGTGGCGCGGGATCGCCTGGCGGCCGAAGCGACGGCCGTCGCCGATACGATCGCGGCGCTTCCCGTCGCCCGCGTCCGCGCGCTCAAGCGTATCGTCCAGCGGGCGATCGACCTCGACACGGCGATGAGGCTCGAAACCGAAGAGACCGTTGCCGCCTTCCTCGACCCCGACACCGCGCGCCGGATCGCCGGTTTCGGCAAACGCTGATCACAGGAGAGTCCCCGATGATCCATGAACTCCGCATCTATCACTGCATCCCCGGTCGGCTGCCGGCGCTGCTGAAGCGCTTCGAGACCAGGACGCTCAAAATCTGGGAGAAGCACGGCATCCGTCAGGCCGGCTTCTGGACCACGGTCATCGGCGAGTCGAGCGTGGCGCTCTACTACATGCTCGCCTGGGAGTCGCTGGCCGAGCGCGAGCAGAAATGGACCGCGTTCATGGCCGATCCGGAATGGATCGCAGCGCGCACCGAGTCCGAGAAGGACGGCCTGATCATCGCCAAGGTCACCAACGAGATCCTGCAGCCGACGAGCTTCTCGTCGGTCAGGTAGCGTTGCGCTCGATCAGGTTGACCAGGGCGGCGATGGTGTCGAGGCGCGTCGCCACGCTCGCATCCGGCGGCCGGATGCCGATCTTGGCGCCGACGAAGTCGAGCTTGGAGCCTGCCGCGGCGAGCGAGGACTTGATCTCGGCCTCGGTCAGCAGCGAGCCCTCGGCCATCGGCGCGTGCGGCATGTGGGAGTCCTGCCAAGCGCCGTAGGGGGTCTGGGCGCCTGAGGCGCCCGAGAACATCACGCCCGCGAGCGCGCCGGCGTCGCGGGCCTGCTTGATGTGATCGTTGGCGGTCGAGGCCTTGTAGGTCTCCAGCACCGAGCGACCCCAATTGATCGCAACGCCGACCGGCTTCTTGGCCGACTTGTTCGCGACGGCGATCGCCTTCAGCTCATCGTCGAGGGTGAGGAAGCCTTTGATCGGCGGATGGCCGGCGCGATAGGCGTCGCAATGCTCGATCACGATGCGGGCGCCGAGCCAGTCCCAGG
>JAEULB010000218.1 GCA_016792585.1 Rhodospirillaceae bacterium
GAACACGTTGGTCGAGCCGCCGGTGCGGAAGGTCCGGTAGAAGTAGTCGTCCGGATCCGGGCTGCCGCCGTTCTGCGAGACGAAGGCCTCGAAGTTCGAGTTGCGCCAGTCCTGGATGAACTTGCCCTGCTCCTGGATCTCCAGCGTCGCCTTGAAGCCGGCAGCATTGAGCTGGGCCTGGACCACCTGGGCCACGTCGCGGACGGTCTGGATCGAGCCCAGCACCTTCAGCGTCACCGGCACGTCGCCGGAGAAGCCCGCTTCCTTCAGCAGCGCCTTCGCCTTGTTGGCGTCCGGCGTGTAGCAGGAGAACTGGCTGGTCGGGGTCGCCCACTCGGTCAGCGCCGGCGACAGCGGGCCGCCGGGAACGGCGTGGCCGAAATAGGCGGCCTGGACGACCTTGGCGCGGTCGATCGCGAGATTGAAGGCCTCGCGCACCTGCGGCTTGTCGAACGGCGCGACCGTGGTGTTGAAGCCGACCAGCGAATAGGCGAGGTCGCGGGTCTCGAGCAGCTTCACCGCCGGGTTGCCCTTGAGGGCGACCGCGGTCGAGGCGTCGATCGACGGCATGAACTGGTAGATGCCGGTCGAGATGCCGACCTGGCGGGTCGAGGCTTCCGGCACGATGTTGATCTTGAGGCCGGCCAGCTTCGGCATGCCCTTGTCCCAGTAGCCGTCATGCTTGGCGAGCTGCAGGTAGGTGTCGGGCACCCACTGGGTCAGCTTGAAGGGACCGGTGCCATTGGCCTCGCGCTGCAGGTCGCCGTGGTTGGCCGGCACGATCACGGCCACGATCAGCTGCGAGAGGAACGGCGCCGAGGGATCGGTCAGCTCGATGCGGACATCTTCGCCCACGGCCGTGACCGACTTGATCAGCGCGAAGCGGCTGGCGAAGGGCGAGCCGGTTTCCTTCTTGAGGATGCGCTCGAAGGAGTAGACGACGTCGGCCGCAGTGATCGGCTTGCCGTTGTGGAAGGTGCCGCCCTTGCGGATCTTGAAGGTGTAGGTCTTGCCGTCGGCGCTGACCGCCCACGACTCGGCGACGGCCGGGACAACCTTGAGGTCCTTGTCGACCGAGGTCAGGCCCTCATAGATGTTGCCGTTGACGAGCGAGGTCGAGAAGGCGGTGGCGACGTGGGGGTCGAGCCCGACCGGCGAAGCGTCGGTCGCGACCTCCAGGACCTGGGCCGTGGCGGCCAGCGGAACGACGAGCGCAGCCGCGAATGCAGCGCGCTTCACGAGACGGATCATCGACTTTTCCTCCCAGAAGGCGTGTGGGGACATCTCACACTCTGGCGGGCCCGCCGTCAACATTCGGGCATGCCCATCCGCGGCCTCAACTTGTGCTTGGACGGGCTCAGGGCTTACCCCATGATCCTGCCGATTCTCCTCCCCGAAGAGGCTGGAAATGAGCGGGATCGTCACTGCCCTTGGGCTGATGAGCGGCACTTCGATGGACGGCATCGACGTCGCCGTGATCGACACCGACGGCGAGCGGGTCACCGACTTCGGCCCGGCCACCACCTACCCCTATCCCGACGACCTCTCGGCGGATCTCCGGGCGCTGGTCGCCGATGCCAAGCGGGCCGAGACCGGCAACCACGCCGAGATCGACCGCCGGGTGACCGAGGCGCAGATCAAGGCGGTCGAGCAGCTGCTCAAGGGCGCCGGCATCGATCGCCGCAAGATCGCGATCGTCGGATTCCACGGCCAGACCATCCTGCACCGTCCCGACCAGCGCGTGACCTACCAACTCGGCAACGGCGCCTTGATGGCCGAGCGGCTCGGCATCGACGTGATCAACCGCTTCCGCGACGCCGACCTCGCCGCCGGCGGCCAGGGCGCGCCCTTGGCGCCCCTCTATCACCGGGCGCTCGCCAAGGATATCGAGCGGCCGCTTGCGGTGCTGAACCTGGGCGGCGTCGGCAACGTGACATATCTCGACGGCGAAACCGTGATCGCCTTCGACACCGGCCCCGCCAACGCGATGATCGACGACTGGATGCTGAAGCACACCGGCCAGTCCTACGACGCCGACGGCCGCCTCGCCGCGACCGGCAAGGTCGACAAGGCGGCGCTCGCGAAGCTGATGGACAATCCCTATTTCGCGCTCAAACCGCCGAAGTCGCTCGACCGCAACGACTTCCCGGCGACGCCGGTGCAGGGCCTGTCGGCCCCTGACGGGGCGGCGACGCTGGTGGCCTTCACGGTCGAGACCGTGCGCCGCTCGCTCGACCACCTGCCGGGCAAGCCCAAGCGCTGGCTCGTCACCGGCGGCGGGCGCCTCAACCCGACGATCATGTCGGCGCTGGCCGAGGCGCTGAAGGCGCCGGTGGCGCCGGTCGACGCAGTCGGCTGGCAGGGCGATTTCCTCGAGGCGCAGTGCTTCGCCTTCCTCGCCGTACGCAGCCTGCGCGGGCTTCCCTTGAGCGTGCCGACCACCACCGGCGCGCCGAAGGCGATGACCGGCGGCGTGCTGCACCGCGCGCGGAAGGCCGCCTGATCCAGATGAGCCTTGAAAAGGCGCTCAAGGAAGCCTTCGCGCCAGCCGAGGAAGCCGTCGAGTCCGGCCGGATCCCGGGCGCGATCCTGGGCGTGCTGGCGCCGGACGGGAAGATCGCGATCAAGGTGACCGGCCTCGCCCAGCGCGTGCCGAAAAAGCGCAAGCTGACCCGTGCCACGTGGTTCGACCTCGCCAGCGTCACCAAGGTCGTGGCGACGACGACCGAGATCATGAAGCTGGTCGAGGACGGCATCGTCTCGCTCGACGATCCTCTCTCGAAGCACATCCCGGACCTGCACCAGTACGTCGCGGCGCATCCGATCCGGAAGCTGACGATCCGCCAGTGCATCTCGCATCAGAGCGGGCTTCCCGCGGTCGAGCCGATCTACACCTGGGGCAACGATCCCGAGACGCTGAAGGCGCATGTGCTGCAGAAGGACTGGGCCTTCGGCGCCAACGTCTACTCCGACATCAACTTCATCCTGCTCGGCATCGTGATCGAGCGCTGCCGCGGCAAGGCGCTGGCCAAGCTGCCGCGCGGTCCGGGCCTGGGCTTCCTTCCGAAGAACAAGAGCTTCGCCGCGACCGAGCACTGCATGTGGCGCCGGCGCGTGATCGTGGGCCAGGTGCATGACGAGAACGCCTATTCGCTCGGCGGCTTCGCCGGCCATGCCGGCCTGTTCGGCACCATCGACGGCGTGCTGGGCTATGCCAAGCGCCTGCTCGCCGGCAAGGAGCTGAAGCCCGCCTCGATCGCCGAGATCAGGAAGCGCCACTCGCCGACCAACAACATCGGCTGGCAGCATCACCACGAGGGCTGGGCCGGCGGCGACGACTGCTCGCCCGAGACCATCGGGCACACCGGCTTCACCGGCACCGGGCTCTGGATCGACTTCAAGCGCGGCTATGCGTGGTCGCTCCTGACCAACCGCGTGCATCCGACCCGGCATGTCGAGACCGGCATCCAGGATCTGCGCAAGGCCGTCGGAAACCGTCTCGCCGCCGCGATGCCGGCCTGAGCGCCCGGTGTCGACCTATGCCCGTGGCTTCGCCCTCGTTCTCGCCGCCGCCCTCGTCTGGAGCACGGGCGGGCTGATCGTCCGGTCGGTCACGGCCGAATCCTGGACGATCGTGTTCTGGCGTTCGGCGAGCTGCGCCGCCTTCCTGCTGGCCTACATCTCGGTCACCGAGCGCGGCAGGCCCTGGCGTCCCTTCGCCCAGGCCGGCTGGGTCGCGGTCGTGCTCGGCGGCGCCTTCGCCACGAGCTCGATCTCCTTCGTGCTCGCGCTCGCCTATACCTCGGTCGCCAACACGCTGATGATCCTGGCGCTGGCGCCGATCATCGCCGGGCTGATGGCGCGCGCGATCCTGAAGGAGCCGATCGATCGCCGCACCTGGCTCGCGATCGCCGTCGCCACCCTCGGCGTCGCGGTCATGATGGGTCGGCTTCCCAGCGGCGACGACCTGCTCGGCACCGCGCTCGCGGCGCTCAGCGCGGTCGCCTATTCGGGAACCGTCGTCACCGTCCGGGCGCGACGCGACCTGCCGATGGTGCCGGGCGCCTTCTTCGCCGGCGTGTTCGCGACGCTGATCGCGCTGCCGATGGCGCCGACCTTGGCCGTCACCCAGCACGACCTGCCGCTGCTGCTGCTGTTCGGCGCCGGCCAGCTCGGCGTCGGCATGGCGCTGTTCACCACCGGGGCGCGCTTCATCCCGGCGGCGACGTCGTCGCTGCTGTGCCTCGCCGAGATCGCGCTGGGCCCGGTCTGGGTGTGGTTCGCCTATGGCGAGAACCCGGGCCCCTGGGTCTTGAGCGGCGGCGCGATCGTGATGACCGCGCTGATCGTCCACACGCTCGCCGGACGGCGCAGCTAGTCGATCTTCTCGACGTCGATCAACTTCGGCGGATTGACGATGCGGTCGAGCGCCTGCACCAGGGCGAGCTCGCGCCGGCCGGCGGCCACCGTCGCCTCGATCGCTTCGGCCATGCCGGAGGCGGCGCGCTTGAGGGTCTCGGCGATCGCTCCCCATTCCAGGTAGTGGCCGAGGATCAGCGCCGAGATCAGGTCGCCGGTACCGTTGAGCGGGCGGTCGATCCGGGGCGCAGTCACGCGCCAGAGGCCCATGTTGGTCGCCGCCAGCGTCGAGATGCGGCCGTTCTCCGGCAGCCCTGTCAGGACAACGGTCCTCGGGCCCCGGCCGCGGAGCGAATGCATCGCGACCCGGGCGGAGTCGACGTCGGTCACCTTCATGCGGGTCAGCTGCTCGAGCTCGAAGACGTTCGGCGTGCAGATGTCGGCGAGCGGGACCAGCCGCTCGGCGATCATCTCGGGCACGCCGGGCCGGACGAAGACCCGGCCGCCGTCGCCGATCACCGGATCGAGCAGATAGATTGCGCGCGGGTTGGCGCTCTTCGCGGAGGCGACGGCATCGGAGACGACCGCGGCGGTGCCGGCCTCGCCGAGGTAACCCGAGAGCACGGCGCTGCAGTCCTTGAGGACGCCGAGGCCCTTCAGGCCGCGCAGCAGCTCGGCGAGCTCCGCCGGCGGAACAACGCGGCCGGAGAAGCTGCCGTGGCCCGGGTGGTTCGAGAAGGCGACGGTGTCGAGACGCCAGACCTCGTGCCCCATCCGCATCAGCGGCAGAGCGGCGGCAGAGTTTCCGACATGTCCGTAAACGACCGACGACTGGATCGAGAGGATCGACATGGGCCGCGACCATGCCACAGCCCTGGGACGCGTCGATAAAATTCCACAGGCGCCGATCCGCGTGTTCTCTTTCGGTCCCGCTGGAACGAATCGGCATCCCTCGCGTGCGAACGAAACGCGAGCACGCCCATCAGTTGTGGGCGCCGTGAGAACGGATCGCTAGATCCGGCGTATCACCCTTGAGCGAGCCAGTCCTCGATCAGCCGCCGGGCGATGGAATCCTGGCGCGGTAGATTCTTACCCTGCGATTGGAAGTCGCGAAGCTCCGCCCGGCTGAACCAGGCGCAGTCCTCGAGCTCGCTCTGGTTCAGACGGATCTCGCGGCTGGTCGCCGCCGCATGGAATCCGATCATCAGCGAGGCCGGGAACGGCCAGGGCTGGGAGGAGTGGTAGCGAACCTCGCCGACCCGGATGCCCGACTCCTCATAGACCTCGCGGGCGACGGTCTCCTCCAGGCTTTCGCCGGGTTCGAGGAATCCCGCAAGCGTCGAGTACATGCCGGGCGGCCACACATTCTGGCGGCCGAGCAGAGCCTTGTCGCCGTCATGGACCAACATGATCACCGCAGGGTCGGTGCGCGGGAAATGCGAGGTCTTGCAGTCGGCATTCGTGCAGCGCCGCACGTGGCCGGCCTCGACGCTTTCGGTCGCGGTACCGCAGACGCCGCAGAAACGATGACGCGCATGCCACCACATCAAGCCGCGCGCATAAGCCAGAAGCGATCCCTCCTCGCGCCCGAGCAGCGGCCCGACACGGCGGAGGTCTGTCCATTCGCCGAGACCGGATGCCCGCCTCTGCGCCTCCTCCTCGCTCCAGTGCGAGACGTCGATCGCGAGATGCATGCGCTCGCCGCTCTCGCCGAGCACGGCCAGCACGGGCGCCTCGTCGAGCCAGGCGCGCACGGCCTCGACCGGAAGGAAGGCCGCCTGCGGATTGTCGCCGGCCACGATCAGGTTCCGCGTCTGCCAGACGGCGACGACATGCGAGCGCGGCTCGCCGAGCAGGCGTGCGACCCAGTCCTCCTCGGTGCGGAGATGGGCGAGGCGGTCGAGGCCGCCGCCGGCATAGAAGTTCATGCGGTTCACCGGGACTTAGGCTGCCCCCGATGCGTTGCCTCAGTCCAGCGACTTGACGAAGATCACCTTGCCGTCGCCGGCGGCGTAGAAGTCGTCGAGCCGCGCCGCCTCGGCATAGCCGCAGGCGCGGTAGAAGGCGCGGGTGGGCTCGTATTGCGCGCGCGACGAGGTATCGACATAGATGCGCCGGCCGCCGAGCTTCGCCACCGCCTCGCCGCAGGCGCGTTCCAGCAGCCGGCCGACACCGCCGCCGCGCCGCCCGTTGTCGACGACGATCCAGTAGAGATCGTGGCTTGCGGTCGTGCCGGCGATCGGGCCGAAGCAGACATAGCCGACCGCCTGGCCGTTCTCCTCGGCGAAGATGAAGTGATAGCCGCTCGGCCCCTCGCCCTTGGACAGCGCGTCGTCGACCAGTTCGACCGCGATCTCCTCCTCGGGCCCCGAGAAGAACCCGGTCGAGGCGACGAGGCGGCGGACGGCGGTGCGATCTTCCGGCTTCACGCCGGAGCGAAGCGAGACGGCCATGCTCAGCCGGCGGCGCGCTTCAGCGCCGGTTCGATATCCAGGCACCCGACGATGTCGCGGATCAGGTCGGCCTGGTCGAGACCAATGCGGCGCGCGGCGGCGACGAGGCCGGCGTCGCTGGAAAGGCACGGATTGGCATTGACCTCGAGCACCCAGGGTCGCCCGCGTCCATCGACGCGGAAGTCGATGCGCGCGCAGCCGGACAGGCGGAACAGCCGCCAGCACCGCCGTGCCGCTGCCTCGAGCCGGGCCAGCAGCACGTCGTCGCCGTCGAATTCGTAGCGGCGCGGCGTGTTGTTGTAGGCGTGCGACTCCGGGTCCCACTTCGCCGCGTAGTCGACGAGGCGCGGCTGATCGGGCGAGAATCCCAGGAACTCGATCTCGGCCGGCGGCAGCAGGCGCGGCGCTTCCATCGAGCCGACCAGGCCCAGGTTGAACTCGCGGCCGTCGATGAACTGTTCGGCGAACCAGGCGCCGCCGAAGCGCTCCATGCGCTGCGTCTGGATCGCTCGAAGCGAGGCTCCCTCGCCGATCGACGAAGCGTCGAGGCCGATCGAGGCGTGCTCCCAGACCGACTTCACGATGAAGCGGCCTTCCGGGATGCGGCCGGCGGCCAGGTCCTCGGGCTCGATCCAGGCTGCGGTGTCGATGCCGGCGGCCGCCATCGCGCGCTTGGCGACGAGCTTGCTCGCGGTGCCCAGGATCGCGTCGGCCGAGCAGCCGGTATAGGGGATGCCCATCGCGTCCAGCATGTGCGGCACGACGCCGATCAGCTGGCCCTTGCCGTCGAGCGACTCGACGAGGTTGAAGGCGAAGGCGGGCTTGAGGCGCTTCAGCCGGTCGGCGAGGCGCTGGAGGTTGAGGTCGACCGGGATCGCGACCGGCTTCCAGCCGAGCGCGGCAAGCCGCGCCGAGATCTCGGTCACCTGGAGCAGCGTATCCTGCTCGTCCGGCGGCGCATCGGGCGCGACGCGGCCATGGACCACGGCAACGGGACGCCCGTTGCTTCTCATGCGCGCCCTCCCACCCGGCGGCTCGCGGATCGGACGATCAGCCCGATCAACTCCTGATAGGGGATGCCGGCCTGCGTCGCAAGGATCGGAAGGTCGGAGTGCAGCGGGTTGAGCCCGGCGAGCGGGTTCACCTCGATGAAGGAGGGATTGCCCTCGGCGTCGCACCGGAGGTCGATGCGGCCGGCGTCGCGGCAGTTCAGCACCTGCCAGGCGCGGACCGCCAGATCCTCGGCCGCACGCGCGGTCGCGTCCCTGACCAGCGTGTAGGTGATCCGCGTCTCGCACTCCTCCTTGTTGAGGAGGCCGTAGTTCGTGCTTTCGGCGGTGCCGAGGAACCCTACCTCCAGCGCGCCGATCGATCTGGCCTCGGCGCCTTCGCCGACAAGGCCGACGGTGAACTCGCGGCCTGGCAGGAAGGTCTCGACGATCGCCGGCTGCCTGAAGGTGGCGATGATGTCGCGGCAGCCCTCGACGAGTTCGGCCCTGGACGAGACGCGCGACTTGCCGCCGACACCCTTGCCCGTTCCCTCGGCCACAGGCTTCACGAACAGCGGGAACGGCAGATCGATCTTCTCGGCCTCCTCCGCCTTCGCCACCACGGCGAAGTCGGGCGTCGGCACGCCATGCGCCCGCACGACGTGCTTGGTGAGGCCCTTGTGCAGGGTCATCGCCATCACGACGGCATCGGAGAAGGTGCAGGGGATGTCGTAGGCCTCGAGCAGGGCCGGCACCTGCGCCTCGCGGCCGATGCCGTGCATGCCCTCGCAGATATTGAAGACGAGGTCCCAGCGCCTGCCTTCGGCGAGACGAGCGGCGAGAGCTTTGATGTTGCCGATGCGCTCGACCTGGTGGCCGAGCCCGAGCAGCGCCCCCTCGATCGACTCGACCGTGTTGACGCTGTCGAACTCCGCGGTCTCCTCGAGGCTGTATCCCGCCTTGAGGTAGTCATCGCGCAGGTCATAGGTGAAGCCGACCCGCATGGGTATGCCGGCGTCTACTCCGCTGCGCGCGGAAGCTGGCGGTCCCGGCCCACCCGGCCCTCGGGGTCGGTGTAGCGATACACGTTCCCCTCGAAGTTCCGGATCAGCAGGTCGTCGCCGTCGCGGCCGACCACGTATTCGGGCAGCAGCGGGATCTTGCCGCCGCCGCCGGGCGCGTCGATCACGTAGTGGGGAACCGCGTAGCCGGTGGTGTGGCCGCGCAGCGCCTCGATGATCTGGAGCCCCTTGTCGACCGAGGTGCGGAAGTGCGAGGAGCCGGTGATCGGATCGCACTGGTAGAGGTAGTACGGCTTCACCCGGATCTTGAGGAGCTCGTGCATGAGCTTCTTCATGACCTCGATGTCGTCGTTGATGCCCTTCAGCAGCACGGTCTGGCTGCCCATCGGAATGCCGGAATCCGCCAGGCGGTCGGCGGCGAAGCGCACTTCCGGCGAGACGTCGTCGGGGTGGGTGTAGTGGATCGAGAGCCAGACCCTATGTTTGCGGAGAATCCTGGCGAGATTGCCGGTGATCCGCTGCGGCAGCACCACCGGTACCTTGGAACCGACGCGCACGAACTCGATGTGCGGGATCTCGCGCAGCCGCGACAGCAGCCAGTCGAGCCGGTCGTCGGAAAGCGTCAGCGGGTCGCCGCCCGAGAGCAGCACGTCGCGGACCTGCGGCGTGCGGCGGAGGTAGGCCAGCGCGTTTTCCCACTGCTTGTAGCTGAAGCTGTATTCGTTGCTGCCCTCGCCGACCATGCGGCTTCGCGTGCAGTAGCGGCAGTAGGTCGAGCAGAAGCCGGTGGTGAGAAACAGCACGCGGTCGGGATAGCGGTGGACCAGCCCCTCGACCTCGGTGTCGTGATCCTCGCCCAGCGGATCGTCGGCCTCGCCCGGCGTCTTCAGGTATTCGGTGCCGACCGGGATGTGCGTACGGCGCAGCGGATGCTGGTGATCATCGCGGTCGAACAGGCTCAGGTAATACGGCGTGATGCCCACGGGGAGCGAGCCGGTGTGGCGCTCGATCGCCGAACGCTCGTCCTCGGAGAGATTGAGGATGCGCGACAGGCTGTCGAGCGAGCGGATGCGGTTGCGCACCTGCCACTGCCAGTCGTTCCACTCGGCGAGAGTCGCGTGAGCAAAGAACCGCTTGCGGAAGGCGTTGGTGCGCTCGCTGATCGGGAACTTCGGCGCGGAGGCGCGCCTCTTCTTGCCGCCGGATATCAACCGGCGGGTGAGGGCCTCGATGGCCGCGGCGTTGCTTGAATCGCAGCCGCGCGTGGAGGTGGTACTCGGAGGCTGCTCGGCGTCGTTCGGCATGTGAAGGGAAGCTCCGGAAGGAAGTGGTCAGTCAGCGTCCGGGAAAGGCATCACGCTCAAGCCGACTCATCCGACCCTGTTGGAGCCACCCGACTCCTGACCTGACCTTCCGAAAATCCCATCACCGGATCGAACTTCGCATGGACAGGGCGGACAAGAACTTGGGCACCGAACCCGGACCCGCCCCCTACATACGGGGGGTTGGTGGCCTTGTAAAGACTTTCTGACTCGTTTTCCCCAATGAAGTGCCGACAAATACTGACGAACGCCCAATGCTCCCATGGGCGATCTTGCCCTCATCTACGATGATCTAAGCAAATCGGCCCCGGTCTCCCAATGAAGGGCCAAAGTATCACTGTAATAACGACTTCCGCCGTCCGCCCTCCGCCGCCTCTTCAATGCTTGGGCTCAACGCTTCGAGTTGAGCGGGCGACGCCGAGTCACGACGAGCACGTGCCTACGAGTCTTCAAGTAGATCGGAGTCCTTGATCTCGCGACTTCGCTTCGACCCGTGCCTATAGTGGCGCTCCCCGCCGTCGTCACTCTTCCTCCCTTCTGATCAAGAGGTCCTCATGGTCGACCGCATCGAGCATTGGCAGATCACCAAGCCCGTGACCCGCTCGAAGGGCGGCCTCGTCGCATCCCAGAGCCGGATCGCCGCCGAAGCCGGCGCCGAGGTGCTGGCCGAAGGTGGCAACGCGATCGACGCGGCGGTTGCGACCGCCTTCGCGCTGACGGTGACCGAGCCGTGGATGAGCGGCATCGGCGGAATCGGCTCGATGATCGTCCACGTCGCCAAGGACAAGAAGACCTACGCGGTCGACTACGGCCCGATCGCCGCGCGCGGCCTCGATCCGAAGCGCTATCCGTTGAGCGGCAAGCCCGGCCCGGCCGACCTGTTCGGCTGGCCCGGCGTCCTCGACGACCGCAACGTCCATGGCTATGAGTCCATCGCGGTGCCGGGCTCCGTCGCGGGACTGGGCCTTGTGCACAACCGCTTCGGCAAGCTTCCATGGAAGAAGGTCGTGGCGCCGGCGATCCGACTCGCCAGGAAAGGGCTTCGCGTCGACTGGTGGACCACGCTGCAGATCGCGGCCGAAGCCGCCGATCTCCGCCGCGACCCTGTCGCGCGCAAGACGTACATGCCGGGCGACCTGCCGCCGGTCACGACGACCACGGTGACGCCGCCCTATCTCGATCTCGGCCCCCTGGCGCAGACGCTGGAGCGCCTGCAGACGGCCGGCTGGGAAGACTACTACAAGGGCGACGTGGCCCAGGCGATCGCCAAGGACCTGAAGGCCGGCGGCTCGCCGATCCGCGCCGAGGACCTGGCCGCCTATTCCGCCCGCCTGGTCGAGCCGATCACGGTCGAGCGCAACGGCGTCGTGCTCCACACCATGTCCGGCCTCTTCGCCGGCCCGACCTTCCGGGCGGCCTTCTCGAACATCCCGACGAAGCTCGGGACCAAGATCGGCGCCAAGGCCTTCGCCGCCTATGCGGCGGCACTCTCCAAGGCCTATGCCGACCGCCTGACCAAGATGGGCGCCGAGGACGTGAAGGGCAAAGGCTCGACCACGCATCTCGCGACCGTCGATGCCGACGGCAACATGGTCTCGCTGACCAACACGCTGCTCTCGCGCTTCGGTTCGCGCTCGGTGCTGCCGACCACCGGCATCCTGATGAACAACGGCATGATGTGGTTCGACCCGGTACCGGGCAAGCCGAACTCGATCGAGGCCGGCAAGCGGCCGCTGACCAACATGTGCCCCGTGATCGGCACCCGGAACGGCAAGGGCTGGTTCGCGATCGGCGGCTCGGGCGGACGCAAGATCCTGCCGGCGATCCTGCAGATCTGCTCGTTCATCTCCGACTTCGGCATGACGTTGGAGGAGGCCTTCCACCAGCCGCGCATCGACGTCTCGGCACCCGACAAGGCGACCGCCGACTGGCGCCTGGATGCCAAGACGATTGCCGCGGTATCCAAGGTGGTGCCGACCACCGCGGTCGAGGCGGCGGCCTATCCCGGCAACTTCGCCAACCCGATCGCGGTCATGCGCAACGGCAAGACCAACGAGGGCATGACCAACGTCACCCTGCCGGCGGCTTCGGTCGCGATGGGATGAGCGTCGAGGTCAGCGCCTGGCCGACGCCGGAAGCCTTCCTCCAGCATCTCGGCGAGGTCGACGAGGTCAAGGGCTGCATCGTCCACGGCATGGCGCATACGTGGCTTTCGCGGCCGGGCGTCTTCCGCGCCGGCACGCCGCTTCTGACCGCGTCGGTCGAGGGCAGGACCGTCGCTGCGGCGGTGCAGGCGAGCGTCGGCAAGGTCGTGTTCAGCCTTGGGCCCACCGAGGCGATCCTGGCGCTGGCCGAGTGGTGGGAGAAGGCCGGGCGCCGGCCGACGGCCGCGGTGGTGCCGGAAGCGGCGCGCTCGGTGCTGCTCGGCCTCTGGCCCGGCTATCCAACGCTCGAGAACACGCTCTACGCGCTCCGCACGATGCCGGCGCTGCCCGAGAAGCCGGGCCTGCTGCGTCGGGCCACGGTCGACGAGGCCGAGTGGCTGATCGACTGGACCAGCGCCTTCGGGCGCGACGCGCATCTTCCCGGCGATCCGAAGCCGAAGCTGGTGGTCGAGGCGAAGCTCGCCGCGGGCCATCTGTTCGTCTGGGAGGACGGCGTGCCGCGCGCAATGGTGGCGCTGGCGGGGCCGACGCCGAAGTCGGTCCGCATCAACAACGTCTACACGCCCGACGTCTTCCGCAAGCACGGCTACGCCTCGGCGGCGGTCGCGGTGCTGTCCAGGATGGAGCTGCAGGCGGGCCGATCGGTGGTCCAGCTCTTCGCCGACCGCAAGCTCGACCACACCAACCGCATGTACCGGAAGATCGGCTTCGAGCCGGTCGCCGACTTCGTCGACCTCGAGCTGAGTCCGGCCTGAGGGACGTCGGCTCCATCCGCGCGATCGCTCGCGCGGATGGATCGATCAGACGTCAGATGGCGGCGACGCCGCCGATCTCGACCAGATGGCCCGGGGTCGCGAGACGCGACTCCACGGTGGCGCGCGCCGGCGGCGAGTCCTTGTGCAGCCACTGGTCGTAGACCGAGTTCATGTCGGCGAAGAAGCGCATGTCGCTGAGCCAGATCTGCACGGTCAGCAGCTTCTTCTTGTCGGTACCGGCCTCAGCCAGGATCGCGTCGATCTTGTCGAGGATCTGCTTGGTCTGGCCCTTCACGTCCTGGGTCAGGTCGTCGGCAGTCTGGCCGGCGAGCCAGCAGAGACCGTGATGGGTGGACGCGCCCGAGAGACGCGCGCCGGGCCGGATACGCTTGACTGACATGACTATCCTCCGAGGGACTTTGGAACGGGAAAGGCCGGAGTATGTCGAAGGCGGGCTTAAGAGGCCAGCCCGCTTGACCTACTTGCGAAATGGCCGATAGCGTCGGCCGCGTGCAACCGCTTTCAGGCCTGAAAGTCCTCGATTTCTCGACGCTGCTGCCGGGGCCGCTGGCGACGCTGATCCTGGCCGAGGCCGGCGCCGAGGTGCTGAAGATCGAGCGGCCGGGAGCCGGCGACGATATGCGGGGCTTCCCACCCTTCGTCGGGAAGGAGAGCGCGCTGTTCGCGCTTCTGAACCGCGGCAAGAAGAGCCTGGCGCTCGATCTCAAGGACCCTCAGGCCTGGGCGACGCTGGAGCCGATGGTGCGCGACGCCGACATTCTGGTCGAGCAGTTCCGCCCAGGCGTGATGGATCGCCTCGGCCTCGGCTACGAGAGGCTGAAGGCGATCAACCCGCGCCTCGTCTACTGCTCGATCACCGGCTACGGCCAGGACGGGCCGAAGGCCAACGTCGTCGGTCACGATCTGACGTATCTCGCCGAGGCCGGTGTGCTCTCCCAGGCGAGGTTGGGCTCGGTGCCGCCGGTACTCGCCGCCGACATCGCCGGTGGCGCCTACCCCGCGGTGATGAACATCCTGATGGCGCTTCGCCGCCGCGACGTGACCGGCGAAGGCGCCTATCTCGACATCGCGATGGCCGAACAGTCCCTGACCTTCGCCGTCGGGGGACTGGCCGAGCTGTTCGCGACCGGCGCCGCGCCGGGACCGGCAGAATGGCTGCTGACCGGCGGCTCGCCCCGATACCAAGTCTACCCGACGTCCGACGGCCAATGGCTTGCCGCAGCCCCTCTGGAACAGAAGTTCTGGCAGCGCTTCTGCGAGCTGATCGAACTGCCGTCCGACCTCCACGACGACCGCCGCGACGCGCAAGCGACACGATCGGCCGTCGCCAGGATGATCGCGGCGAAGCCGGCAGCGCACTGGCGAAAGCTTTTCGTCGGCGAGGACGTCTCCTGCGCCGTGGTCGCGACGCTCGAGGAAGCCGTCGCCGATCCGCAGATCGTCGCCCGCAATGTGCTGGCCCATCGGCTCACCGTCGCCGGCAAGGAAATGCCGGCGTTCCCGGTGCCCGTGGCGCCCGAGTTCAGGCGAGCGCCCGAGATCGCGCGCGCGCCGAAGCTCGGCGAGAAGGCCTAAGGAAACAGCAGCGCCAGTCCCTGCGCCGACTGGAACATCCGCGCGTTGTCGTGGCCGACGCCGGGAACGGTCGAGAGCGAGTGGCGCGCAGCGATCTCCTCGCCGAACAGGAACCGCTCATAGGCGTGGAAGGCGAGGCCGCGGTCGTAGCGGTTCGGCCCCTGCGCCATCGCGAGGCAGGTGCGGTCGAGCTGCGGATGGTTCGGGTCGTTGTCCGCCTCGCCGAGCAGGAAAGCGACGCGGCGCCTCGCATAGCGCGTCCTCAGCTCGGCGAGATCGGCGCCTAAATGCGCCGGCAGCTTCGCGAGCCCGTACTTGTAGACGTCGTAGTCGGGACACGCTCCGGCATCCGGCACGGCGAAACCGCCGCCCGCCGGACGTTCGGGCGTGAGATAGAGATAGGCCGACGGATTGGCGACGATATGGGTGAGCGCGATGCCGAGCTTCGCCAGCTTCTCGTCGGCGCTGCCGAGCACTGCATAGCGGTGGCCGATCTGGCCGCCGGCCGAGTGCCCGGCGACGACGACGCTGCGGAGGTCGGGGTAGCGGCTGCGGTCGGCCAAGTGGTCGAGCACGCGGTCGATCGCGGCGAAGGAGGAGATTGCCGGCGCGGAGTCGCTCAAGCCGCCATGCTTCCAGCCGTCGAGGCTCCACCAGGCGAGCCCGGAGGCAAGCAGCCCGTGGGTTTCCAGGTCGACCCTGGCCAAGAGCTGCGGGGCCACCACCAAGCTCCGTCGGCCCGCCGGCCCGGCCATCCGCTTCGCCTCCTTCATGCCGGCGAAGTAGACGTCGGCATTCCGGAGCGTCCCGTGGATCACGACCACGGCATGCTCGACCCCGGGCTCTGGCGCCGAAAGCGGCGCATCGGCGTAGAGCGCAAGCCCGGCGCTGCCGAGGTCCAGGCGCTGGTCGCCGACGGTAGCGACCGGGTCCTTCTGCGAGACTTTGCCGATTTCAGGCGAGGTCAGGGTCATTTCCATGCCGCTCCCTGGGTTTAGGCCCCTGCGAGGCCCCTTCCTTAGAAGCCGGCCGCCACCTATATTTACAGCGTCGGGAAACCGACTATGGCGATAAACGGTGCGTAGAATAAGCGTTACGGACCCGGGGGCAGTGCCCGGCGCCTCCACCAGTTTCCCCCGGCTCCCCGGAGCCGGGTCCAAGGGGGCGATTCAGGATCGACGTGCGTGGTAAAAGCGCATTTTTTGCCCGGCATGGTTCCGCCGTTATCGGGCCACTTATAGGTGCCAACGATAACCGTATGGCCCTCGCTGCCTAACACTAGGTAAGCGCGGTCCGGGGGGCACCGGGCAACAGAAGCCCCCCACTTCGCGTGCGACTACTTCCCGGCTCGAGGACATGGCCAAGGATCTGCTGCGCTACGACAAGATGATCGAGTCCGCCATGCGCGGCGTCGTGCGTCAGGCAATCTCCGAGGCGGCAAAGCACGGGCTGCCCGGCGCGCACCATTTCTACATCTCCTTCCGCACCGATCATCCGGGCACCACGGTGCCGGACTATCTGAAGTCGCGGTATCCGCAGGAGATGACGATCGTGCTCCAGTACCAATTCTGGGGACTCGACGTCGAAGAGGAGTCGTTCTCGGTCACGCTCAGCTTCAACAACGTGCACGAGCGGCTGACCGTCCCGTTCCAGGCGGTGACCGTGTTCGCCGACCCTGCCGCCAAGTTCACGCTGCCTTTCCAGGCGGCGCCGGCGCCCGCCGGCCAGACCCCGGCCGCCCTCGCCGAGACGCCGAAGACCGACACCCAGGCGCAGCCGCCGACCGAGGAGCCGGCCGCCGAGGGTGCCAAGGTCGTCACGCTCGACGCCTTCCGCAAGAAATAGCCGCTTCAGTCTTTCGAGGAGTCCCCGATGCCCGGTCCGGATACCCACGCCGCGGACGCGTCCTATTCGCCGATGTTCCCGCTCGCCAAGGGCGACACGCGCTGGCGGAAGATCGCCGATAGCGGCGCGACCAAGGTCCCGTTCGGCGACGGCCATCTCCTGAAGGTCGACCCGCAGGCGATCGAGACCCTGACCAAGCACGCGTTCCAGGAGATCGCGCATTACCTGCGCCCGGCGCATCTCAAGCAGCTCGCCTCGATCCTCGATGATCCCGAGGCCTCGGCGAATGACAAGTTCGTGGCCCTCGACCTTCTCAAGAACGCCAACATCGCCGCCGGCGGCGTGCTGCCGATGTGCCAGGACACCGGCACCGCGATCGTGATGGCGAAGAAGGGCGAGAAGGTGTTCACCGGCACCGATGACGAGGCGGCGATCTCGCGCGGCGTCAAGCGCACCTATACCGAGACCAACCTTCGCTACAGCCAGATGGCGCCGCTCGACATGTACAAGGAGGTCAACACCGGCGACAACTTGCCCGCCCAGATCGACATCTATTCGACGCCGGGCGACGAGTATCACTTCCTCTTCATCGCCAAGGGAGGCGGCAGCGCCAACAAGTCGTTCCTGTACCAGGAGACCAAGGCGGTCCTGAATCCGGAATCGCTGATGAAGTTCATAGACGCCAAGATGCGGACGCTAGGCACCGCCGCCTGCCCGCCCTATCACCTCGCGATCGCGATCGGCGGCACCTCGGCGGAGCTGACGCTCAAGACCGTCAAGCTCGCCTCAGTGAAGTACCTCGACAACCTGCCGACCAAGGGCGACAAGACCGGACACGCCTTCCGCGACGTCGAGACCGAGCAGCAGGTGCTGGAGCTCTCGCGCAAGATGGGCATCGGCGCGCAGTTCGGCGGCAAGTATTTCTGCCACGACGTGCGCGTGATCCGGCTGCCACGCCACGGCGCCTCCTGCCCGATCGGCATCGGCGTCTCCTGCGCCGCCGACCGCCAGGTGCTGGGCAAGATCACCGCAGAGGGCGTGTTCATCGAGGAGCTGGAGCACAATCCGGCACAGTACCTGCCGGAGATCACCGAGGACCTGCTCGGCGGCGACGTGGTCAAGATCGACCTCAACCAGCCGATGAGTGAGATCCGCCAGATCCTCTCGAAGCTGCCGATCAAGACCCGCGTGTCGCTGTCGGGCCCGATGGTGGTCGCCCGCGACATCGCGCATGCGAAGCTTAAGGAGCGGATCGACGCCGGCCAAGGCCTGCCGCAATACGTCAAGGACCGGATGATCTATTACGCCGGTCCGGCGAAGACGCCGAAGGGCTATGCAACCGGCGCCTTCGGGCCGACCACGGCCGGCCGCATGGACTCCTATGTCGACCTGCTGATGGCGAACGGCGGCGGCTTCGTCTCGCTCGCCAAAGGCAACCGCTCGAAGCAGGTGACCGATGCCTGCAAGAAGCATGGCGGCTTCTATCTCGCCTCGATCGGCGGGCCCGGGGCTCGCCTCGCCCAGGACTGCATCAAGAAGGTCGAGGTGCTCGAGTATCCCGAGCTCGGCATGGAGGCGATCTGGAAGATCGAGGTCGTCGACTTCCCGGCCTTCGTCGTCGTCGACGACAAGGGCAACGACTTCTTTGCCAAGTACCAGCACTAGGGCCGGATGGCCGCCGGATTCGCCGCCTTCGTCGAGGAGCTGCTGCAGCCCTTCGGCCGGGTGACGAGCCGGCGCATGTTCGGCGGCCACGGCTTCTATCTCGACGGCGGCTTCGTGGGGATCGTCTGGAAGGACACGCTCTACCTGAAGGCTGCCGGCGACGGTAAGCGCATGTGCGAGGCGGCCGGCCTCAAGCGCTTCCGCCCCTCCTCCAAGACGCCCGGCTACAGCCTGGGCTTCTACGCCCCGCCCGATGACGCGCTCGAAGATCCGGATGCACTGCGGCCCTGGGTCCAGATCGCCCGAGCGGCGGCCACGGAGACCGGCACGAAGAAGCCGAAATCCCGGAAAAAGCCTGCCGGCGCCTGAAAAAGAGGCACCATTTCACGTTGCCGGGCGGACGGCTTGTCACGCCGGGCGAGCGGCCCCTATCCTCCTCCTCAGCGCTCAAAAGAAGCGTCGTCAAACCAGGATCGTGCCGGTCGGCACGATCCTCACAGGAGGAAACTTTCCATGATGCGACGGCATATCCTTTCGCTTGTTTGCGGCGTAGCGTTCCTGGCCGGCCTCGCACCGGCGGCCGAGGCCGCGTGGCCGGAGCGCCCGGTCTCGATCATCGTCCCGGCTGCGGCCGGCGGCGGCACGGATGCGACCGGACGCCTGCTGGCGAAGCAGCTCCAGGACATCTTCAAGCAACCGTTCAACGTGGTGAACCAGGGCCAGGCCGGCGGCGTGGTCGGCCACACCAACATCGCGACGGCGCGCCCCGACGGCTACACGATCGGCGTCATCTATCCCTATGCGCAGTACAAGCTGCTGGGCCAGGCCGACATCACCCGCGACATGTTCCAGCCGGTCGCGCAGTTCAACTTCGACCCCGCCGGCTTCCACGCGCCGATCAACACGCAATACAAGACGCTCAAGGACGCACTGGCAGCGATCAAGGCGAACCCGTCGAAGTTCAAGATCGGCTGCGGCGGCTCCTGCGGCGGCAGCTGGGACATCCCGGTCAGCGGTCTCCTGATCGACCAGGGCATCGAGACCAAGGCAATCAACTTCATCCCGAGCAACGGCGCCGCGGTGAGCCTGCAGGAGCTCGCGGCCGGCGGCCTCGACTTCGTGACGGCGTCGGCACCGGAAGCCAAGGCGCTGATCGAGGCCGGCAAGGTCCATCCGCTGGTGGTGATGAGCGACGACCGCATCCCGGCCTTCCCGAACATCGCGACGGTCAAGGAGCAGATCGGCAAGACCTTCGAGGGCGGCGCCTGGCGCGGCATCGCGGGCCCGAAGGGCCTGCCTGCCGACATCGTCCAGTCGCTCGAGAAGGCGCTGAAGCAGATCTACGACTCGGCCGAGTTCCGCGACGCGATGACCGCCCGCGGCTTCGGCATGCGCTGGCGGACCTCGGCGGAGTTCACCGCCTTCCTCAAGGAGCATGAGGAATTCACCGCGCGGATCATGACCGCGCTCAACATGGTGAAGAAGTAGGCAGAAGACCTGAGGCCCGCCCGGAACATCCGGGCGGGCTGTCTCCTCCGATGAAATTCAACGACGCGATCATCGGCCTCGTCGTCACCCTGTTCGGCGCGGTGGTGATCTCCCAGGCCTGGTACTTCCCCAAGGCCCAGCACATTCCCTATGGCCCCGGCTTCCTGCCGACGATCCTCGGGATCGGGCTGATCTTCTGCGGCGGCTTGCTGGTGATCAGCGGGATCGCCGCCCGCCGCCAGCAGGCGCTGCTGGCGCTCGGCGCCTGGTCGCGCTCGCCCCGTCACGTCGCCGGCTTCCTCTTGGTGCTGGCCAGCCTCGGCTTCTACGTGCTGCTCGCCGACGACATCGGGCATTTCGCCTGCTCGGTGATCATCCTGTTCGCGCTGATCGGCCATCTCAGCGGGCACTGGTGGCGCGCGCTCGGCATCTCCCTCGTCGCCAGCTTCGTGATCCAGATGTTCTTCGTCGAGGTCCTGCTGGTGCCGCTGCCCTGGGGCGTGCTGGAGCCGTATTCAGGGTTGTTCACATGGAGGTGATGCTCCAGGCGCTCGGGCTGCTGCTCGAGCCCTACACCCTGATGGTGATGCTGATCGCCTCGGTCTTCGGCCTGTTCGTCGGCGCGATGCCGGGTCTGACGGCGACGATGGCGACGGCGCTGCTGGTTCCCGTCACCTTCTTCATGGCGCCGGTGCCGGCGATCGCGGCAATCGTCGCCGCATCCGCGATGGCGATCTTTGCCGGCGACATCCCGGGTGCGCTGCTGCGCATCCCCGGCACGCCGGCCTCCGCCGCCTATACCGACGAAGCCTACGCGATGACCAGGAAGGGCGAGGCCGAGATGGCGCTCGGCGCCGGCGTCACCTGCTCGGTCTATGGCGGCCTCTTCGGCTCGATCGCGCTGATGTTCGCCGCTCCGCCGCTGGCCGAGCTGGCGCTCAAGTTCTCGAGCTATGAGTATTTCTGGCTGTCGATGCTGGGCCTGGCCTGCGCGATCCTGGTCTCGCCAGGCTCGCCGGTGAAGAGCTCGATCTCGCTGATGTTCGGCCTGCTGCTGGCCACGGTCGGGATCGACCCGATGACCGGCTTCAGCCGCTTCACCTTCGGCTACGTCCAGCTCCTGGGCGGCCTGAGCCTGATCCCGGTGCTGGTCGGCATGTATGCGGTCGCGGAGATCCTGCGCTATGCGATCACCATCGACGCGCCGGCGACGATGACCCAGAAGAAGATCGGCAACATCTTCAGGGGCCAGCTTCCGATGATGTGGAAGTACCGCTGG
>JAEULB010000005.1 GCA_016792585.1 Rhodospirillaceae bacterium
GAAGTTGATGTTGTTGACCTTGAGGAGGGCGAAGTAGCGCTCGCCTTCCTTGGGGCTGCGGATCTGTCCCTCGACCGTGTCGCCGGTGCGAAGGCCGAAGCGGCGCACCTGGCTGGGAGAGACGTAGATGTCGTCGGGGCCTGGAAGGTAGTTGGCCTCAGGGGAGCGGAGGAAGCCGAAGCCATCCTGGAGGACCTCGAGGACGCCGGTGCCGTAGATCGGCACGTCGTTCTCGGCCAGCTGCTTCAGGATCGCGAACATCATGTCCTGCTTTCTCAGCAGCGACGCGTTCTCGATCTGGAGCTCTTCGGCGGTGGCGAGCAGGTCAGCGGGCGATTTCGCTTTAAGTTCCTGCAGGTGCATGAAAAATCCGGCCTGTTCGAGATGTTCTTGGGAGTGGTGTCCGGCGACTGCCTTGCTTTGCAAGGATCGGCGCGAGCATTGCGCGCCAAGTCGACGAGATCGGTGTCTTAAGGAGAGAGCGGGGCGGTTGCCCCTGCCCCGAAGAGTTAACGAAGCGTTCTTACCAAGTCAAATACAAACATCGGCCCCGAAGGTTCCCACGACGGCGAGGCTAGAACGGCTTCACCACCACCATGATCACGACGACGATCAAGGCGAGTGTCGGGACCTCGTTGACCTTGCGGTAGAAGCCGGCCGGCCGGCGATTGCGGTCCTCGGCGAACTCCTTCCGCCAGCGGGCGAAGAAGTGATGGGCGACGACGAGACCGAGAACTGCGGCGAGCTTCACCCAGATCCAGGCCTGCGACCAGTCGACGAGACCCGGGATGCCGGCGAGCAGGCCCCCGAACAGGATGCTGGCGATCATCGCCGGGTTGATGATGGCGCGCAGCAGGCGACGTTCCATCGTCTTAAAGGTCTCGGACTGTACCGAGCCCGGCTCGGCGTCCGCGTGATAGACGAAGAGCCGGGGCAGGTAGAGCATGCCGGCCATCCACGCCATCACGCTGATGATGTGCAGCGCCTTGATCCAGGGATACCAGGACGCGAGCCAGCTCATGCGGGCGCTCCATGGGGACAGCGGCGATGCTGAGCCGGGCAAATCCGGCCGCCGCAGCCCGACGATAGGCCGTCGGGTGCCGCCTTCGCCAGACGGGCGAGTCCGTCGATGAAGGACGCATCGGTCGAGACCGTCGGCACCCGAAGGAAGCCCGGCGCGCCAGATGCCTCCGCCAGATGCCGATACTCGCGATCGAGCTCGACCAGCGTCTCCGAATGTTCGGAAACGAAGCTCAAGGGGACGATCACCGGCGTCACCTTGTCGGAAGCGGCGCGACGGATCTCGTCCTCGGTCGAGGGCCCGATCCATTCGAGCGGGCCGACACGGCTCTGATAGCAGACGACCCAGTCGGCCTTCATACCCAGCGCTTCCATCACCGCACGGGCCGAGCGCTCGACCTGCCAGGGATAGGGATCGCCGGTGTCGACGATCTTCTTCGGCAGCCCATGCGCCGAGAACAGGATGCGATAGGGACCGCCGGCCATGTCGATCGTCTTCGCAAGCAAGCGCGCGGTCGCGACGACGAAGCCGGCATCGTCCGGATAGCAGCAGAGGCGCGCGGTCGGCACCGAAAGGCCGATCGACTTTGCCGCACGGTCCCAGGCAGCGAACGACGACTCCGTCGTCGTCGTCGAGAACTGCGGATAGAGGGGCAGAAGTACCACGCGTTCCGGCGACCAGGCCTTCACCTCGGCCGCGGCCGCTTCGGTCAGCGGATGCCAGTAGCGCATCGCGATGAAGACCTTCGTCTCCCCGCCGAGCGCCGCCTGCAGCGTCTCGGCCTGCGCCTGCGTATTCGGCAGCAGCGGCGAGCGGCCGCCGATCTCGTCATAGATCTTCCGCGCGACTGGCGCGCGCCGGCGCGAGATCACCCGCGCCAGAAGCCAGCGGATCGGTCCCGGCACGGTGATGATCGCCGGATCGCTGAACAGGTTCTGAAGGAAGGGCTGGACCGCATCCGGGCTGTCGGGACCGCCCAGGTTGAACAGCACGACAGCGGTCTTCATCCGCGAGCCTTCAGCAGCTCAGCGACACGCGCGACATGCGCAGGCGGCGTCTCGGGCACGATCCCGTGGCCGAGATTGAACACGAAGGGCCGATCCGCCATCGCGTCGCAGATCCGGTTCACTTCGTCGTCGAGCATCTGGCCGCCTACGACCAGCACCGCCGGATCGAGGTTGCCCTGAAGCACCTTGGTCGGCATCGCCGTCCTTGCCCAGCCGAGCGGCACCATCTGGTCGAGGTTGATCGCATCGACGCCGGTCTCTTCTGCGTATGCCGCCATCATCGCGCCCGCAGCCCGTGGAAATCCGATGATCGGTACGGATGCGTGGGTGGCTCGGATCGCCTCCACGATGCGTTTTGTCGGCTCGATGATCCACTGCCGGAACATCGGCTCAGGCAGAACCCCGGCCCAGCTTTCGAAAAGCTGCAGCGCGTCGACGCCGGAATCGGCCTGGCGGCGAAGATAGTCGATGCTCGCCGTCACCACGCGATCGATCAGGCGGGCGAAGGACAGCGGATCCGACAGCGCCAGGTGCCTGATCTTCGCGTGGTCGCGGCTGGATCCGCCCTCGACCATGTATGTCGCGACCGTCCAGGGCGAGCCGGCAAAACCGATCAGCGCGGTCTCGTTCGGAAGACCGAGCCTGACCCGCCTGATCGTCTCGTAGACCGGGGCCAGGCGCTCACCGGCACCGCGGGCCTCGAGCCGATCGACGTCGATCGGCTCGAGCTTCGGTCCCTCGCCCTGGACGAAGGAGACCTTCTGTCCGAGCGCATGGGGGATCACGAGGATGTCTGAGAACACGATGGCCGCGTCCATGCCGAAGCGGCGGACCGGCTGAAGCGTCACCTCGGCCGCGAGCTCGGGCGAGAAGCAGAGATCGAGGAACCCCTTCGAGCGGTTCCGGACTTCCCAGTACTCCGGCAGATAGCGGCCGGCCTGGCGGAGCATCCACCAGGGTGGGCGCTTGGCGACGATACCCTTGAAAGGGTCCAGGAACGGGCGATGGGTCACGCTCTTCCTCTATCACCTTTCTTTTGAATCGAAGAAGGGTGGTAGTGGTGAATCCCTGTGAATCCCTGGGATGGGACTCCATCCCGGACTCTTTGCGGATTCCCACAGCGAGTGGTCGAATTCGCCCGACACTGTGTATAAGTCGAGGAAGAAGGCCAGGACTCGACGGACTCCTCCCGGACTCTGCGGCACAGGCGAAGCCGGCATTGTGGGGATCGATCGTTCCGGTTTGGACTCGTCCCCGCCTTCTTCGTTGTTGGGGGATTCTTGTCAACGCACGCACACAGCGACCGACGACTGCCTGACGATATGGGGACCGACTGCCTGTTTCGGCTTCCCCATGGCTTGTGCACACACGATGCCGGCAATTCGGCCCCGGTTATCCCGTGAAGAGTGTGCATCTCCACCTGGTCTCGGATTCGACCGGCGAGACCGTGCGTTCGGTTGCGCGCGCCTGCCTGTCGCAATTCGAAGGTGTCACGCCGGTCGAGCATTTCTGGTCGCTGGTCAGAAGCGACGCGCACCTGACCAAGGTGATCGCCGGCATCGAGGCGCATCCGGGCCCGGTCCTGTTCACGATGGTCGCCGACGGCTTGCGCGAAAGCCTGCTCTCGGCCTGCCAGCGGCTCCAGGTGCCGTCGATCTCCGTCCTCGACCCGGCGATGGCAGCGCTCGCCGGGTATCTCGGCGAGAAGAGCGGGCACAAGCCGGGCAAGCAGCATGCGCTCGATGCCGACTACTTCCGCCGCATCGAGGCGATGAACTTCACGCTCGCCCATGACGACGGGCAGTTCACCCACGATCTGGCCAAGGCCGACATCGTGCTCTGCGGCGTCTCGCGCACCTCGAAGACGCCGACCTCGCTCTACCTCGCCAACCGCGGATATCGCGTCGCCAACGTGCCGATGGTTCCGGGCGTGCCGCTTCCGGACGAGCTGTTCCAGACCAGGGAACCGCTGATCGTCGGCCTTACAAACGATCCCGGACGCCTGGTCCAGGTGCGCAAGAGCCGCCTCCTCAGCCTGAACGAGGAGAAGGAGACCGACTACATCGACATCGAGCGGGTGAAGGAGGAGGTCACCGAGGCGCGCCGCGTGTTCGCCCGCGCCGAATGGCCGGTGATCGACGTGACCCGCCGCTCGATCGAGGAGACCGCAGCGGCCATCATCACGCTCTACAACCAGAAGAAAGGCATCGAGTGAGCCGAGTGATCTTGGCCTCGGCCAGCCCGATCCGCGCCGAACTGCTGAAGCGTGCCGGCATCGACGTCGTCGTCGAGGCGGCGCATGTCGACGAAGCGGCGATCCGCGACGGCATGAAGGCCGAAGGCGCCAAAGCCGAGGAGGTCGCCGACGCCTTGGCCGAAGCGAAGGCGCTCAGGGTCGGGCGCAAGCACCCCGACGACCTGACCATCGGCTGCGACCAGGTCCTCGACCTCGACGGCGAGTGGCTGGAGAAGCCGGGCACCATCGACAAGGCGCGCGCGCAGATCTCGGCGCTTGCCGGCCGGACGCACCGGCTGATCTCGTCGGCGGTGGTGGTCGAAGGCGCCAACCGGCTGTGGGGTGCGACCGACAGCGCCAGGATGTCGATGCGCCGCCTGACCGTCGCCGCGATCGACCGCTACCTCGCCGATGCCGGCCCGGGCATCCTCGGCTGCGTCGGCTCCTACCAGGTCGAAGGCATCGGCGTCCGCCTGTTCGACCGCATCGACGGCAACCACTTCACGATCCAGGGCCTGCCGCTGATGCCGCTCCTCAACTTTCTCCGCATGCACGGCCACGGCGCTTAAAGGTGATCCCATGCTCGAGCTTCGTCCCAACTGCGAGTGCTGCGACAAGGACCTTCCGGCGGACTCGACCTCGGCCTTCATCTGCAGCTTCGAATGCACTTTCTGCACGGACTGCGCCCAAGGCGTGCTGGCGGGGCGCTGCCCCAACTGCGGCGGCAATTTCGTTCCGCGGCCGATCCGGCCGGCCCGCCTGCTGGAAAAGTATCCGCCGTCGACGACGCGCAAGGTGAAGCCCGAGGGTTGCACCAGGGCGGCGTGATCCACATCTCCTGGGCGGCCAAGGAGTCGCCCATGCTGAGATGGATCGCCGTGCTCGTTCTCGCGCTCGCCGTCGGATCCGCGCCCGTTGGACCGGTCCGGGCGGACGACCGGGTCTTCGACGTCGACACGGCCTTCAAGCTTCTGGGCCGGAACCACAAGATCGCGACCTACGGCATCGACGACCCGGCGGTCGACGGCGTCACTTGCCATTTCAGCGCCGCCGAGACCGGCGGCATCAAGGGCTCGCTGGGCCTGGCCGAGGATACCTCCGACGCGTCGATCGCCTGCCGCCAGGTCGGCCCGATCCGCTTCAAGGCGAAGTTCCGCCAGGGCGACGAGGTCTTCCAGAAGTCGCGCTCGCTTCTGTTCAAGACGCTCAACATCGTCCGCGGCTGCGATGCCAAGCGGAACGTGCTGATCTACCTCGTCTACTCCGACCGCGTGATCGAAGGCTCGCCGAAGAACGCGATCTCGACCGTGCCGGTGCAGCCCTGGGGCGGCGCGACCGACACGCCGAAATGCGGAGATTTCCTCCGCTGACATCTCCTGTCGCCAAGGTGATCGCCGCGGTAGGGAAATACGCCGCAGCTCCTTGAAATCGACGCGGACCGAGGCCACTTCGACCTCGACCCGTGGTCCGGGCCCCTCTGGTGAGCGCAGCCGGTGCGTTCGCGATGTCGGACCGATCCGACATCGCTGACCGGCTGCGAAAGGGCCTCCGTGGAGCCTTCCTTCCTGCTCGATCTGTGGCTCGGCAAGCCGGCCTGGATGTGGTTCGCCTTCATCGGCGTCGTCCTTGGCCTGCTCGCGCTCGACCTCGGCGTGCTTCACCGCGAGAGCCGCGTGATCGGCGTTCGCGAGAGCCTGCTCACCAGCAGCTTCTATCTCGCGCTCGGCGCGGGATTCGGCGCCTGGGTCTGGTGGTCGCTGGGTGCCGACTCCGGCATGGCCTACCTGACCGGCTTCGCGATCGAGAAGGCGCTGGCGATCGACAACGTCTTCGTCATCGCGACGATCTTCGCCTTCTTCGCGATCCCGCCTGCGCTCCAGCATCGCGTGCTGTTCTGGGGCATTCTCGGCGTGATCGTGCTTCGCGCGGTCATGATCGCGGCGGGAGCGGCGGTCGTCGCCGACTTCTCCTGGGTGCTCTATGTCTTCGCCGCGATCCTGATCGCCACCGGCGTAAAGATGCTCGTGATCGCCGATCGGCCCCACGACGTCGCCGGCAATCCGGTGCTGCGCTTCGTGCGCAACCGCTTCCGCATCACCGAGGGGCTCGAAGGCGAACGCTTCTTCGTGCGCCGCACCGAGCCCGCGACCGGCCGCGCCGTTTGGTACGCGACGCCGCTGTTCCTCGCCCTCGCGATGGTCGAGCTCGCAGACCTGATCTTCGCCATCGACTCGATCCCGGCGATCTTCGCGATCACTACCGATCCGTTCGTCGTCTACACGTCCAACATCTTCGCCATCCTCGGCCTGCGGGCGCTTTACTTCGCGCTGGCCGCGATGGTGCATCGCTTCCGCTACCTCAAGGCGGCGCTGGCCGCGGTGCTGATCTTCATCGGCTCGAAGATCTTTGTCGCCGACCTGCTCGGCTGGACGAAGTTCCCCCCGGCGCTGTCGCTCGGCATCACCTTCGGCCTGATCGCCGCGGGCGTCGCGTGGAGCCTGGTCAGGACCCGCGGCGCGGCGGCGCCGGGCAGCGCCTCGGCCTCCTGAGATGACGAGTCCCCATTCACCCTGGAGCTAGGACATGCAGGATCTTCTCGCTGCCTTGATCGCGTTCATCCTGATCGATCCCCTTCGTGCGGGACTCTCCCGCACCCTCGAGGCGGCGGGGCTTCCACCGGCGGCGGTGGTCGAGGTGGTCGCCTGCACCGGACGGGCGGCGCCGGCCATCGTCGACCGCGTCCTCGGGAACCCGGTCGACGCCGCCTGGCGGGTGGCGGGCTTCTGGACGGGCGCGGTCGGCCCGAAGGATCTCCTGTCCGAGTTCGCGCCGGAGTGCGCGACCACGCTCGACGCCGTCGGCGGCCGTCCGGCGGCAGGGTTAGCGACGTGGATGATCTGATCTTCGCCCTCGATCTGCTGACGATCCTGGGCACGCTGACCTCGGCCTGGCTGTGGTTCGCGGCCAGCCGGCGCGGCGTCCGCCGCGTCAGCCGGTCCGAGGTCCTGGACGCAGCCGACATCAATCGGCTGGTCACGGCCCTCAACCGCGCCCAGATCCTCAACCGGCGCGCCGCGCTCGCCACCGCAGCGACCGCGATCTTCGGCGGGGCGCGGATCGCGGCCGGCCTCCTCGCCGGCGGCTAGGCGGTTGTCAGGTGAAGGGACGGCGAGCGGCGAGCGGCTTCTTCTGCTTGCCGGCCGCGTCGAAGTTCGACGGATCGAGCCAGCGCTCGAAGGCGGCCTTCACCTCCGGCCACTCGCCGTCGAGCATCGAGAACCAGCAGGTGTCGCGGTTGCGCCCGCGCACGATCAGGTGCTGGCGGAACAGCCCTTCATAGGTGAAGCCGAAGCGGAGCGCCGCGGCACGCGAGGGCATGTTGCGCGAGTTGCACTTCCACTCCAGCCGGCGATAGCCCCAGCGGTCGAAGGTCTCACGCATGGTGAGGAAGATGGCCTCGGTCGCCTGGCGCGTCTGCTTCAGGATCGGCGCGAACCAGATATGACCGATCTCGATGGCGCCGCCCTTGGCGTCGATGCGCATGAAGCTCAGCATGCCGACGGTCCTGGCCGTCGCCTTGTCGATGATCGCGAAGAACAGCGGATCGCTCGAGGCGGCGCAGCCGTCGAGCCAGGTCTTCATCGCGGCCTGATCGGCGAAGGGCCCGTAGCCCATGTAGTTCCAGAGCGTGTCGTCGCTCTTTGAGACCTCATAGAGGTCGGCGACATGCCGAGCCGGCTCGATCGGCTCGAGCCGCACGGTCTTGCCGTCGATCGGCGCCTTCGGCGGCGGCACGGCGCCCTTGAAGGTGAGCTCAGGCCCGAGGATCTGGTCGTAGTCGAGAGCCATCGTCTGTTCCTTCAGAGCGCGTAGTCGTAGCGGATGAAGCCCTGGTGCTTCGCGACCTTGTCGTAGAGCTTGCGGGCCCGCGTATTGTCGTCCTGGGTCAGCCAGTAGAGCCGCGTCGCCTTCTTCTTGCGCGAGTCGTCCGCCACCGCCTCGATCAGCGCCCGCGCCACGCCCTTGCCGCGCGCCGCCTCGTCGGTGAACAGGTCCTGCAGATAGCAGACGTCGCCCATCCAGACATGGGGGTGGAAGAAGTAGTGGGTGATCCCGACCAGCCGGCCGTCCAGGCGCCCGGCAAAGGCGTGGATATCGTCGGCCCGCATGAGGCGCGCCCACGCCTTCTCATAGTCGGAGTCCGGAAGCTCGGTCTTGTAGAAGGTCTTGTAGCCGCGGGAGAGGGTTTCCCAGCGGGCGCGGTCGTCGGCATTCAGCCGGGTGATCTCGATGCTCATGGCCGGCGAGACTATCTGCCCGAGTGGCCCCACGCACGGGCCAGTTTGTTGGAAGCAGACTGGTCCGCTTCGGATTTGGCATCTCCCGGGCGGTCATGCACACTCGCCATCGCATGCGTATCCTCGGCCTTACCGGCTCGATCGGCATGGGCAAGTCGGTGGCGGCCAATACGTTCAGGCGCCTCGGCATCCCGGTCCACGACGCCGACGCCGCCGTCCATCGCCTGACCGCGCCCAACGGGCGGGCCATCCCGGCGATCGCGAAGGCCTTTCCCGGCACCGTGAAGGACGGCGTGCTCGACCGGAAGGCGCTCGGATCCAAGGTCTTCGCCGACAAGCGGGAGCTCGGGCGGCTGGAAAGGATCCTGCATCCGATGGTGCGCGACGCGCAGCGCCAGTTCCTGGCAGCCAACAGCCGCAAACGCCTGGTCGTGCTCGACATCCCGCTCCTCTTCGAGAAGCGCAACGAGCGGCGCTGCCACGCGGTCATGGTGGTGACCACCTCGCGGGCGATTCAGCGCCAGCGGGTGCTGCGGCGCCCGGGCATGACGCCCCAGAAGTTCGCCGACATCCTGAAGAACCAGATGCCGGACGCGGAAAAGCGCCGCCGCGCCGACTTCGTCGTGCCGACGGGCATCGGCTTCAGATCGACCTTGCGCGCCGCGCTCCGCATCGCCAAACATCTCTCTCACGGACGCTGGCCGAGGAGACGACATGCGGGAAATCGTGCTCGACACGGAAACCACGGGACTTGATCCGGCGTCCGGTCACCGCATCGTCGAGGTCGCCGCGGTCGAGCTCTTCAACCACGTGCAGACCGGCGAATTTCGCCACTTCTACCTGAACCCGCAGCGCGACATGCCGGAGGATGCCTTCCGCATCCACGGCCTCTCCACCGAGTTCCTCTCCCAGCACAAGACCTTCGCCGAGGAAGTCGACGGCTTCCTCACCTTCATCGACGGCGCCCAGCTGGTCATCCACAACGCCGAGTTCGACCTCAAATTCCTCGACCACGAGCTCAAGCGCGCCGGCCGTCCGCCGATCGACCGCTCGCGCGGCGTCGTCGACACCGTGTCTATGGCGAGGCGCAAGTATCCGGGATCGCCGGCGAACCTGGACGCGCTCTGCCGGCGCTTCGAGATCGATCTCTCGGCGCGCGAGAAGCACGGCGCCAAGCTCGACTGCGAGCTCTTGGCGCTGGTCTACCTGGAACTGATCGGCGGCCGCGAGCCGGGCCTCGACCTCGCGGCCTCGGCCCGCCGCCGCCAGGCCCAGGCGACGACGACGGCCGTCGTCCGCCCGCCGCGGGCCCATGCCCCGAGCGAGGCCGAGCTCGCGGCGCATGCCGAGTTCGTCAAGAAGCTGAAAGAGCCGGTCTGGCTCTCCTAGACGCCGGCCGGCTTTAGGCCTGCGCGGTCTGCCCGTCCCCGCCCTGGCCGAGCACGCGGCGGCGGTAGAACTCGACGAAGTCGATCGGCTGCAGCATCACCGGCGGGAAGCCGCCGTCGCGGGTGCAGCCGGCGATGATCGCGCGGGCGAACGGGAACAGCAGGCGCGGCGCCTCGGTGTAGCAGAACGGCTTCACCACCTCGTCCGGCATCTGGCCGACGCTGAAGATGCCGGCATAGACCAGCTCGCAGAGGAACAGCGTGCGGTCCTCGTAGCGGGCCTGGCACTTGATCGCGAGATCAACCTCGTAGATGCCGTCCTGGATCTTGATCGGCGCGACGTCGACGTCGAGCTCGCTCTCGGGCGCGTCCTTCATCTGGTTCAGGCCGAGCGGTACGTCCGGGCTCTCGAAGGAGAGATCATTCACGAACTGGGCGCCGACCATGATCGGAGCGGGACGGCCTTCGCCGCCGAGGGGCTGGTTCGCGTCGCTCATCGATCGTGTTCCTTGGAAAGCGGCGGGAAGAAAGGAAGCCGCTGG
>JAEULB010000031.1 GCA_016792585.1 Rhodospirillaceae bacterium
AGCGCGAGGTCGTGCTGGTCGTGCCCGAGCGCCAGCGCGACGTCGCCGGGCAGCCGACGACGCAGCCGCCCCAGAGCCTCGCGCTCTCGGTGCCGAGCGCCGGCGCCAGCGGCGGCTCGACCGTGATGCAGGCGCCGCCTGCCGCAGCCGGCTCGGGCGTCGCCGGATCCGCCGCGCCGCCGCCGCCGCGCCCGATCGCGGCCCCGGCGCCGATCCAGCCGCAGGGCCAGATCACGATCGACGTGGTCGACTACGACAAGGCCGGCCGCGTGGTCCTCTCCGGCAAGGCCCAGCCCGAGGGCGACATCCGCATCTATCTCGACAACCGCATCATCGGCGAGACACCGAGCGGATCCGGCCAGTGGAAGCTGACGCCGAAGGACGACGTCGCCGTCGGCAACTACACCTTGCGCGCCGATCTGCTGGGACCGGGCAGCCGCGTGGTCGCGCGCGTCGAGCTGCCGTTCCAGCGCGCCGCGGTGACGCCTGAAATCCTCGCCGGCGGCAAGGTCGTGGTGCAGCCGGGGCACAGCCTCTGGCGCATCGCCCGCCAGGCCTATGGCGGCGGCGTCCTCTACACGCTGATCTACACGGCGAACGTCGAGCAGATCCGCGACCCCGACCTGATCTATCCAGGACAGGTCTTCCAGGTGCCGACCCGCACCAACTAGGGCCGGCCCGGCGGAACCGATTTCGGTTCCAAAACCTTACCGCCACGGCTAAACCACGGGTCGGTAGGCGAAAAGTCGCCTCCAGCGGAGGTTTCGTCCCGGTGATCTCGTCCGTTCTCGTACCGATCGCCCGCGAGGGCCGCCCCTTCGTCGCCATCGGCGTCGTGCTGGCGCTCGTCCTCCTCTGGTTCGGTCCCTGGACCGGCGCCATCGGCATCGCGCTCGCCGGATGGGTCGCCTACTTCTTCCGCGATCCGCCGCGCACCGTGCCAACCCGCGAGGGGCTCGTGGTCAGCCCGGCCGACGGCGTCGTCAGCATGATCACCGAGGCGTTGCCGCCGGCCGAGCTCAATCTCGGCACCGAGCCGCTGACCCGGGTCAGCGTCTTCCTCAACGTCTTCGACGTGCACATCAACCGCAGCCCGGTCGCCGGCACGGTCGAGCGCGTGGCCTATCACCCGGGCAAGTTCCTGAACGCCTCGCTCGACAAGGCAAGCACCGACAACGAGCGCAACGGTCTCGCGATCAAGCTCGCCGACGGACGCATGATCGGCGTCGTGCAGATCGCGGGATTGATCGCGCGCCGCATCGTCTGCCATGCCCGCGACGGCCAGCACCTCAAGACCGGCGAGCGCTTCGGCCTGATCCGCTTCGGCAGCCGCACCGATCTGTTCCTGCCGAAGGGCGTCGCCCCGCTGGTCGCGGTCGGCCAGCGCATGATCGGCGGCGAGACGGTGATGGCCGACCTCATCTCCACCGAAGGCCCGCGCCGGGGCGAGGAGCGATGATGCTCCGCCGCCGCGCCTCTCCACGACTCAAGGGACTCTCGCTCAACCACCTGCTGCCGAACCTGCTGACGGTGCTGGCGCTCTGCAGCGGTCTCACCGCCGTCCGCTTCGCGCTGCTCGAGCAATGGCAGGCCGCGGTCGCGGCGATCATGGTGGCGGGCGTGCTCGACGGCCTTGACGGGCGCGTCGCGCGGCTACTCGGCGGCGGCAGCAAGTTCGGCGCGGAGCTCGATTCCCTTGCCGATTTCCTCAGCTTCGGCGCAGCACCGGCGGTGGTGGTCTACACCTGGTCGGCGCACGACCTCGGCGGCGTCGGCTGGGCGTGCTCGCTGTTCCTGGCCGTTTGCGCTGCACTCCGCCTGGCGCGCTTCAATACCGCGCTCGAGGATCCGGACAAGCCGGCTTTCGCCTACAACTACTTCGTCGGCGTGCCGGCGCCAGCCGGCGGCGCGCTGGCGCTGCTGCCGATGATGATCACCTTCGAGTGGCCGGACGGCCCGTTCCGCGGTGCCGTGCTCACCAGCACCTGGATGGTCGTCATCGGCCTCCTGATGGTCAGCAAGTTCCCGACCTTCTCGTTCAAGAAGGTGAAGGTGCCGCATTCGTGGGTGCTGCCGACGCTGGTCGGCGCCGGCCTCTTCGCCACCGCGCTGTTCAGCGCGCCGTGGCTCACGCTGGTCACGCTCGGCGCGGTCTATCTCGGGCTGTTCCCGTTCAGCTACCGCTCGTTCCGGCGCCTGACCCTCGAGGCGCAGCGGATCGCCGGCGTCGTGCCGCCGGAGGAAACGCCGCCGGCGGCCTGAAATGCTGGACGCCCGCCTCCGCCCCTGGATCGATCCCGTGCTCGACCGGGTGGGTCGGCCGCTGGCAGCCACAGGCCTCCGCGCCAGTCACGTCACGCTGCTTGGATTCGTCGTCGGGCTCGGCGCCGTGCCGGCACTGGCGGCCGGCGCCTGTGGGCTCGCGCTTGCGCTGATCCTCGCCAGCCGGCTTCTCGACGGCATCGACGGCGCCGTCGCCCGCGCCTCGGCGCCGACCGACTTCGGCGGCTTCCTCGACATCGTCTGCGACTTCGTCTTCTACGCCGCGGTGCCGCTGGGCTTCGCGCTCGCCGACCCGGCGAACGCCCTGCCGGCGCTCTTCCTGGTCGTCAGCTTCATGGGCACCGGCGCGTCGTTCCTGGCCTACGCGGTGCTCGCCGCCAAGCGCGGGATCTCGACCGAGCTCCACGGGCAGAAGGCCTTCTACTATCTGGGCGGCCTGACCGAGGGCTTCGAGACGATCGTCGCCTTCTCGCTGATGTGCGTCTTCCCGCGCGCCTTCCCGCTGATCGCCTGGATCTTCGGGGCGATGTGCTGGGTCACCACGGCGAGCCGCGTGCTTGCCGCCCGCGCCGCCTTCGGCGGACGCTGACGGCGGCTATTCCGCCGCCTTCAGCTTCGGCGCCTCGACCGGTACCGCAGCGACCTTGCCGCGGTTGCGCAGGCGACGGCTCCAGACACCGAGGTTCGCCTTCCACATCAGCGCCGCCGGCGTGACGATCAGCGTCAGCACTGTCGCGAAGGTGAGGCCGAAGACGATCGCGGTCGCGATCTGCGTCCACCACTGCGTCGACGGCGCACCGATCGAGATGTGGCGGGCCGGGATGTCGATATTGAGCTGGAACATCAGCGGCAGCAGACCCAGCACCGCGGTCATCGCGGTCAGCACCACCGGACGCAGTCGCTGCGCCCCGGTTCGGATCAACGCTTCCCGCACCGTCGGCACCTTGTCCTTCAACCGGTCGTAGGTGTCGATCAGGATGATGTTGTTGTTGACGATGATGCCGGCGAGCGCGATCACGCCGATGCCGCCCATGACGATGCCGAAAGCCTGGCCGGTGGCGAGCAATCCCAGGAACACGCCGATGGTCGACATGATCACCGCCGAGAGGATCAGCAGCGTCGAGTAGAAGCTGTTGAACTGCGCCAGCAGGATGACCGCGATCAGGAAGAGGGCGGCAAGGAAGGCGCGCGACAGGAACGAGGCGGCGGCCTTCTGCTCCTTGTCCTCGCCCTTGAAGCGGACGGTGACCGCCGGGTTGATGCCCGCCGTCTCGATCCAGGCGCGGATCTCGCGGACCTTGTCGTCGGCGAGCACGCCCGGCGCGATATCGGACTTCACATGCATCACGCGCCGGCCGTCGATCCGGTTGACCTTGGTAGTCAGCGGTGCGGCGGTGCGCGAGACGAAATTGCCCATCGGCACCAGGCCGGCGTCGGTCTGGATGCGGATATCGTCGAGCTGGCCGACGGAGCGGTCGCTCTCCGGATAACGGACGACGATGTCGACCTGCTTGTCGGCGTCGTTCGGACGATAGTCGGTGAGCTTTAGCCCGCGGGTCACCAGCTGGATGTAGCTGCCGACAAGGCTGGTATCGACGCCGAACTTGGAGGCCTGGGCGCGGTCGACCGCGACCCGCCACTCGATGCCGGGGATCGGCCGCGAGTCCTCGACGTTGACGAGCCCGGTCATGGTCTCGAGATACGCCTTCACCTTGGCGACCTCAGCCGGAAGCAGCTCGGGCTCGCGCGAGGAGAACTCGATCTGGATCGGTTTGCCGGCGCCCGGACCCTTCCGTTCGTCGGCGGGCTCGACCCAGATGCCGGCGAGGTCGGCCGTGCGCTTGACCACCTCCTCGGTGATCTCCTTGGCCGAGCGGCGCGTGCCCCAGTCCTTGTATTCGAGCGTGATCACCGCGACCACGTCCTCGGCGACCTCCTGGCCGCCCTGGCTGCGGGCGCCGACCTGGGTGTAGACCGAGCGGAACTCGCCGATCGGCAGGATGCGGTTCTCGACCTCGATGGCGAGCGCCAGCTTCTCCTGGATCGAGAGATTGCCGCGTGCATGCACCAGCACGCGGGAGCGCTCGGCCTCGATCTTGGGGAAGAACTCGACGCCGCGCCCCTTGGCGGCATAGAGCACCTGCACGCCGACCAGCAGCGCGATCGCCAGCAGCAGCACCTTGCCCGGATGGTCGAGCGCCTTCGAGAGCACGCGGACATAGAGGCCGGTGGTGCCCTTCAGGTCCTCGACCTTGAAATGGGTGTCGACGTCATGGTGATTCCCCCCGCCCGCGGCAGCCGTGCGGCGGCCGACGACGGACGCGAGCGCCGGGATGAACAGGAGCGCCATCACCAGGGACGCCGCAAGCAGCGCGATCACGGTGACCGGCAGGTACTTCATGAACTGGCCGACGACACCGGGCCAGAACAAGAGCGGCATGAAGACGACGATCTTGGTCAGCGTCGAGCCGATGATCGGCGGCGCCATGCGCTTTGCGGCGGCGAGATAGGCCTGCTCGCGCGGGTAGCCCTCGGCCATCAGCTTGTCGGCATACTCGTTGAGCACGATCGCGTCATCGACCAGCATGCCGACGGCGAGGATCAGCCCGAACAGCACGACGATGTTGACCGTGTATCCCATTCCCGCCAGCACCAGGATGCCGAGCAGAAAGGATCCGGGGATGGCGACGCCGACCAGCATTCCCGAACGGATGCCGAGCACTCCGACGACGACCACCATCACCAGGATGACGCCGGAAACCGCGACGTTGGTGAGGTCGGCCAGCATCACCTTGATGTTGGTCGACTGGTCGTTCGAGTAGGTGACGGTCACCGCGTCCGGCCAGCGCGGACGCTCGGCCTCGACGATCTGCTTCACGCCCTCGATCGTGTGGATGATGTTCTGGCCGACGCGCTTGGAGACCTCGATCGCGACGGCCGGCTGGCCGTTCATGCGCGCGACCGACTCACGATCCTTGAAGCCGCGGCGGACTTCGGCGATGTCGGCGATACGGACGACGGCGTCGCCCTTGACCTTGACCGGCATGTTCATGATGTCGGGGATGTTCTCGAAGACTCCCGGCACCTTGATCGCAAAGCGGCCATGGCCGACGTCGAGCGAGCCGGCCGGCACCAAGCGGTTGGACCGGGTCAGCGCGGAGATGGTCTGCAGCGCATCCAGGCCGTAGCTCTCCATCCGCATCGGATCGATCACGACCTCGACCGTCTCGTCGCGGTTGCCGGCGACTTCCGCACGCAGCACGGCCGGGTTGGCCTCGATCCGCTCCTTCAGGTCGCGGGCGAGCTTGATCAGCGTGCGCTCGGGCGCCGAGCCCGACAGCGTCACCACCAGCACCGGGAATTCGCTGATCGCGACCTCGTTGATGATCGGTTCCTTCGCCGTCGGCGGCAGGTCCGGCTTGGCGAGGTCGGTTTTGCGGCGGACGTCGGCCATCGCCTTGGTCGAGTTGAAGCCGGCCTCGAACTCCATGACGACGTTGGCGCCGCCTTCGTAGGCGCTGGAGCGCATCTCCTTGATGCCCTCGATCGATCGGAGCTGCGTCTCGAACGGGCGCACCAGCAGGCGCTCGGCGTCTTCGGGCGAGATGCCGTCGAGCGTCAACGCCACGTAGATGATCGGGATCTTCACGTCGGGATCGCTCTCCTTCGGGATGTCCCGGAAGGTGATGAGCCCGGCGATCAGGATCAGGACGAGGGCGGCGATCGTCGTCCGCTTGTTGATCAGCGCCAGTTCGATCAGACGGTTCACGACTTGCTCCCGACGGCGAAGGGCTGCGGGGCGACCCGCTCGCCGTCCTTGACGAATTCCTGGCCGACCGCGATCACGCGCGCGGTCTTCGGCAACCCGCCGAGCCAGACGCGCTCGGCGTCGCCGGCGATCACCTGGGCCGGGAAGAAGGCAACCTTGTCGTCCTCGACCACGAGCTTGACGCCGATGCGGCCGCGGTCGTCGAGCGTCAGCACCGACGGCGGCAGCGCATGCGCAGAGGTCTGCGCGACCGGCAGCCGGAGCTCGGCGGTCACGCCCTCGACGATGCGGCCATCGGGATTCGGCACTTCCAGCTCGACACGGAAAGTACGGGTCGCGGCGTCGCTGACCGCGCCAATATAGCGGACCATGCCTTCGACCGAGCCGCCGGTGACCAGCCGCGCCGATCCCACCTGGCCGATGCGGATCTGGCCGACCTCGCGCTCGGAGATCTGCGCCATCACGACGGCCGGCGCCAGGTCGACGACGGTCGCGATCACGACGCCGTCGCGGACGTAGTCGCCGATCTCGACGGAGCGCTGGTCGAGCACGCCGTCGAATGGGGCGCGGATCTGAGTGCGCTGGATGTCGAGCTCGATGCGGGCGAGCATCGCCTTCGCCGCCTCGAGCGCGGCGCGCGCCTCGGCGATCTTCAGCTCCGGACGATAGCCCTTCTCGGCGAGCTGCTTGCCGCCCTCGAAGTCGAGCTGGCGCTGGCGCACCAGCGCCTGGGCTTCCTCGAGGCGCGCTTGGCGGTCGTCGGTCGCGAGCTTGGCGATCAGCTGGCCCTTCTTCACCCGCGCACCGCGGTCGGCGCCGATCTCGATCACCTTGCCCATGGTCTCGGCCTTGATCTCGACCTTGCGCGAGGCGGCGGTGCGGCCCTGAACGACGATCTCAATCGGCTTGGCTTCCGCGGTCAGCTCGACGACGCGGACCTTGGTCAGCGGCATGGCGGCCGGCGCAGGCGCGGCACCGGCCGAGCCGGCGCTGTGGCTGCCGAAGATTCCGGAGGCCATCCAGCCGGACACGCCGGCGACGACGGCGAGCGAGAACCACCAGGGGGACATACGCATGGGGACTTGTCCTTACTTACTCGGCCGCGTTCTGCCGGCCAGCGCCGAGCTGGGCCAGGAACGCGTCGCGGTTGTCGCGGAGGTAGTCGTGGAAGGCGCGGTAGACGGCGAGGCCGACGCCGCGCACGAAGACATGCCCGGGCAGCTGGTGCTCGCAGGCGGAATCGCTCGCCTTGGCCTCGATATGGTCGAGGCATTCGCGGTAAAGGGCGATGTGGGCGTCGATCTGGCGCGCGACCCGATGGGCCGGCATCAGATGCGCGAAGAACATCAGGAACAGGAACTCGGACCGGATGTCGTCCTCGACCGCGATGCCGGTCGCATGGTCGGTCAGCGCGTCCGCGAGCGCCGCCTTGCCGGCCGGGGTCACGGCGTAGATCCGCTTGTCGGGCTTGCCCGCCTGGGCCTCGTCCCGGCCGGTGATCAGGCCGTCGGCTGCGAGCCGTGCGAGCGCCGGATAGATCGAGCCGAAGCCGGCCTTATAGAAGTGGCTGAACGGGCCATCCTCGGCCTGCTTCTTTATCTCGTACCCGGTCGCGTCGCCGAGGCTGAGCACGCCCAGGCAGAAGGTGCGGACATCCATTGAATTTTCCGATCCGATACGTATCGAGAGAGTATATATCGGACGGATATATATCTGACTGAACCACCCGGTTCAAGTTGGTTTCGCAGCAGTCAGAATCCTGATGTGGGAGCCGAGCCGGTACCCGTCGCCGTCATGGTAGGCCTCCAGGCGGCGGACCACCTCGGCTTCGAGACGCTCCCGGATCGCGGTATCCAGGGACGCAAGCCGGCCGCCGCCGGTCATCTCGAGCGGCGCCCGCCAGAAGGGCTCCCCCGCCTTCACGTGGCGCTCGAAGGTCAGGTCTCGTTCGGCGTACTTCACGAAGCCCGCGGCAGCGAAGTCGGGGCCGAGCACGCCGGGCTCGGCATGGCGGAAGGGATCGAACGGCGGCTTCTGGGATCCCAGCACCGCGTCGATCGCACCGCGCGTCACCTCGAACATCGGGTTGTCGGCGATGGGGCCCCAGACCAGGAAGGCGGCACGGCCGCCGGGCGCCAGCACGCGGAGGGCCTCGGCCAGTGCCACAAGCGGCTCGGGGAAGAACATGATGCCGAAGCGGCAGGTGACAACGTCGACGCTGGCGTCCGCGAGCGCCAGGCGCTGCGCGTCCTGCACGACGAAGCCGGCATCGAGACCGCGGCTGCGGAAACGCCGCGCCGCACCGGCCAGCATCGCCTCGGCGAGATCGCTCAGGATCAGCCGGCCGCCCGGCTGGATCGCCTTATGGATCGTGAGACCGGGCTCGCCGACGCCGGACGCGAGATCGAGCACGCGATCGCCTGGCCGCACCCCCACCGCCTCGACGATGGGCTGGTTGAAGCGCTCGGCCATCTTCTCGGTACGGTCGGCCCAGCGGTCCCAGGCGGCCGCCTGCTCGGTCCATGTGGCGTGCTGGCCGGCGACCGATCCGGGCTCAGGCATAGCCGGCGCCGGTGACGACGCTTTCGATCAGCCTCTGGGTCTTGAGCGCACTGGCGCCGTCGGAGGTGCAACGCGCCTTGGGATCCCGGGCGAGCGTCGCGACCTCGGCGGCGGCCTCGACGAAGACCGAGACCTGCGCCATCGACGCATAGCGGCCCTCGCCGGCGGCCGAGAGCCGCTGATAGCCTTCGTATTCCGGATGCTTGCCGAAGCGCTCGATCGTGAGCCGGCTCGAATCCTCGCGCACGCTGATGCGGCCCTTGCGGCCGATCGCTTCCGCCTCGATCACCAGCTGGGCGCGGAAGCCGGTGACCTGCAGGATGCCGTAGGCGCCCGACGGAAAGTCGAACAGCGCCGCCGCCGCGGGCTCGCCGGTCTCGACCAGCTGCGGCAACGCCATCGCCACGGTCCTGTTTGGGTCGCCGGCGAGAAAACGCATCAGGTCGAGCGCGTGGCTGCCGATCGAGTGCAGCCGGTTGGGCGCGGCGACGCGGAGGCAGATCAGGTCGCCGATCGCGCCGATCTCGATCAGCTCCTTGACCCGCCGCCACATCGGCAGCCAGCGGCGATTGTATGTGACGACCATCGGCAGGCCGCGGTCGGCGACCGCCTTCACCATCGCCTCCGCATCGGCAAGGGAGGTCGCCAGCGGCTTCTCGCACCAGACCGCCTTGACCGACGGGCAGGCGAGAACCGCCTCGAGGTCGGCACGGTGCCGGCCGGCCGGCGTGCAGATGCTGACAACGTCCGGCCTGATCTCTGCCAGCAGCGACGTCGCGTCCGGAAAGATCGGCACGCCGGGGCAACGCTGCCGGTAGCGCTCGGCGTTGCGGGCATCCGGATCGGCGGCGCCGACGATCCGGAAGCGGTCGGCAAGCGCCAGATAGGCGCCGGTGTGGCTCCAGGGCGCCGTGCGTCCCGGCTCCTCGTCGAAGCGCGATCCCGCCTTGCCGAGGCCGATGACCGCGGCGGTGAGGACCTCGCTCACCCCTTGAACGCCACGAACTCCTGCGTCTGCTTGCCGAGGCCGCCGATGCCGAGCGTGACAACGTCGCCGGGCTTGAGGAACACCGGGTTCGGCTTGACGCCGCCGCCGACGCCGGCCGGCGTGCCGGTGGCGATCACGTCGCCCGGCTGCAGCGTGAAGAAGTCGCTGAGATAGCTCACCAGGAACGCGCAGTCGAAGATCATGTCCTTCGTATTGCCGTTCTGGTAGCGCTTGCCGTTGACCTCGAGCCAGATCGGCAGCGTCTGCGGATCGCCGACCTCGTCAGCCGTCACCAGCCATGGTCCCAGCGGGCCGAAGCCGTCGCAGGCCTTGCCCTTCTGCCACTGGCCCATGCGCTTGTGCTGCCATTCGCGCTCGGAGACGTCGTTGCAGATCGTGTATCCGGCGACGTATTCGAGCGCGTTCTCCTTGGAGACGTGCTTCGCCGGGCGGCCGATGACGATCGCGAGCTCGGCCTCCCAGTCGGTCTTCAGCGAGCCCTTGGGGATCGTGATCTGATCGTTCGGTCCGCCGACCGAGGTGTCCCACTTGTTGAACACGATCGGCTCGGACGGGATCGGGATCGGGTTCGTGCTCTCGGCGATGTGGTCGCGGTAGTTGGCGCCGATGCAGATGAACTTGCCGATGTTGCCGATCGGTGCGCCGAGACGCGGGCTGCCCGAGACCAGCGGCAGGCTCTTCGGATCGACCCCCTTCAGGCGCGCCAGGCCCTGCGGCGTCAGCACATCGCCGGCGATGTCGGGCACCTGGGCCGAGAGGTCGCGGAGCTTGCCGTCGGCATCGACCAGACCGGGCTTCTCGGCGCCCTTGGCGCCGTAGCGGACGAGCTTCATCGCCTTGGTTTCCTTTACGAAATTCGGAGGTGCCGATAGTATGGCGCAAATCTTCGCGCTGCCAAGCGCGACGCATCGGCGGGGGAAACCAAAGGCATGCGTACGGTGATCGTCGGCGTCGCCCATTGGCACGCGCAGATGTATGCGGACGCTCTCGCCGAGCTGGGATCGCCGGTGCTCGGCACCGCCGATCTCGATGCGGAGGCCGGCAAGGCCGCGGCGACCAAGCTGAAGCTGCCCTTCGACATGGATGCGGCGGCGATGCTGGACCGGATCAAGCCCGACATCGCCTTCGTCCTGCCGCGCCACGACCGCGCGATGGACGAACTCCGGCCGGTGCTCGACCGCCGTCTTCCGTTCCTGATCGAGAAGCCGATGGGCCTCGACGGCACCCTGGCCCGCGCCGTCGCCGAGGCGGCCAAGAAGACCAAAGTCTTCGCCGCCTCCGCGCTCTCCAATCGCGGGCTCGCGATCTGGAAGAGGTTCCGCGAGCTCAGGCAGGCCGGGACTCTCGGCACCGTGATGCACGGGCATTTCCGCACCGTGAACGGCCCGCCCGGGCGCTACCGCGACTGGGCGGTCGGCTGGATGCTGGATCCGGCGATCTCCGGGGGCGGCTCGCTGCGCAACTTGGGTTTTCACGGCGTCGATGCCGCGCTCACGCTGCTCGGGCCTGGAGCAAAGGTGCGCGGGGCGTCGATCACGGCGCATGCCTACAAGCTGCCGGTCGAGGAATTCGCAACCGCGATGGTCGCGGTCGACGGCGGCCCGGTGGTCACCGTCGAAGCCGGCTACTCCTACGCCGCCGGCGGCGGCGACATGGAATGGCGCATCGCCGCGACCGGCGCCTACCTGCGCGAGACCCGCGGGCGACTGGAAGTCCGGCTCGCCGACGGCACGCTGGAAGCGACCGACGTGCCCTTGCCGGGCTATCATTCGCTGACCGAAGACACCTTGCGGCGGCTCAAGGCCGGGTTGCCGCCGGCGGCCGACGTCGAGGATTGCGCCCGCGCCGCCGAGCTTATCGACAAGATCTATCAAGCAGCAGGACAAGGGAGGACCGCATGAAGAAGACATTGCTCGCCACCGCGGCGCTGGCTCTGGCGCTCACCGCCGGGGCCGAGGCGCAGACCACGCTCAAGTTCGTGCCGCAGGCCGATCTCCGCATCCTCGATACCGCGTGGACGACGGCGGCGATCACCCGCAACCACGGCTATCTCGTCTATGAGCCTTTGTTCTCCTACGACTCCAAGAACGAGCCGAAGCCGCAGGCGGTCGAGTCCTGGACGGCGAGCGCCGACGGGCTCACCTGGACCTTCAAGATGCGTCCGGGGATGACCTTCTCCAACGGCACGCCGATCACCGCCAAGGATGCAGCCGCCTCGCTCGAGCGCTGGTCGAAGCGGAAGGCGAGCGGCACGACGATGCGCGCCCGCATGGCGGCAATCGCCGTCAAGGACGACGCGACCTTCGAGATCACCTTCAAGGAGCGCTTCGGCCTGGTGCTGGAGACGCTGTCGGACGCGATCCAGCCGAGCTTCGTGCTTCGCGCCGAGGATGCCGCCGCCGATCCGTTCCAGCAGATCCAGTTCAAGGAGGTGATCGGCTCCGGTCCCTTCGCCTTCGTCTCGGAGGAATGGGTCCCGGGCTCGAAGGCGGTCTACAAGAAGAATGCCAACTACAAGCCGCGTTCCGAGGCGCCGGATGGATTCTGGGGCGGCAAGATCGCCAAGCTCGACCGCATCGAGTGGATCTACATCCCCGATGCCAACACCCAGGTGCAGGCGCTGATCCGGGGCGAGGTCGACGTCATCGAGATCCCGGCGGTCGACCTGCTGCCGCTTCTGAAGAGGACGCCCAACGTCAAGGTCACGGTCATGGATCAGATGGGGAGCCAGGGCTTCTTCATGCTGAACACCCAGGCGGCCCCGCTCGACAAGCCCGAGGTTCGCCAGGCGCTCGCCCACATCGTCGATCAGGCGCAGTTCCTGACCGCGACGATCGGCAACCCCGACTACCAGAAGCCGTGCCTGTCGATCATGGCCTGCGGCTCGCCCAACGAGAGCACCGCCGGGACGGCGCCCTTCGCCAAGGCCGACGTCGCCAAGGCCAAGGAGCTGCTGAAGAAGGCCGGCTACAACAACGAGCCGATCGTGCTGATGGACCCGACCGACCAGCACATCCTTCACCAGATGGCGGTGGTGATGGGCCAGCTGATGCGGGACGCCGGCATCAACGTCGACCTGCAGGCCAACGACTGGAGCGCGGTCGTCACCCGCTCGGTCCGCGGCGACAAGCCCGGCCCGGGCTCGCCCGGCTGGCACCTGCATCCGACCTGGGCGCCCGCCCGCGTCGTCGGCAGCCCGCTGACCGCGACCCAGCTGCGCGCACCCTGCAACACCACCACCTTCGTGCCGGCGCCGTGCGACCAGGAGCTGGAGGCGCGCAAGTCGCGGTTCTTCTCAGCGGCGACGCCCGCCGACCGCAAGGCGGCGATGGACTCCCTGCAGGAGCGCTTCTACCAGATCATGCCTTACGTGGTGACCGGGCAGTTCCTGGCACCGAAGGCCTGGCGCGACAACATCACCGGCGTGGTGAACGCCAGCGAGTTCGTCTTCTGGAACGTCGAGAAGAAGTGAGCTGAAGCCGGATCCCCTCTCCCGGGCTCGCCGGGGGAGGGTTCCGAGACGTCAGTCGCCGTGGTGGACGTGGTCGGCCGCGGCCGCCAGATCCTCGAGGATCGGACAGTCAGGCCGATCGTCGCCGTGGCAACGATGGGCGAGCATCATCAGCGCCGCGCGCATGCCCTGCAGCTCGGCGATCTTGCCGTCAATGGTGGCGACCCGGTCGAGGGCGATCTTCTTCACCTCTCCCGAAGCCCGCTCGCGATCACGGTAGAGCGCGAGCAGTTCCCGGCATTCCTCGATCGTGAAGCCGAGTCCACGTGCACGATGGACGAAGCGCAACGTCGCGACGTCCTTGTCGGAGTAGTCCCTATAGCCGTTGCCGCGACGCTCCGCGGGCTGGATCAGCCCTACGGACTCGTAGTAGCGGATGGTCTTGGGCGGCATGCCCGAGCGTTCTGCAGCGGCGCCGATATTCATCAGCGTGGTCCTTTACTCCTCCTCCCTGAGGAGGAGCCTGCCTTGTCATTTCGAGATGGGCAACAGACTTTAGATGACCTCATCCTTGCGGGATGTCGTCTCGCCGTAGCGCCGGAGCGCCGGCTCCTTGAGACCCTTGTAGGCGTCGGCCAGCTTCTCGTTGACCTTGCGGTTCTCGATCTCGAAGAGGCTGTTGCCCATGAGGTCGCCGTCGACCAGGAACGGGCCGAAGTTCTCGACCTCGAAGACCCACATCGCCTGGGCGATGCCGAGTTCTTCAAGCCAGTGAACGGCCCGCACCTTCTTGATACCGCGTCCCAATAGCGCGCCAGTGCCGTAGCCCACGGTCGTCAGATAGACGGCCCCCTTCGGTACGAAGTGATTTCGGTAGTCTTCTTCCGACATGCCGCCCTTCCCGATCACCATCCGGCATCCGGAGACGTCGAACCAGCGGCTCATCCATTTCGAGAAGCGGAAGCTTGCGGTCGCGGTGACGGCGCCGACGTCATAGCTGCCGTCCGGCCTGACCGCAGCCGCCGGCGAACAATGAAAGTTCACGTTGGAGACCGAGGCGAGGTCGACCGGCGGCCTGAGGCCCTCGTCCAGCACGCGCCGATAGAGGCCTTCCCGGCCGGTATAGATCGGCCCGTCCAGGTAGACGATCATGCCGGCCTCGAGCTTGGCCAGATCCTCCGGCGTAACCGGGAGCTTGAGGCGGATCTCCTTCATTCCACGCCCTCCCGGCGATGATAGTCGGTAAACCACGCGGGATCGGTCCGGTACTCGACCCGGCCATCGGCATGGAGCCGGGCCACCGCGCGGCGCGAGGAGAGGCAGAAGGCATGCACGCTCATCGGCATGCCGCCGGTGTGGGTGTGCGCCACCTCGATGTGGCAATCGACCACCATCGACTTGCCGACGAAGCCCATCGGGCCCATGCCGATCGAGTTTCCGAGCTCCTTCAGCTCCGCTTCGAGCGCGGCGATCTTGGGATCGGGGTTGCGGTCGCCGACGACGCGAAGGCAGGCTGCCTGCTTGCCGATGGTCATCGCCGTGTCCTTCGAGCCGCCGAGCCCGATGCCGATGATCGCCGGCTGGCAGGCAAGCCCGCGCCGGCCGAACTGCACCAGGACGTCGAGGTAGAACTTCTTGATGCCGTCGATGCCGTCGCCCGGGAACAGCATCCGGTAGTCGGTGCCGAAGAGGCCGCCCTTGTGGACGGTGGTGATGTCGACCCAGTCGGCGTCGGGCTCGAAGGAGTAGTCGATCTCCGGCGCCCGGATCCCGACATTGTTGTTGTGGTCGGCGCGGCTAAGCGGGTGCACACGGTTGGGCCTGAGCGGCACCTCGGTCGTCGCCTTCGCGACCGCCCGGCGAAGCGCCCGCTCCAGTGCAACGAAGCCGCCTTCGAGCCTCGCCTCGTTGCCGGCCTTCACGTAGAAGCGTGGAAGCCCGGTGTCGGCGCACATGGCGCGGCGGTCGGCCTCGGCCGCCTCCCAGTTCTCGACCATCGCCTTCAGCACGAACTTGGAAAGCTCGTTCGGCTCGGTTTCCAGCATCGCCTTGATGCCATCCGAATAGTCCTTCGGGATGACGATCGCCGCTTGGCGCGTCAGCTCGAAGCCGGCTTCCTCGATGGTCGACGCGGCGATCATGCGAGCGTCTGCCCGGGACGGACCCGGGTGAAAGCGACGGGAGTCGTGGTCACGGCGATACGGTTTCCTTCGAGCGTCACGACGGTGTTCTCCGACTTCTCCAGCGATCCCGTTTCCGGGAAATCCGAGCGATAGTGCGCGCCGCGGGAGTCGTCGCGCCTAAGCGCTGCGGCGGCGATGGCCCGGCTGGTCAGGATCAGGCTGTCGAGGCTGAGCCAGTCGGCCCAGGTCAGGTTGAACGCCCGGGTCGTCTGCGGCAAGCCGGTCTCGGCGAGCTCGGCCGCCAGGTCGTCGAGCGCCTTCTCGCCTCGCTTGAGGCTCTCCTCGCTGCGGATGATGCCGACATCGTCCCACATCAGCTTGTAGAGGCGCTCGCGCAGCGCGTTGAGATCGCCGGACTTCCGCGAGAACGGCCTCATCGTATCCGCGACCGCCGCCTCGATCGCCGCCTCGTCAGGCGCGACGATGCCGCCATCGGACTTCGCGAAGGCCGCCATCGCCTCGCCGGCGATGCCGCCATAGACGGTCGAGTTGGCGACGCCGTTGCCGCCGAGCCGGTTGGCGCCATGGACGCCGCCGGTATCCTCGCCCGCGGCGAAGAGGCCGGGGAGCGACGTCCGGCAGTCGAGCGCATACTCGACGCCGCCCATCATGTAGTGAGCGGTCGGCACCACCTCGACGTTCCCGGAGACCAGATCGAATCCGACATCGGCGCAGCGGGTGACCATGCCCTTGAACTGCTTTCGCACCATCGCCGGGTCGAGGTGCTTCATCGTGATGAAGACGCCGCCGTTGGGCCCCGTCCTGCCGGCCTTCATCTGGTCGTACATGCCGCGGCTGACGATGTCGCGGGTCGCCCGCTCGTTGCGCGGGTCGTATTTGTGCATGAAGCGCTCGCCGGAGCCGTCGAGGATATGTCCGCCGGCGCCGCGGAGCCCTTCCTCGATGATCGTTCCGGTGATGCGCGTGTCCTTGCCGGCGATCAAGCCGGTCGGGTGGAACTGCACCATCTCCATGTCGCGGAGCTTCAGGCCGGCGCGGAGCGCCATCGCGAGGCCGTCGCACGACTTGTCGCCGGACGGCGTGTGATAGAGGTACATGGTCGGCCCGCCGCCGGTCGCCAGCAGCACCGCCTTGGCGGCGACGAAACGGAACTCGCCGGTGCGTATGTCGAGCATCAGCACGCCGGAAAGACGCTGGCCGTCGCGTGACGGGATCAGCGCGATCGCCCGGTGTTCCTCCATCCGCTTGATGCCGCGGGCCCAGACCTGCTCGGCGAGACGGTTGATGATCTCGATGCCGGTGAGATCGCCCTTGTGCACCGTGCGGTCGACGGTCTGGCCGGCGAAGGCCTTGAAATGCAGCCTGCCATCGGGATTGCGGTCGAAAAAGCAGCCCCAGCGGTTCTCGAGCTCGACGATGCGCTCGACCGCGCCCTCGACCAGCCGCCAGGCGAGCTCCTGGTGGTTGAGCCACTTGCCGCCTTCGATCGTGTCCATGAAATGGCGCTGCAGGGAGTCGCCCGGCGCCAGCGCCACATTGTAGCCGCCCTGGACCATGCGCGTGCAGCCGCTCTTTCCCAGCAGGCCCTTGACCGCGATCGTGATCTCGAGGCTCGGGTCCTTGTCATGCGCATGCAGGGCGGCGAGCAGGCCGGCACCGCCGGATCCTAGGATCAGCAGATCGGTCTGGTGACGTTCGAGGCCGCTCATGCGAAGGTCCGGATCACGAAGCCGGCGCCGACCGCGAGCGATGCCGCCGCGGCCCAGCCGATCCAGTTCTTCTGCCGGTCGCTCCACGGCAGCAGCTCGATCGCCAGCAGGCGCAAGCCGCCGAACATGTGGAGCGCCAGCAGGACCACGAGGATCGTCTCGGCCGCCTTGACCAGCGGCAGCTCGGACCATCTGAGGAAGCCGTCGAGCGCCGACGCCTCGACCGCGAGGCCGAGCACGATCAGGTGGATCGGCAGGAACAGCGCCAGGCCCAGGCCTGAGAGCCGGTGGACCAGGAACGCCCGGTATGAGGCGTGGTTGCGCATCAGGCGATCGCCTGGACTGCGCGGAGACCGAGGAGAAGCAACACCAGCCCGAAGCCCAGCGCCGCGAAGTCGAGCGTGCGGTTCCGCCAGTGCGTCCATTCCCGGACGACGACGCGAAGACCGATCGCCGCATGGATCGCAGCCGCGACGACAAACAGGCCGTAGGCCGCCGGCCACAGCATCGTCGAGCGGGTGCGCCCCAGGATCTCGGCCGCGGAGAGCCCGCCTGAGACCGCGTAGAGGATCACGCCGAGATGCAGCAGCACCAGCGGCGCCAGCACCAGCGCCGACCCGCGCTGGGCGATGTAGAGCCAGAGCTCGAGGCGCTTCACAGCTCGCCCTTCAGCGCGGCCATCACCACCAGCCGCTTGAGGCCGGCGATCGAACGCGTCGGGTTGAGGCCGACCGGGCAATGCTCGACGCAGTTCTGGTGGCCGTGACAGGCGTGACAGCCGGCATCCTCGGCGACCGCCTTGAGATGTCCCTGCCTGTCGCCGTCGCGGACGTCGTTGACCAGGGTCCAAGCGCGGTTGAGCGCGGCAGGCCCGAGATAGTCCGGCTGCCAGGAGACCACGTCGCAGGCCGAGTAGCAGACGCCGCAGCCGATGCATTCGATGGCGGCATTGGCCTCCTTGCGCTTCGGATCGTCCGGCGGGATCGTCGCGACCTCGCTCGCCCTGGCGTCCGAGGGCACGAAACGGCCCAACGCCTCCTGCCCCTTGTCGAAGAACGGCGCCATGTCGGTCGCCAGGTCCTTGAGGATCGGCAGGTTGCGGAGCGGTTCGATGCGGACGCGGCCCGACGAGGCGACCTTCTGCACGTGGGTGCGGCAGGTCCAGCGTGGCGTGCCGTTGACGGTCATCGCACAACTGCCGCAGACGCCGACCCGGCAGGCGAAGCGATAGGCGAGGCTCGGATCGAGTTTCCGCTGCACATATGTGACGAGGTCGAGCACGGTCTGGCTCGGCTGGCTCGGGACCTCGAAGGTCTCGAAGTCGCCTTCCTCCGCGCCCCGCCAGATCTCGACCTTGAGGGTGCCAAGAGAAGCATTGGTCATCGCTGCATGCCCCATCGGCGCACGGTGCGGGCCTCGACCGCGCGGAACACCACCGCTTCGACCGCGAGACCGATCAGAATCACCATGACGAGGCCGGCGAAGACCTCGGGGATGTTGAGTTCGTTCCGGTTCTCGAAGATGAACCAGCCGAGCCCGCCCGAGCGCGAGGAGACGCCGAACACCAGCTCTGCCGCTATCAAAGTGCGCCACGCAAACGCCCAGGCGATCTTGAGTCCCGCCAGTATCGAGGGGAACGCCGCGGGGATCAGGATCCGGATCACGTAGGGGATGCCGGTAAGCCCGTAGTTGCGCCCCGCCATCCTGAGCGTGTCGGACACGGCGGTGAAGCCCGCATGGGTGTTGAGGGCCAGCGGCCATAGGACGGAATGCACGAGCACGAACACGAGCGAGGTCTCGCCAAGGCCGAACCAGAGGAGAGCGATCGGCAGCAGTGCGATCGCTGGCAACGGATTGAACATCGCGGTCAGGGTCGACAGCAAGTCGCTTCCGACCCGGGTCGAAACGGCAAGTGCGGTAATGACGAGTGCCAGCACCACGCCGATCACGTAGCCCTTCGCCAATACCGCGATCGAGGCCCAGGCCCGCCAGAGGAGCCCGCGCCTCAGGATCGAGTCCCAGAGCGCGTCCGCCACGTCGGTGAACGGCGGGAAGATCAGCGGGTTCGAGAGCCAGGCCCCGTACGCCTGCCAGATCGCCGCCAGGATCAGCAGCAGGAAGATGCGGCGTGCGCTGGCGAGGTTGGTCAGCTTCTCGAAGGCGGTGAGCGGCCGGGCGACGTCGCCGACGGCGCCCAGGGGCGGCAGGGTCCGCTCGAACTCGGGCCGGCTGGGCGGCAGCGGCTTCGCGGTGCCGTCAGCCATGCGACTCGATCCTGTCGGCGAACAGCATGTCGTGGATGCGCGTCTGCAGCTTCTGGAACTTCTCGCCGCCGACCGATCGATGGTCGAAGCCGTCGGCATCGAGCTCGGCCTTCACCCGGCCCGGATGCGGCGACATCACCAGGATGCGGCTGCCGACGACGATCGCCTCCTCGATCGAGTGCGTGACGAAGAGGACGGTGAAGCGGGCTTCCTCCCAGAGGGCCAGAAGCTCCTCCTGCATCTTGCGGCGGGTGAGCGCGTCAAGCGCGGCGAAGGGCTCGTCCATCAAGAGGATCGCCGGCTCCATCGCCAGCGCACGCGCGATCGCGACCCGCTGCTTCATGCCGCCCGACAGCATGTGAGGATGGACGTCGGCAAAGCGCTCCAGGCCCACCTTGGCGATGTAGCTGCGCGCGCGATCCTCGGCCTCGCGGCGCCTGAGCTTGCCGCTCGCGGTCAGGGGAAACATCACGTTCTCCTTGACCGTCTTCCAGGGCGGCAGCTGGTCGAACTCCTGGAACACCATCATCCGATCCGGCCCCGGACCGTCGACTTCAGCACCCGACAGACGGATCTCGCCCTCGACCGGCTTGAGGAATCCGCCGACCGATTTCAGCAGGCTCGACTTGCCGCAGCCCGAAGGGCCCAGCAGCACGAAGCGGTCGGCCGGAAAGACCTGGAAGTCGACCCGGTACGTCGCGGTGACCAGATGCTCCGGCGTCTTGTACTGAAGCGTGACGCCGGAGACCTCTAGAAGCGGGGCCAGCGTGATCAGCTCCCCTTGCCCGCCGCCGCTTCCTCGAAGACGTAGTCCTTCCAGCTCGCCGCCTTGTTCTTGAGCGCGCCGACCTTATGCATAAACTCGGCATAGGCCATCGTGTTCTGCGGCTCGAGCGTGAAGACGATCTCCGGATCGTTCAGCATCTTCAGGATGAGGGCCGGGTCTTCCTTGCTGTTGTTGGCCTCGATGTAGACCTTGGCCGCCGCCGCCTTGTCGGCGTTGATGCGCTTGACCGCCTCGGCCAGCGCTTCCATGAACGCCTTGTAGGTCTTCGGGTTCTTGGTGCGGAAGTCGTCGCGCGCCCAGACCAGGTTGAAGGTCGTGGGGCCACCCAGCACGTCGTAGGAATTCAGCACGCGCGTGATCTTCGAATCCGCGAGCTGCGTGTACTGGAACGGCGGGCTGCCGAAATGCGAATTGACCTCGGTCGCGCCCGACATCAGCGCCGCGGTCGCATCCGGATGCGCCATCGAGACGGTGAACTCGTCGAGCGCGTCGAACTTGCCGAGAAGCTTCTCGGCCGCCATCTGCAGCGTGCGCGCCTGCACCGAGACCTTCACCGCAGGCAGCGCGATCTTGTCCTTGGCCGTGAAGTCCTTCAGCGACTTGATCGCCGGATTGCGCGTCGTCAGGTACAGCGGCATCGAGTTGATTGCCGAGATCGCCTTGACGTTCAGGTTGCCCTTGGTGCGATCCCAGATCAGCAGCAGCGGGCCGACCCCGCCGGAGGCCACGTCGAGCGAGCCCGACAGCATCGCGTCGTTCATCGGGTTGCCGGAGGCGAGCCTGGACCAGGTCACCTTGATGTCGAGGCCCTGCTTCTTGCCGGCCTCCTCGATCAGGTTCTGGTGGCGCATCATCTGCAGCGGCAGGTAGCTGATGCCGAACTGCTCGGCGATGCGGATCTCGCCCTCGGCCCTGGCCGATCCGGCGATCAGGCCGAGTGCCGCGACCAATATTAGAATGCGTCTCATCTTTCCCTCCCGGACGACCTTTGTTGGCACGAGTATGCCCCACTCGTCGGAGGCCGTCGATTTCTGCATACTCCGCGCCCGATGACTTCCAAGCGCACCGCCGCCGATGCGATCGCGGCGACCCTCAGGGCCTATGGCGCCGAGTTCGCCTTCGGCATTCCCGGCAACGACGTGCTCGAGCTGATCCGAGCCTGCGAAGAGGCCGGCATCCGCTTCGTGCTCGCCAAGAGCGAGCCCTCGGCCGCGTTCATGGCAGACGCGGCCTACCAGGTGACCGGCAAGCCCTCGGTGCTGATCCCGGCGCTCGGTCCCGGCCTCGCCAACGCGATCTCGGGCATCGCCGGCGCGCTGCAGGAGCGCTCGGCCGTGATCGTGCTCGGCGGCGAGATGGCGAGCAGGCAGATGGGTATCTACACCCATCAGGTCTTCGACCACGTGGCGCTGGCGACGCCGGCGACGAAATGGGCCGCGACCTTGAACCCGAGCCGTGCCGCGCAGCAGACGGCGAAAGCGCTCGACATCGCCCTCGCCTTCCCTGCCGGCCCGGTGCTGCTGAATTGCCCCGCCGACTATAGCCGTGCCGTTTCCGATGAGTCGGCGCTCTCGCCGCCGAAGCGGCTGCCGACGACTCTCGACGAGACGGCGGCGAACACGGCCAAGGCGATCCTGGCCAAGGCGAAGCGTCCGCTGGCCCTGGCCGGCCGCGGCGCAATCCATGACGGCGTCGCCTCGCCGCTGAAAGGCTTCTTGGAGGCCTGGGGCATGCCCCTCCTCGCCAGCTACAAGGCCAAAGGGGTGCTCGACGAGCACCACACGCTGTCCTTAGGCAGCGTCGGGCTTTCGCCCGTCGTCGATGCCGAGACGATGAAGATCGTCGAGGCATCGGACCTCCTGGTCCTGATCGGCTTCGATCCGATCGAGCTGCGCGATGCCTGGATCGACGCCTGGCCGGCGTCCAAGCCGGTGCTGTCGCTCGACTGGGGACCGATGCCGCACCGGCTGTTCCCGACCGGGACGGAAGCCTTCGGCGACCTGCCCTCGCTGCTGGCAGCCCTGACCGGCGGCCCGGCGGCCGCATGGCCGGCCGATCGGATCTCGACCTACCGCTCGAAGGTCACCGAGATCGTCCGTCCGCGCACACCGGCCAAGGGTCTCAGCCCGGCCGGCCTGTTCAAGGCGGTCAGCGACCGCGTTAAGCCCGACTGGAGGATGACCGTGGACGTCGGCGCGCACCGCATCCTCGCCAACCACGCGCTGCTCTGCCGCTCGCCCGGCCAGCTGATCCAGTCGAACGGCCTCTGCCACATGGGCTACGCGCTGCCGGCGGCGATCGGTGCCGCGCTGGCGAAGCCCGGTGCACCGGTCGTGGCGATGATCGGCGACGGCTCGCTGCTGATGTCCTTGGGCGACCTCGCGGTGATGGCCGAGCACAGGCTTCCGATCGTCGTCGTCGTGCTCGACGACCAGGCGCTGGCGCTGATCAAGCTCAAGCAGGCCAAGATGCAGATGGCGCCCCGTGCCGTCGACTTCTCAGGCCCCCGCTTCGACCAGCTGGCGAAGGGCTTTGGCCTGGACGGTGTCCGCGTCGAGACCCAGGCAGATTTCGACAAGGCCTTCGACGCCGCGATCAAGTCCGGCCGCCCGACGGTGATCGACGCCGTCGTCGATCCCAGCGAGTACTGGGAGCAGATGTAGTCAGCGCCAGTCGTTGATGCGGTCGAGCGGGTAGATCGGCCGGCGGATCTTCTTGAAGTCGAGCAGCGAGTTGTCGGAGGTCGTCACGCCCTGGCCGTCGAGGCGGAAGGTGTGCTTCGCCATCTTGGCGAAGCCGGCGCGGTAGTGGATGCGCGACTTCAGCAGCAGGTAACGCTTGTGCTCGGGCTGGATGCCGAGCGAGGTGAAGATGCCGAGGTCGAACGGCTCGTGGTGGCGCGAGACGACGACGATCTCCATCTTGCCGGTGTCGAGCACGGCGGCGGGACCGAGCTGCGCCTTGGTGCCGGTGCCCATGGGGCCGCGGATCACGAACTCGCCGTCGGTCAGCGACTTGACCTTGCCGGTCACGGTCAGCGGCTTGCCCTTGAGGTTGATCGACGGCATGTCGGTCTTGCCGCCGAGCTTGAGCGTGACCGTGGCGCCGGGGCCGGCCTTGGCCATCTCCTGAACCGCCGCCGGATCCCACACCGCCGCGACCGCGACGTCCTCGAGCCCCTGGCGCATGACCTCGGCGATCACCGTCATCACGTCCTGGGTCGCACCCGAGGCAGCGTTGTCGGAATGGTCGAGCAGCACGATCGGTCCATCGGTCAGCGTCGCCGCCTCGGCGACGGTCTCCGAAAGAGGCCGGCCCTTGTAGACGAACTCGTCGCGAACCTGCCAGCCGGCGCGGGCGATCTCCTCAGCCGCCGCTTCCGCCTTCGCCTTGTCGCCGTCGGCGATGGTGACGACCGAGAAGCCTGCGTCCCTTATGTCGGCGAGCGGGAAGCCGAACAGGATCGAGGCCGAGATCAGGCCCGCCTTCTCCTTCGCCCGCGCCAGCGCGTTCAGGCTTTTCATCGGCTCGTCGTCGGTGCCCTGGCGCAGCGTCTGGGAGAGCAGCGGCAGCTGGCGCCAGGTCATCACCGGCCGGGTCTTGCCGGCCATCGCGTCCAGCACGATGCGGCCGGCGCGCTTGCCGGTGTCGTACATGTCGATATGCGGGTATGTGGAGTAGCCGACCAGCGCGGTGGCGTTGTCGACCATCGTCTGGGTGCAGTTGCAATGCGGGTCGAGGGCGACCGCGATCGGCAGGTTCGGATGCGTCTTACGGATGCGGGCGAGCAGCGTGCCTTCGCCGTCCTCGAAGGATTCCGTGACCATCGCGCCGTGCAGGTCGAGCAGGGCCGCGTCGCAGCCCTTGTCGATCGCCTCGCAGATCGCGTCGCTCATGATCCGATACGCCTCGTCGGAGACCTTGCCGGAGGGGACGGCGCTGGCGGTCATGGGGATCGTCATCTCGGCCCGGGCGTCCTCGGCCTGGTCGATGAAGGCGGCGATCGCGGTGTTGGTGCCCTTGAAGTAGTCGCGGGCTTCCTTGCCCTTCAGCATGTTGCGCTGGCCGAAGCGGGCGACGTCGGTCGGGATCGGCGAGAAGGTGTTGGTCTCGTGCAGCATCGCGGCGACGACCAGGCGCATGGAGTTTCCCCAAAAAGCGAGGCGCCCTCCCCCGGCATGGGAGAGGGCGCCTCGACTCTACCTCAGCTCTTGGCCGACGCGTCCACTTCCTCGTCGGTCGGGAAGCGTCCGGTCTGGTGCTTGGAGAAGGCGAGCTTGCCGTCGACCGTGATGTCGAAGATGCCGCCCTTGCCCTTCACCAGCTGAACCTCGGCGCCGAGCTTCGTCAGTCTGTCCCTCGCACGGAGGGCTCTCGGTTCGTAGTTTCAGGACGTGCAGTATTCGATCCGGGCTTTCATGGCGACCTCTGGGGTTGGAGAGACCTCGAGACAGAGATAAGTGCTCAGTCGGCCTTTTGCAGCATGCGGCCCATCGGCCGGCCGCCGACCACGTGGAAATGGAGGTGAGGGACCTCCTGATGGCCGTGATCGCCGATATTGGACAGGACGCGGTAGCCGGACTTTGGGAGGCCGGCGTCGCGCGCAACCTTGCCGATCGCGCGCATCAGGGCGGCCTGCTCCGCGTCGGACGCCTTCTCGGTGAAGTCGTCGAGGGAGACGTAGGCGCCCTTGGGGATCACCAGGATATGGACCGGCGCCTGGGGGCGGATGTCCGAGAACGCGAAGACGTGGGCGTCTTCGTAGACCTTCTTCGATGGCAGCTCGCCCCTGAGGATCCGGGCGAAGGCGTTGCCGGCGTCGTAACTCACGAGTCGTCCGGCTCCTCACGGGCGCGGCGCTCGGCGATCCCGCTGATGCCCTCGCGCTTGGCGAGCTCGGCCCAGACGTCGGCCGGCTTGATGCCGGCGTCCGCCCACATCACCAGCACGTGATAGACGAGATCGGCGGACTCGGCAGCGAGCTTCTGGCGGTTGCCGCGGATCGCCTCGATCACGGCTTCAACCGCTTCCTCGCCCACTTTCTGGGCGATGCGCTTGGTGCCGCGCTGGAGGAGCTTGGCGGTGTGGGAGGTCTCGGGATCGGCGCCGCGCCTGGATTCGATCACCTTGAAGAGGCGGTCGAGGCAGGTGCCGTCCAACGCATTGGCATCGGACATGCCCGATGCGATACCACGATTTTCCGACTTAAGTAACAGTTTCGTCAGACGAGGCGGACCGGGACTCCCGCGGCGGCCATGCGCCTCTTCGCCTCCGGCAGAGCGATCTCGCCGAAATGGAAGATCGAGGCGGCAAGCACCGCCGAGGCATGACCCTTGATCACCCCGTCGACCAGGTGGTCGACCGAGCCGACGCCGCCGGAGGCGATCACCGGGATCGGCACCGCGTCGGCGACCGCCCGGGTCAGGTCGATGTCGAAGCCGGCGCGGGTGCCGTCCCTGTCCATCGAGGTCAGCAGGATCTCGCCGGCACCGAGCTCGGCCATGCGGACCGCCCAGTCGACGGCATCCAGGCCGGTGTCGTTGCGACCGCCATGGGTAAAGACCTGCCAGCGGTTGCCCGAGCGCTTGGCATCGACGGCGACGACGATGCACTGGCTGCCGAACTTCTCGGCCGCCTCCTTGACGAACTCCGGCCGATGCACCGCCGCGGTATTGATCGAGACCTTGTCGGCGCCGGCCAGCAGCAATGCCCGGACGTCCTTCACCTCGCGCACGCCGCCGCCGACGGTGAGCGGCATGAAGCACTGCTCGGCCGTCCTCTGGACGACGTCCAGCAGGATCGCCCTGTTGTCGGAGCTGGCGGTGATGTCGAGGAAGCAGAGCTCGTCGGCGCCGGCGGCATCGTAGGCGCGTGCATGCTCGACCGGGTCGCCGGCGTCCTTGAGGTCGACGAACTGCACGCCCTTGACGACGCGGCCGCCCTTGACGTCGAGGCAGGGGATCAGGCGGACCTTGAGGCTCATGCCGCCGCCTTCAACGCGCTCGCCGGGTCGACGCGGCCGTCATAGAGCGCGCGCCCGATGATGACGCCGGAGATGCCGTCCTTCTCGCGTGCCTTGAGCCGATGGACGTCGTCGATCGAGGCGAGGCCGCCCGAGGCGATCACCGGGATGCCGAGATCCTTGGCGAGGTCGGCGGTCGCCTCGACATTGACGCCTGCGAGCACGCCGTCGCGCCCGACGTCAGTGAAGATCACCGCGGCGACGCCGGCATCGCGGAAGCGGAGCGCAAGCTCGCGCGCCGGCAGCGAGGAGACCTCGGCCCAGCCTTCGACCGCGACGAAGCCGTCGCGTGCATCGATGCCGACCGCGACCTGGCCCGGGAACCTGGCTGCCGCTTCGCGGACCAGCGCCGGGTTCTTGACCGCGGCGGTGCCGAGGATCACGCGCCTCAAGCCCCGCGAGAGCCAGGCCTCGACCGTCTTGAGGTCGCGGATGCCGCCGCCGAGCTGCACCGGCAGATCGACCGCCGCGATGATGGATGCCACCGCGTCGGCGTTCTGCGGCTTGCCGGCGAAGGCGCCGTCGAGGTCGACGACGTGGATCCACTCGAAGCCGGAGGTCGCGAAGGCGCGCGCCTGGGCAGCGGGATCGGGGTTGTAGACGGTGGCCTGCCCCATGTCGCCGAGCTTGAGGCGGACGCATTGCCCGCCCTTGAGATCGATCGCCGGATAGAGGATCACGCATCCTCTCCGTTGAGGCTCTTGTAGAAGTAGAGGCCGGCGACGAACTTGCCGTCGACCTTGGCGTAGCGCGGGTTGGTGCCCCAATGCACGTAGCCGCGGCTGCAGTAGATCTCGATCGCGCGCGCCTGGGTCTCGCGGACGTCTAGGTTGAGCGTCTTGTAGCCCGCTTCCGCCGCCGCTTCCTCGACCGTCGCGGTGATCAGGCCGGCAAGGCCGTGGCCGCGCGCCCAGGGGGCGACGAAGCTGGTGGTGAGCCAGCAGGAATGCGCCTGCGCCTCGTTGTTGCGCGGCGGCTTCTGGATCGTCGCCGATCCGGCGATGGTGCCGTCGAGGCGGCCGACGATCAGCATGCGCTCGGGAATCAATAGCACGCCCCGCCAGAACGCCTCCATCACGTGGCGCGGCGGCGGCTTGAGCCAGCCGAACCCGCCGCCCCCGCCGATCGCGTCGGCGGCGGCGTCGCAGAGATCCTCGATCTCGCGGTCGGAGAGCTTGGTCACGCGCTCGGCGGCGATCTTCACGTCGGTCATGGCCGCCAGCCGAGGAAGTTGGAAAGCAGCCGCAAGCCGAGGGCCTGACTCTTCTCTGGGTGGAACTGCGTCGCGACGCGATTGGCGCGGGCGACGGCGGCCGTCACCGGCCCGCCATAGTCGGAGGTTGCCAGCAGATCCTCCGACGCGTCGCAA
>JAEULB010000043.1 GCA_016792585.1 Rhodospirillaceae bacterium
GCGGCCGTGGCCGCCGAGGCGGTCCTTGACCTTGGCCGGTGCCGGCAGGTCGACGCCGGTGCGGCCGGGTGCGTCCTGCTCGAAGCTCAGCGACTCTTCCATCTGCAGGCCGCGGCTGCCGGTGGGTCCGGCGCCGTCGGCCTTGAAGCCGGCGCTGACGGCCTTGCTCCAGTCGCTCATCGCAGATCCTCCCGGAGCGCGCCCGCAAGCGCATCCATGTCCTGATCGGTGTTGACCTCGGTCGCGGCAACCAAGAGCAGGTTGGCGACGGACGCCTCGCCCGGAAGCAGGCGCGAGACCGGCACGCCGGCGAGGATCCGTTTGGCCGCGAGACGGTCGACGACACCGGAAGCCGGCTTCGGCAGCTTCACCGTGAACTCATTGAAGAAGGACTGGTTGATCACCGTGACGCCGGGAACGCCGGCGAGCTTGTCGGCCAGCTGAACCGCCTTCGCGTGGTTGATCGCGGCCAGCTGCTTCAAGCCCACCTCGCCGAGCAAGGTCATGTGGATGCAGAAGGCGAGCGCGCAGAGGCCGGCATTGGTGCAGATGTTCGAGGTCGCCTTCTCGCGGCGGATGTGCTGCTCTCGGGTCGACAGCGTCAGCACCCAGCCGCGGCGGCCGTCGGCATCGACGGTCTGGCCGGAGAGGCGTCCCGGCATCTGGCGCACGAACTTCTCGCGCGTGGCGAAGAGGCCGACATAGGGGCCGCCGTAGTTGAGGCCGTTGCCGATCGACTGGCCCTCGGCCGCGACGATGTCCGCGCCCATGGCGCCCGGGGACTCCAGCGCGCCCAGCGACACGATCTCGGTGGTGACGACCACCAGCAGCGCGCCTTTCGCGTGGCAGGCGTCCGCCAGCGGCTTCAGGTCCTTGATCTGGCCGAACACCGACGGGTACTGCACGACGACGCAGGAGACGTCGTCGCCGAGCCTGGAAGCGGCATCTTCCTTGTCCTCGGGATCGGCCGGCATCGAGTCGACCTTGAAGCCGCCGTACCTCCCGTGCGTCTCGATGATCGAGCGGTACATCGGATGCAGGCCGCCGGACAGCACCGCGCGGCCGCGGCGTGTGACGCGGCCGGCCATCATCACCGCCTCGGCGGCGGCGGTGGAGCCGTCGTACATCGAGGCGTTCGCCACATCCATGCCGGTCACCAGCGCCACCTGCGTCTGGAACTCGAACAGCATCTGCAGCGTGCCCTGGGCGATCTCGGGCTGGTAGGGCGTATAGGCCGTCAGGAACTCGCCGCGCTGGATCAGGTGATCGACCGAGCTCGGCACGTGATGCCGATAGGCGCCGGCGCCGAGGAAGCTCGGCACTGCCCCCGACGGGATGTTCTTCGCCGCCATTGCCGACAGCGCGCGATCGACCTCGAGCTCGCCCTGGTGCGCCGGAAGGTCGACCGGCTTCGACTGCCAGACCTTCGCCGGCACGTCCTTGAACAGGTCGCGGACCGATCCGGCGCCGATCGCGGCCAGCATCTCGCGCCGGTCGTCCGGCGTCAGCGGCAGGTAACGCATCAGTGCAGGCCCTCGATGTAGGTCTTGTAGGCGGCCGCATCCATCAGCGCGTCGACCTCCTTGGGGTCGGCGAGCTTGATCTTCATGAACCAGCCCTTGCCCTCGGCGTCTTCGTTCACGAGCGCTGGCGTGTCGCCGAGCGCGGCGTTGACCTCGGTCACCTCGCCCGAGATCGGCGCGTAGACCTCGCTCGCCGCCTTCACGGATTCGACGACGGCAGCTTCCTCGCCGGCCTTAACCTTCTTGCCGACCGCCGGCAGCTCGACGAACACCACGTCGCCCAGCTGCTCCTGCGCGTACGACGTGATGCCGACGGTGGCGACGCCGCCCTCGACCTTGACCCACTCGTGATCCTTGCTGAACCGCATGGCGTTCACCCCCGGTGATAGTTTGGTTGGACGAAGGGCAGCTTCGCGACCTTGGCTGGCCGCGGCGTGCCGCGAACGATGGTCTGGATCGGCGTGCCGACCTGGGCGTGCCGAGTGGCGACGTATCCCATCGCGACCGGGCCGCCGACCGACGGGCCGAAGCCGCCGGAGGTGATCTCGCCGATCACGGCGCCGCTCATGTCGGCGACAGGCGTATGGCCGCGGGCCGGCGCCTTGTCCTCCGGCTTGATGCCGACGCGCTTGCGCGCCACGCCGTCCTTCAGCTGCTTCATGACGATGGCGTGGCCGGGGAAGCCCCCTTCCTCGCGGCGGCGCTTGGAGACTGCCCAGGCGAGATCGGCCTCGATCGGCGTCGTGTCGGGTCCGATGTCGTTGCCGTGGAGGCAGAGGCCGGCTTCGAGACGAAGGGAGTCGCGTGCGCCAAGCCCGATCGGCTTCACCTCGGGCTCCGCCAGCAGCGCCTTCGCCAGGGCTTCCGCGTCCTTCGCCGCAACCGAGATTTCCCAGCCGTCCTCGCCGGTGTATCCGGAGCGCGTCGCCAGCACGTCGATGCCGGCGATCTTCAGCTCACGGATGGACAGGAAGACCATGTCGCCCGATCCGGGCGATAGCTTCGCCATCACCTTCTTCGCGGCTGGTCCCTGCAGGGCCAGCAGCGCGCGATCTTCGAGGTACTCGATACCGACGCCCTTGAGACGCTCGCGCATCCGCGCGACATCGGCGTCCTTGTTGGAGGCGTTGACCACGACGAACAGATGGTCGCCTCGGTTGGTCGCCATCAGATCGTCGAGGATGCCGGCGTTGTCGTCGAGCAGCAGAGAGTATTTGGTGCGGCCGAGAGCGAGCCCCTGGTAGTCGCCAGGCACCAGCGTCTCGAACTGCTTCGCCGCATCCTTGCCGGTGATGCGCACCTGGCCCATGTGGCTGACGTCGAAGAGCCCGGCCTGGGCGCGCGTGTGCAGGTGCTCGTTCATGATGCCCATCGGGTACTGGACGGGCATGTCGTATCCGGCGAACGGCACCATCTTGGCGCCGAGCGAGCGATGGAGCGCGTTGAGCGGTGTGACTTTGAGCGTGCCTGGATCGGCCACTTCGGATCTCCGACAGGGTTGCGGCGACCCAAGGCGCAATGCGCCTTAAGCCGCCCCCTCTGTCATGAGACCTGAAAGATTCACCCGATGATCGGGCTTACCTCGTCGGTGAGGCGCGGTTCGCGCCTGCTCTCCAGAGCGTCCTCTCCCCCGGGTCCTGGGTGCCTGAGAGTTTCCGGGGCGGTTGCTCCTTCGGCGCCGGCCTTTGGGACCGGTCTCTCCCCGGGGGATCGACGGACAAGTCAACCTGCGGGGGCGGGAATCGAAAGTCAATCGAAGTGCACTGCAGCATGGCTAGACTGCAGCGATGCCACCCAGGAAGCCGATCGATCGCCTGCGCGAGATCTGCCTCGCCCTCCCTGAAGCGGAAGAGCGCGAGACCTGGGATCTGCCGACCTTCCGCGTCCGCAGCAAGATCTTCGTCATGCAGGTCGACCGCGATGAGCGGCCGGCGATCTGGTTCAAGGCGCCGAAGGGGAGCCAGCAGGTTCTCGTGGGATCCGACGGCGATCGTTTCTTCGTGCCGCCCTATGTCGGGCACAAGGGCTGGGTCGGCATGCGGATCGACCGCAAGCCCGACTGGAAGGAAGTGGCTCTGCTGGTGCGCCGGAGCTATCGGATGACGGCGCCGAAGAAGCTGGCGGCGCTCGTCGACGACGCCGGCGTCTAGCGTGCAGCGGACATCGGCCGGGTCATGCCCGGCTTCGCCTGCGATG
>JAEULB010000083.1 GCA_016792585.1 Rhodospirillaceae bacterium
GAGGGGTGGTACTGGATCGAGCCGTGGGTCGGGATGTTGAGGAATCCCGACGGCACGAACAGGGTGACGAAGGCCATGACCTGCAGGTCTGGCTTCAATGCCTTGAACTCGTCCCAGACCGGACCCGGCTGGCGATAGGACTTCGGCTGGAACACCGGCAGCTTGGCCGCCAGCGCCGCCTCTTTCAGCGGGTCCGCCTTCTGCCCTTCCTTCTCCGGCGCCACGTAGACGCCGACGACGTTCTCTCCGCGCTTCAGCAGGGCCTCGAGAACCGCCTTCCCGAAGGCCTGCTGGCCGTGAACTACGATACGCATGTCAGATCCCCCCGGTTCAGGCAGCCTTCGCGTCTTCCTTCTTCGGCGGCGTCAGCGCACCGGAGGCCTTGATCTCGGCGATCTCGTTGTCCTTGAACTTGAGAACGCTCTTCAGGATCTCATCGGTGTGCTCGCCCAGAAGCGGCGAACGCGTCACTTCCGAGATCGAATCCGACAGCTTGATCGGGTTGCCGACGGTCAGGTACTTGCCCCGCGTCGGATGATCGACCTCGACCACGGTGCCGGTCTTCCTCAGCGACTGGTCCTCGGCGATCTCCTTCAAGGACAGGATCGGGCCGCACGGGATGTCGTACTTGTTGAGGATGTCCATGGCCTCGAACTTGGTCTTGGTCATGGTCCACTGCTCGATCCGCTCGAAGATCGACTTGAGGCGCGGGAGCCGGGCCGGCGGCGTCGCGTAGTCGGGGTGGGTCTTCCACTCCGGCTCGCCTATCACGTCGCAGATGGCGCCCCACACCGGCGCCTGGGTGATGAAGTAGATGTAGGCGTTGGGATCGGTCTCCCAGCCCTTGCACTTGATGATCCAGCCCGGCTGGCCGCCGCCGGAGTCGTTGCCGGCGCGCGGCGTCGCCTCGCCGAACGGGATGTTCTGGCCGTACTGGCTGTATTCCTTCAGCGGTCCGTGGGCTAGCCGCTGCTGGTCGCGCAGCTTGACGCGGCAGAGGTTCAAGACGCCGTCCTGCATCGCGCAGAGCACCTTCTGGCCGCGACCGGTGCGGTTGCGCTGATAGAGCGCGGAGACGATGCCGAGCGCCAGGTGAAGCCCGGTGCCGGAGTCGCCGATCTGCGCACCGGTCACCAGCGGCGGGCCGTCGAGGAAGCCGGTGGTCGACGCCGAGCCGCCGGTGCACTGGGCGACGTTCTCGTAGACCTTGCAGTCCTCGTAGGGGCCGGGGCCGAAGCCCTTCACCGAGGCGACGATCATCCGCGGGTTGAGCTTGTGGATGTACTCCCAGGTCAGTCCCATGCGGTCGAGCGCGCCCGGCGCGAAGTTCTCGACCAGCACGTCGCAGTTCTTGACCAGCTCGTCGAGCACGCGCTTGCCCTGCGGGTGCTTGGAGTCGATCGTGATCGAGCGCTTGTTGTGATTAAGCATCGTGAAGTAGAGGCTGTCGGCGCCCTTCACGTCCTGAAGCTGGCCGCGGGTGATGTCGCCGACGCCCGGGCGCTCGACCTTGATCACGTCGGCGCCGAACCAGGCGAGGAGCTGGGTGCAGGTCGGGCCCGACTGCACGTGGGTGAAGTCGAGGATGCGCACGCCCTGAAGCGCCTTGCCGTCCTGGCCGAAGGGCTTGGTCGACATCTTCGGCGCGCCGTTGGCCGCCTTCGCCGTGGCTTTTGCCTTCGCCGCGACCTTCCTCGGTGCCGCCTTGGCAGGCTTCTTCGCCGCCTTCCTGGGTGCAGCCTTGGCTGCCTTCTTCGCGACCTTCTTCACCGGCCTCTTGGCTGCGGCCTTCTTCGCCGGCTTCTTCGCGGACTTCTTCGCCTTCGCCATGTCTCGCTCCCCTTGAACTCGATCTATCTGGATTGGGTTACTTCTTCTTGAGCGCGCTCTGCGGATTCAGGTTGCCGATGCGGCCGCTCTCGCTGCCGGCGGCCGGGTCGATCACCGCGTTGATCAGGGTCGGCTTGCCCGAGTCGAGCGCCGCGTTGACCGCACGCTTGAGCTCGTCCGGCGACGTCGCGTTGACGCCGACGCCGCCGAAGGCCTCCATCATCTTGTCGTAGCGGGCCCCCGCGACGAAGACCGTCGTCGCCGGATCGGTGCCGGCCTTGTTGACGTCGGTGCCGCGGTAGATGCCGTTGTTGTTGAAGATCACGACGCAGACCGGAAGGCCGTAGCGGCAGATCGTCTCGACCTCCATGCCGGAGAAGCCGAAGGCGCTGTCGCCCTCGACCGCGAGCACCTTGTGGCCGGTCTCGACCGCGGCGGCGATCGCCTGGCCCATGCCGATGCCCATGACGCCCCAGGTGCCGACGTCGAGGCGCTTGCGCGGCTTGTAGATGTCGATGACGCCGCGGGCGAGGTCGAGGGTGTTGGCGCCCTCGTTGACCAGGATCGTTTCCGGCCGCTCCTTGATGATCGTGCGAAGCACGCCGAGCGCGCCGTGGTAGTCCATCGGCACGTTGTTGTTCATCAGGCGCGGCGCCATCTTGGCGACGTTCTCTTCGCGCTTCGCGCTGACCGCGCCCGACCAGTCCCCAGGCGCCTTGACCCAGTCCTTGCCCATCGCCTCGATCAGCGCGCTCATGCACGAGCCGATGTCGCCGACGACGGGCGCGGCGATCTCGACGTTCGAGTCCATCTCCTTGGGCTCGATGTCGATCTGGATGAACTTCTTCGGCGCATCGCCCCAGGTCTTGCCCTTGCCGTGCGAGAGCAGCCAGTTCAGGCGCGCACCGATCATCACGACGACGTCGGAGTCCTTGAGCACGGTCGAGCGCGCGGCGCCCGCGCATTGCGGATGCAGGTCGGGCAAGAGGCCCTTGGCCATGCTCATCGGCAGGAACGGAACGCCCGACTTCTCGACAAAGGTCTTGATCGCTTCGTCGGCCTGCGCATAGGCGGCGCCTTTGCCGAGGATGATCAGCGGCTTCCTGGCGCTCTTGAGCACGTCGAGGGCGCGCTTGATCGCGTCGGGGGCGGGGATCTGCGCCGGCGCGGGATCGATCACCTTCACCAGCGACTTGCGGCCGGCTTCGGCGTTCATCACCTGGCCGAACAGTTTCGCCGGCAGGTCGAGGTAGACGCCGCCCGGGCGGCCGGAGACCGCGGAGCGGATGGCGCGCGCGATGCCGATGCCGATGTCGGCGGCATGCAGCACGCGGTAGGCCGCCTTGCAGAGCGGCTTGGCGATCGCGAGCTGGTCCATCTCCTCGTAGTCGCCCTGCTGCAGGTCGACGATCTCGCGCTCGGACGAGCCCGAGATCAGGATCATCGGGAAGCAGTTGGTCGTCGCGTGCGCGAGCGTGGTGAGCCCGTTGAGGAAGCCCGGCGCCGAGACGGTGAGGCAGATGCCGGGCTTCTTGGTCAGGTATCCCGCGATCGCGGCGGCATAGCCTGCGTTCTGCTCGTGGCGGAACGACAGCACGCGGATGCCCGAGGCCTGCGCCATGCGGCCGAAGTCGGTGATCGGGATGCCGGGCACGCCATAGATCGTGGTGAGCCCGTTCAGCTTCAGCGCGTCGATGATGAGGTTGAAGCCGTCGGTGAGCTCCTGTCCCTCGTCGGCGGCGGCGGGCTTCTCTTTGGTCGCGGCGGTCATGGTTTCCCTCCCTCATGTCGGCGCCGTTCGTAGCGGCGCCGTTTCGATCAATCCAGATAGGTGACGTTCTTCTCGACGTGCGTGGCGAGATCGAGGCTGTGCTTGCGGACCAGTCTCTCGGCGCGCTCGGTGTCGCGCTTCTCGAGGGCCTCGATGATGTCCATGTGATCCTTGATCGAGCGCGTCGCGCGGTCGCTCTCGGAGATCGTCACGCGCCGGATCGAGCGCATATGGATGAACAGGTTCTCCATCGTCTCCATCAGGAGACGGTTGCGGCTCATGTTCACGATCGCCTGGTGGAAGCGGATGTTCGCTTCCGAGTACTCGTCGATATGGGCCTTCGGATCGTGGCCGGGTCCTTCGAACTCGACGAAGAGGCGCCGGAGGCTGCCGATCTCGTCGTCGGTCGCATGCAGGGTGATCAGGCGCGCGGCCATCGATTCCAGCGCCGCCCAGACCCCGATGATCTCGATGATCTCCTGCTTGGTCTTGCGGACGATGAACATGCCCTTGCGCGGCACCGAGCGGATGAAGCCTTCCTGCTCGAGCCGGTTGAAGGCTTCTCGAATCGGCGTGCGGCTGATGCCGAGATCCTGGGAAAGGCGGCGCTCGTCGAGGCGGATGGGCTCGCGCGTGGCGTAGATGTCCATCGTGGTGATGGCCTGCTTCAGGGCCGCGTAAGCGCGATCCCGGAAACTCGGCTCCGCCTCGATGGGCTGTACCGCGAGCTTCAACGCCGTCATGGGTCGACCGAGCCCCTATCCCCCCGGGAGTACTTTCCGCGCCGGCCTTTTTGAGATCCGCAGCGCAGTACCGTTCGTTTCGGCTTTACAAAAGCACCCCTTCCGGCATTTTGTATACCAAATACACGCGACCGGACAAGGATCGCTGAGGTTTCGGCCGTAGCGCAGGCGCGAGACCGGGAAGAAACGGTGGGGGGACTCGGCGTTGGAAGAACTAGCCTCGCTTATGGGCGGCTTTGCGGTCGTCCTTAGCCCGTTCAATCTCCTGTTGATGCTGATCGGCATCCTGCTGGGCGTGATCATCGGCGTCCTTCCGGGCCTCGGCGGCGCCAACGGCGTCGCGATCCTGCTGCCGCTCACCTTCTCGATGTCGCCGACCTCGGCGATCATCATGCTGTCCTGCATCTACTGGGGCGCGCTGTTCGGCGGCGCCATCACCTCGATCCTTTTCAACATCCCGGGCGAACCCTGGTCGGTCGCGACCACGTTCGACGGCCATCCGATGGCGAAGCAGGGCAGGGCCGACGAGGCCCTGACCGGGGCCTTCACGTCGTCCTTCGTCGGTGCGCTGGTCGCCGTGGTGATGATCACCTTCCTGGCGCCGCTGGTCGCGAAATTCGCCTTGAAATTCGGGCCAGCGGAGTTCTTCGCGGTACAGTTCCTGACCTTCGCCAGCTTCGTCGGCATGGGCAAGGGATCGGCCTTCAAGACGCTGGCCTCGATGAGTCTCGGATTCGCCTTGGCGTCGGTCGGTCTCGATACCGTGACCGGCCAGCTCCGCATGACCTTTGGCACTGCCGAGCTGCTGACCGGCTTCAAGTTCCTGACCGCGGTGATCGGCCTCTTCGGCATCGGCGAGATCCTGGCCTCGATGGAGACCGGACTCGCCTTCGCGGGCACCCATGCGAAGCTCCGCCTCAACGCCGTGATCGAGACCTGGAAGAAGCTTCCGTCCTATTGGATGACCTCGGTCAGGAGCTGCCTGATCGGATGCTGGATGGGCATCACGCCGGGCGGTGCCACGCCCGCGTCGTTCATGAGCTACGCGCTTGCCAAGCGCTTCTCCAAGGATGGCAACAAGTTCGGCAAGGGCCAGCTCGAGGGCGTGGTGGCGCCGGAGACCGCGGCTCATGCCGCCGGCACCAGCGCGCTGCTGCCGATGATCACCCTCGGCATTCCCGGGTCGCCGACCGCCGCCGTGCTGCTAGGCGGCCTCCTGATCTGGGGCCTGCAGCCGGGGCCGCTGCTGTTCGTCGAGCAGAAGGACTTCGTCTGGGGCCTGATCGCCAGCATGTATCTCGGCAACATCGTCGGCCTGGTGATCGTGCTGACCTGCGTGCCGCTGTTC
>JAEULB010000108.1 GCA_016792585.1 Rhodospirillaceae bacterium
AGGGCGAGATCACCGAGGACGAGCATCGTCGCCTTTCCGAGGTAGTTCAGAAGAAGACCGACGAGCACGTGAAGAAGATCGACGAGATGCTCGCGCAAAAAGAACAAGAGATCATGAAGGTCTAGAGGACCGCTGGGAGCGCATGTCGACGACGGTGACCACGCCCACGCACGTCGCGATCGTGATGGATGGCAACGGCCGCTGGGCGCGGGCGCGGGGGCTGCCGCGTGCCGCGGGGCACCGCCAGGGGGCGGAGGCGCTCCGCCGTACGATCACCGGCGCCGGCGAGCTCGGCATTCGCTACCTGACCGTCTTCGGATTCTCGTCGGAGAACTGGAACCGCCCCGCGGGCGAGGTCCAGGACCTGATGGGGCTGATGCGCCACTACCTCCGGAGCGAGATCGCCGACCTGCACGCCAAAGGCGCCAGGCTCCGGGTGATCGGCGACCGCAGCCGTTTCGATCCGGACATCGTCGCGCTGATCGCCAACGCCGAGGACCTGACGCGCGGCAACGACAAGCTGAACCTCACGCTCGCGATCTCCTATGGCGGCCGCGACGAGATCGTCGCCGCGGCCCGCGCGCTCGCGGCCGATGCGGCCGCGGGCAAGTTGGATCCCAAGTCGATCGACGCGGCGGCCTTGACCGGCCGGCTGTTCACCGCTGACCTGCCGGACCCGGACGTCGTCATTCGCACCTCCGGCGAGAAGCGCCTGAGCAACTTCCTGCTCTGGCAATCGGCGTATTCCGAGCTGGTCTTCGTCGACAAATACTGGCCCGATTTCGGCAAATCCGACCTCGAGGACGCGGTCCACGAGTTTAACCGTCGCGAGCGCCGATATGGCGCTGTCGGATAAGATCGCAGGCGCGGGCCTGGTCCGACGCATCCTGTCGTCGCTGGTGCTGGCGCCGCCGGTCCTCGCCGCGGTCTACTACGGCACGCCCTGGTTCGAGCTGATGCTGGTGCTCGCCGCCGCTGAGATGGCGCGCGAGTGGACGCGGCTCTGCGACGACGGCCGAACGATGCCGGCCGCCTGGGTCATCGCTGCGGGCACGATCGTCGCGATCGGTCTCGCCTCCCGCGTCGGCATGGCGGAGGCGGCGCTCGCGGTCGCGGCGTCGGCCGTTGCCACTTTCCTCCTGGTTCTGCCGCGGGGCCGTGCCATCGCGACCTGGCTCGCCGCCGGTGCGCCGGTCGTGGCGATGCCCTGCCTCGCTTTCATCTGGCTTCGCCTCGACACCGAGCAGGGGCGAGAGATCTGTTTCTGGCTGCTGGCCGCGGTGTGGGCGACAGACATCGGCGCCTACGCGGTCGGGCGCACCGTCGGCGGGCCCAAGCTCTGGCCGCAGGTGAGCCCGAAGAAGACCTGGTCCGGATTGATCGGCGGCGTCATTGCCGCCGGCATCGTCGGATACGCGACCTCATGGCTGCTCGGCAACGATCGCGCCATCGCGCTGATCGTCGTCGGATTCGTCGTCGCCGTGGTCTCGCAAGGCGGCGACCTGGCGGAGTCGGCGGTCAAGCGCCGCTTCGGCGTCAAGGACGCCGGTACGCTAATCCCGGGCCATGGCGGCCTGCTCGACCGCGTCGACGGCCTGATCGCCGCTGCGCCGGCGCTGGCGATCGCGATGTGGCTCTTCGGCGGAGATGCCTTCCCATGGAGATGATCCGGCGCGTCAGCGTGCTCGGCGCCACCGGGTCGGTCGGTGCCTCGACGCTCGACCTGATCGGCCGCGATCCCGAGCGCTTCCCTGTCGAGGCTCTGACCGCGGGCTCGAACGTGCAGCGCCTGATCGAGCTTGCGAAGCTGCATCGCCCGCGCTTCGCCGCGATCGCCGACGACCGCCATTTCCAGGCGCTTAAGGACGGCCTCGTCGGCACCGGCATCGAGTGCGGCGCCGGCGAGAGCGCGGTGATCGAGGCGGCCGACCGGCCGGCCGGCTGGGTGATGGCGGCGATCGTCGGGTCGGTCGGCCTGCCGCCGACCTTCGCCGCGATCCGCCGGGGCGCGCTGGTGGCGCTCGCCAACAAGGAGGCGCTGGTCTGCGCCGGCGCGCTGATGACCGGCGAGGCCAGGCGGCGCGGGGCCAAGCTGCTGCCGGTCGATTCAGAGCACAACGCGATCTTCCAGGTGTTCGAGGACGGGCGGCGGGAGTCGGTCGAGAAGCTGGTGCTCACGGCCTCGGGCGGCCCGTTCCGGACCTGGCCGGTCGAGCGGATGGCGCAGGCGACCCCGACCGAGGCGGTCAAGCATCCGACCTGGTCGATGGGCGCCAAGATCTCGGTCGATTCGGCGACCTTGATGAACAAGGGGCTCGAGGTCATAGAGGCTCATCACCTGTTCGAGATCCCGGAGGAGCGGATCGAGGTGGTCGTCCACCCGCAATCGGTGCTGCACAGCCTGGTCGCCTATCGCGACGGCTCGGTCCTTGGGCAGCTGGGCACGCCTGACATGCGCGTGCCCATCTCCTATGCGCTCGCCTGGCCGGAACGTATCGAGACCCCGGCGGCTCGCCTTAATCTCGCCCAAATTGGTCAGCTCACCTTCGAAGCCCCGGATCCAACACGATTTCCTGCCCTCAGGCTCGCCCGTCTCGCCTTGCAAACAGGGGGCGCCGCACCTACAATCTTGAACGCGGCGAACGAGGTGGCCGTCCATGGCTTCCTGGCAGGTCGCCTGGGTTTCCTCGACATCGCCAGGGTCGTCGAAAGCACCCTCGGCTCCATCACGGCCCCGGCGCCCGCGTCGATCGACGAGGTCCGGGCCATAGATGCCGAGGTGCGCGCCAGGGCCGGCGCTCGCTTGGCAGCTTAGGAACACGTACGGTCGCAGCATGATGCAGTTCGTCTCCGGTTTCGGCACATACGTCATCCCGTTCCTGGTCATCCTGACCGTGCTCGTGTTCGTGCACGAGCTGGGTCACTTCTGGGTCGCGCGCCGCTACGGCGTGCGGGTCGAGGTCTTCTCGATCGGCTTCGGGCCCGAGCTGTTCGGCTGGACCGACCGGCTGGGCACGCGCTGGCGGATCTCGCTGCTGCCGCTGGGCGGCTATGTGCGCATGGCGGGCGACGGCGACGTCGCCTCGGTGACCAAGGGACCGATCGCCGACGCCGACCGACAGCACTCGCTCTTCGCCAAGCCGGTCGGCCAGCGTGCCCAGATCAGCGTCGCCGGGCCGCTCGCCAACTTCATCTTCGCCATCATCGTGCTGGCCATCCTGTTCGCGACCGCCGGCCGGCCGTTCACGCCGCCGACTGCCGACCAAGTGATCGACGACGGCGCCGCCGCGGCCGCCGGGATCAAGGCCGGCGACCGTTTCCTCACGGTCGACGCCCGGCCGGTGCAGCGTTTCGAGGAGCTGCAGAAGATCGTCCAGGAGAGCCCCGGTCGGCCGCTTGCCGTCGAGGTCCGCCGCGGCGAGCAGGTGATCGCGATGACGGTGACGCCGCGCGCCAGCGAGATCACCGACCGCTTCGGCAACACCCGCCAGGTCGGACTGCTCGGCGTCCGCTCGCTCAAGATCGAGACCCGGCGCGACAATCCGCTGACCGCGGTCTGGCACGCCGGCACCGAGACCTGGAACCTGACGATCGGCACGCTGAAGGCGCTTGGCCAGATCATCGCCGGCACCCGCAACTCCGACGAGCTCGGCGGGCCGCTCCGCATCGCCCAGATGTCGGGCGAGGTGGCCCAGGGCGGCCTCGTCGCGACGCTCTGGTTCCTGGCGGTGCTGTCGATCAACCTGGGCCTCGTCAACCTGCTGCCGGTGCCGGTGCTCGACGGCGGCCAGCTCGTGTTTTACGCCGCCGAGGCGCTTCGCGGCCGGCCGCTCGGCGACCGCGCCCAGGAATACGCGGCGATGGTCGGTCTCGCGCTCGTCCTCGCATTGATGGTATTCGCTACCTGGAACGACCTGGTCCATCTCAAGGTCGTCGACTTCATCGGCCGTCTGTTCACCTGAAGGACCAGCGCAAAGACATGCTTCCGACCGGGCTCAAGCGATCGGCCGCGTGGGTGCTCGTGCTCATGGCACTCCTCCTTGGCGGCGAAGTGCGGGCCCAGGGGACGATCGGCGAGATCCGGGTCAGCGGCGTGCAACGGATCGATCCCGAGACGGTGCGGTCGTATCTCTCGGTGCGCACTGGCGATCCTTTCGATCCAGACCGACTCGACCGTTCGCTGAAGACGCTGTTCGCGACCGGTCTCTTCGCCGACGTGTCCTTCCAGCGCGAAGGGGCGGCGCTGGTTGTCAACGTGATCGAGAACCCGATCATCAACCGCATCGCCTTCGAAGGTAACAAGCGCATCGATTCAGAGACGCTGACGCCCGAGGTGACGCTCAGGCCGCGCGTGGTCTACACGCGGACCAAGGTCCAGAACGATGTCAAGCGCATCCTCGACCTCTACCGGCGCAAGGGCCGCTTCGCCGCGACGGTCGAGCCGAAGATCATCCAGCTGCCGCAGAACCGCGTCGACCTCGTCTTCGAGATCGAGGAAGGCGACGTAACCGGCGTGCGCCGGATCAGCTTCGTCGGCAACAAGCGGTACGGCGACTCGGCGCTGCGCGGCGTGATCCAGACCAAGGAGTCGGCCTGGTACCGGATCCTGTCGTCGGACGACAACTACGATCCAGACCGCGTGTCGTTCGACCGCGAGCTTCTGCGCAAGCACTATCTGAACGCCGGCTATGCCGACTTCCGCGTGGTCTCGGCGGTCGCTGAGCTGGTGCCGGAGCGGACCGGCTTCTTCATCACCTTCACGGTCGACGAAGGCGAGCGTTACAAGTTCGGCAACGTCGACATCAAGGCCGAGCTCAAGAATCTGGATCCCCAGCTGCTGCGTTCGGACGTGAAGTTCGAAGCGGGCGACTGGTACTCGGCCGAGAAGGTCGACGAAGCGATCCAGCAGATGACGATCCGCTTGGGCAACCTTGGCTACGCCTTCGTCGACATCCAGCCGCAGATCGAGCGCAAGCGCGAGGAGAAGCAGGTCAACCTGGTCTTCGAGATCAAGGAAGGCCCGAAGGTCTACGTCGAGCGCATCGACATCGTCGGCAATGTGCGGACGCTCGACAAGGTGGTGCGCCGCGAGTTCCGGCTGGTCGAGGGCGATGCCTTCAACGCCGCGAAGCTGCAGCGCTCGCGCCAGCGGATCCAGGGACTCGGCTTCTTTAAGAAGGCCGAGGTCACAAACATCCAGGGCAGCTCACCCGACAAGACGGTCATCAAGGTCGATGTCGCGGAGAAGTCGACGGGCGAAATCTCCTTCGGCGCCGGCTTCTCGACCCAGGACTCCCTGCTGGGCCAGGTCGAGCTTCGCGAGCGCAACCTCCTCGGTCGAGGCCAGGACGTCCGGATCGCCGGCATCCTGTCGACAAGGCGCCGGGAGGTCGATTTCAGCTTCACCGAGCCGTACTTCCTCGATCGCGACGTCAGTGCCGGGTTCGACCTGTTCCACGTCACCCGCAACAACCAGGACACCAGCTCCTACGACGACAAGCGGACTGGCTTCGGTCTTCGTTTCGGCTATCAGCTGAGCGAGGCGATGCGCCAGACGCTGCGCTATTCGCTGAGCGACATCGAGATCGAGAACGTCAAGACCACGGCTTCGCGCATCATCAAGGAATCCGAAGGGCGGCGGATCACCTCGTTGATCGGCCAGGATCTGCTCTACGACCGTCGCGACAATCGGGTGGACCCGACCGACGGCTATTTTCTCCGCTTCAGCACCGACCTCGCCGGTTTCGGCGGCGACGGCCGGTTCGTGCGGCCGAGCATCGGCGGCGGTTGGTTCTATCCGATCGCCGCCGACTACGTGTTCAGCGTGCTGGGCCAAGCCGGCATGGTCTATGGCCTCGGCGAGGACGTCGCGATCCAGGACCGCTACTTCATCGGCGGCTCGTCGCTGCGGGGCTTCCGCGGGTCCGGAATCGGACCGCGCGACATCACCACGGGTGATGCCCTTGGCGGCAACAAGTACTACACTGCGACCACGGAAATGAGTTTCCCGCTCGGGCTGCCGAAGGATATCCCGGTTCTCGGCCGGTTGTTCGTCGAGGCCGGCAGCCTGTGGGGAATCGATGCGTCCGGGCCCGAGATCCGTGACGAAGGCTCGCTCCGCGCCTCGGCCGGGATTGGGTTCTCGATCTCCTCGCCGGTAGGACCGATCCGCGTCGATCTGGCCCGCGCTTTTCTCAAGGAGCAGTACGACAAGACCGAACTGTTCCGCTTCAGCTTCGGTACGAGGTTCTGACCATGCAGCGAATTCTTCTCGCCCTTGCCGCCGTCACGCTGATCGCGGCCGCGTCGCCGGCGATGGCCCAGGCGCAGCGTTCCCAGCCGGCTGCGCCCGCGCAGCCCGCGGCGCCGCCTGCGACACCGCGCGGACCGGTCGAGCCGCTGCCGGCCCCGGTCGTGATCGTCATCGACTTCCAGGAAGTGCTTCGCAACTCCGCTGCGGCCAAGTCGATCCAGCAGCAGCTCGAACGGACCCGGAGCAGCTACCAGGAAGACATCAACAAGAAGGAGCGCGATCTGCGCGCGGCCGAGCAGGAGCTGGGCCAGCAGCGTGCCGTGCTCGCTCCGGAGGCCTTCCAGCAGCGCCGCCGCGACTTCGAGACGCGCGTTGCGGACGTGCAGCGCGACGTCAGCGCCAAGAAGCGCCAGCTCGACCAGGCCTTCGAGGAAAACATCTCGAAGGTGCGCGAGCAGCTGATCACCATCGTCGACGATCTCGCCAAGGAGACCAAGGCGAACATGGTGATCTCGCGAGCCGCGATCGTCATCGTCGAGAAGAAGTTCGACTTGACCGGCGAGGCCCTGGCCCGCCTCGACAAGAAGGTCGCGTCGGTCAAGCTGGTGATGCCGCAGATCAAGCAGTAACGGCTGACGATGGCCGATCCGCGTTTTTTCCGTCTCGCCGGGCCCTTCACCCTCGGCGAGATCGCGACGCAGGTCGGAGCTGAAGTCGCTCCCGGAGCCGATCCCGGGCGCTCGATCTCCGACGTGCGGCCGCTTGGCGAGGCCGGCCCGGACCACCTGAGCTTTCTCGACAACAAGCGCTATGCCGACGCGTTCCAGGCGAGCCGCGCCGGTGCCTGCCTGGTCGACGCCGAGATGGCTGCGCAGGCACCAAGCGGCATGGCGCTCCTGGTCTCGAAGAAGCCAAGGCTCGCCTTTGCCCGCGCCTGCCATCTGTTCTATCCCGAGGCGGAAGCCAGGTCGGCCCGACACGCGAGCGCTGCGATCGATCCCTCTGCCGTCCTCGGCGAGCGGGTCGAGGTCGAGGCGGGCGCGGTCATCGGCGCGGGTGCCGAGATCGGCGCCCGATGCCGGATCGGGGCCAACGCGGTGATCGGCGCCGGCGTCGTCCTCGGCGAGGATACGGTCGTCGGCGCCAATGCCTCGATCAGCCATGCGCTGGTCGGCAGGCGCGTGGTGATCTATCCGGGGGCGCGCATCGGCCAGCCGGGCTTCGGGTTCGAAGTCTCGGCCCAGGGCGTGGTCAAGGTGCCGCAGCTCGGCCGCGTCGTGATCGGCGACGACGTCGAGGTCGGCGCTAATACCACCATCGACCGCGGCTCCGGTCCCGATACGGTGATCGGCCGGGGCGCCATGATTGATAATCTGGTGCAGATCGGGCACAACGTCGTCGTCGGCGACGGCTGCATCCTGGTCGCTCAGGTCGGCATCTCCGGTTCCACCCGCCTCGGCAACTTCGTCGTCCTGGCTGGGCAAGCCGGGATCTCCGGGCACCTGACGATCGGCGACCGCGCGGTTGTCGGCCCGCAGAGCGGGATCACCAAGGATCTTCCGGCAGACAGCCGGGTCATGGGGCTCCCGGCGATGCCGATGGCCGAGTACGCTCGGCTGTCGGCGCAGCTGAAGCGCATGGGGAGGAAGGGCAAGTAGGCGATGAACGACGGCAAGATCGCTCAAGACGGCCAGACCGGCCCGACCGTCGCCGAGATCGACATCAACGGGATCATGCGCATGATCCCGCATCGCTTCCCGATGCTGATGATCGACAAGGTCGTCGACATCGTGCCGAACGTCAGCGCCATCGGCATCAAGATGGTGTCGATCAACGAGCCGTTCTTCCAGGGCCACTTTCCGCGCATGCCGGTGATGCCGGGCGTGCTGATCGTCGAGGCGATGGCGCAGACCGCGGCGGTGCTGGTGGTCTCGACGCTGGGCCCCGGGTCCGAGGGCAAGCTGGTCTACTTCATGAGCGTCGAGAACGCGAAGTTCCGGAAGCCCGTGATCCCGGGCGAACGCCTCGAAATCCACGTGAAGAAGGACCGGCACCGCGGCAACGTCTGGAAGTTCACCGCCGAGGCCAAGGTCGACGGCGTTCTCAAGGCCGAGGCGAGCTACGCCGCGATGATCCTGGACAACTGATGAGCCGGATTCACCCGACGGCGATCGTCGACCCGAAGGCGCGGCTCGGCGAGAATGTGGCGATCGGACCGTTTTGCACGGTCGGCGGCGACGTTTCGCTCGGAGACAATGTCGAGCTGGTGAGCCACGTGGTGGTCGCCGGCCACACCGAGGTCGGCGCCAACACGCGCGTCTTCCCCTTTGCAACCGTCGGCCTGCCGCCGCAGGACCTCAAGTACAAGGGCGAGCCGACACGGCTGACCATCGGCCGCGACGTGATCATCCGCGAGCACGCGACGCTGCATCCTGGTACAGCCGGCGGCGGTGGCCTGACGGTAGTCGGCGACGGTTGCCTGCTGATGGTCGGGTGCCACGTGGCGCATGACTGCAAGCTCGGCAACAAGGTGATCCTCACCAACAACGCGACGCTCGGCGGCCATGTCCATGTCGGCGACCATGCGATGATGGGCGGGCTCTCGGCCGTGCACCAGTTCGTGCGCATCGGTCAGCACGCGATGGTCGGGGGCATGACCGGCGTCGAGGGCGACGTAATTCCTTATGGCCTGGTGATGGGCGACCGCGCCAGGCTCGCCGGCCTCAACCTCGTCGGCCTCAAGCGTCGCGGCTTCTCGCGTGACGAGATCCATTCTCTCCGCGCCGCCTACCGGATGCTGTTCGCGGCCGAGGGTACGCTGGCCGAGCGGCTCGACGACGTGACCGAGCTTTTCGGCAAGATGAGCGTCGTGATGGATATCGTCGAGTTCATCCGTGCCGATGCCAACCGACCCATCTGCCAGCCCAAGAACGGCGCCGCCGCTTAGGCTCGGCATTCTCGCGGGCTCGGGCCCGCTGCCGCGCCGGCTGATCGAGACATGCCTCGGCGCCGGAAGGCCGTTCTTCGTGCTCGCCTTCGACGGCGAGACCGAGGCGGCGACGGTCGCCGGCACCGACCACGCCTGGGTCCGCGTCGGCGCGGTCGGCAAGGCAATTTCCCTCCTGAGGCAGGCCGGCTGCGGCGAACTGGTGCTCGCCGGACCGGTCAAGCGCCGGTCGATTGCCGCGTTCCGTCCGGACTGGCGCGGTCTGCAGTTCTTCGCTCGCGTGGGACGCCGCGCCTGGGGCGACGACGGCCTGCTCTCGGCGGTGATCTACGAGCTCGAAGGCGAAGGGTTCAGCGTGATCGGCGCCGAGGCGATCCTGCCGACCCTGCTGGCGCCGAAGGGGCCGTTCGGCCGACGCGCGCCCGATGCCGAGGCGATGGCTGACATCGAGCGCGGCATCGAGATATTGAACTCGCTCGGTGCGCTCGATATCGGCCAGGCGGTCGTGATCCAGCAGGGTGTCGTGCTCGGGGTCGAGGCGGTCGAGGGTACCGACCGGCTGATGGAGCGCTGCAAGGACCTGCATCGCGAGGGCAGGGCTGGCGTGCTGGTGAAGATGCCGAAGCCGGGGCAGGAGAGCCGCGTCGACGCGCCGACGATCGGCAGCCGCACCGTCGAGCGCGCGCATCGCGCCGGCCTAGCCGGGATCGCGGTCGAGGCCGGGGGTACCATCGTTCTCGATCGCGACGCGGTCGGCGAGACGGCCGATCGTCTCGGTCTCTTCGTCTACGGCTTCGAGCGCCGATGACCGACGCGCCGCTGTTCTTCCTGGTCGCGGCGGAGGCCTCGGCTGACGGCCTCGGTGCGCGCCTGATGCGTTCGCTGAAGGAGGAGACCGGCGGCCGGGTGCGCTTCGCCGGGATCGGCGGTCCGGCCATGGCGGCGGAAGGGCTCGAGAGCCTGGTTCCGTTCGGCGAGCTCAACATCATGGGCATTGTCGAGATCGTGCCGCACATCGCCCGCGTGCTGCGCCGGGTCCGGGAGACCATCGCCGCGGCGAAGGCGATGGCGCCCGATGCCGTGGTCACGATCGACGCGCCGGCCTTCTCGTTCCGCGTCCAACGAAAGCTGGCCGGCGGGCGCTCGCTGCTGGTCCATTACGTGGCGCCGACGGTCTGGGCATGGCGCCCGAAGCGCGCCAAGATGATCGCCGGCTTCCTCGATCACCTCCTCTGCATCCTGCCGTTCGAGCTGCCCTACTTCGAGAAGGTCGGGCTGCCGGCGAGCTTCGTCGGCCATTCGGTGGTCGAGCAGGATGGGGTCGCGCCGGACGGCGCCGGGTTCCGCCGGCGTCACGGCCTTGGCGACGCGCCGGTCCTCTGTGTGCTCCCCGGCAGCCGCAAGGGCGAGGTCAAACGGCTGCTACCCGTGTTCGGCGAGACCGTCGCGCGCCTTGTCGCCGAGCGGCCGTCGCTTCGCGTCGTGGTCCCGACCGTCTCGTCGGTCGGAGCCGAGGTGAGGGAGGCGGTCTCGGCCTGGCCCGGCAAGCCGATCACCGTCGAGAGCATCGAGGAGAAACATCACGCCTTTGCCGCATCCACCGCCGCATTGGCGGCTTCGGGCACGGTCAATCTCGAGCTAGCGGTGGCAGGGCTTCCGTTCGCGATCGGCTACAAGGTTTCCGGACTTTCCTACCTGATCGGCCGCCTGATGGTGAAGGTGCCGTCGATCGTGATGACGAACATCCTGCTCAAGCGGAACGTCATCGCCGAATTCCTGCAGGATCGCTGCCGGCCCGAGCTGATCGCAGCTGAGATCGGCCGGCTTCTCGACGATCCGAGGGCGCGTGAGGAGCAAAAGAACGCAAGTGCTGAGGCCGCCATCCTGCTTGGCAAGGGCGGTTCGCCACCGTCCAAGCGGGCGGCGTGCGTGCTGCTCGATCTGGTCGCCCGCCGCGCCGGATAGGCGGCGGCCTCGTCTGCTGAGGCCGCCGCCCAGGCATCGGGACTAGTCGCGGCCGTTCTTCGGCTGGCAGATGCCGAGCGGGTCGCAGTCCAGCGCCTCTGGCGTGCCCTCGTGCCGCTCTTCGATGTTCGTGACCGGAGTACCGGCCGGCGGCTGCACGGCTGACGGCGCCGCCGCGATCCCCGAGGTGAGGCTGGCCGCGCCCGCGGTCAAGGATAGGTTGTTCAGGGCAGCCGTATTGAGGCCCGCGTTGCTGCTCGCAGCGGCAGAGCCGGAGATGCCGGTCGTGCTCGAGCCGCTGCTGCTCGCGCTGCCGGAGCTGCTGGCGCCGAGGCCATGGCCGAAGCCGGCGACGTTCGAGGAACGATCCTTGTCCTTGCCGTCCTAGCGGTCGTGCCGGCTGCCGCCGGCG
>JAEULB010000129.1 GCA_016792585.1 Rhodospirillaceae bacterium
CGCCGTGGAAGGAGCTGCTCGACTACTACCAGCAGAAGGAAGACAACCGGATCAAGTACGAGCAGATCGTCGAGCAGTTCCATCCGGAAGGCATGCTCGATGAATCGCTCGAGGCATCGACCGAATCCGTCGACCGCATCGGGGGATCGCTGCAGACGTCCGGCCTGACGCTGGTCGAGGACGACGGCAAGGCGGTGCTCGAGAGCGTGTCGCTGAATCTCCCGATCGACCGGCTCAAGCTCGCGGTGGTCGGGCCGGAAGGCCAGGGCAAGGACCACCTGGCACAGTTGCTGGCACGGCTGGTGATGCCCACCTCGGGCCAGATCCAGATCGGCGGACGCGATCTCCTGGCGCTGCCCACCTCGGTCATCGGCCGCCGCCTCGGCTATGTCGGGCCGCAGGCCTATGTCTTCTCGTCGTCGCTTCGCGACAATCTGCTTTTCGGCGTCATGCACCAGCCGGTCGTCGAGGCGGCCTACGAGGACGACGAGACGGCGAAGTCGGCCAAGCGCCGCCGCGAAGCCGAGCTCGCCGGCAACGCCATCGACGACCCGCGCGCCGACTGGGTCGACCTGAAGGAGATGGGCGTCGAGGATCGCGCCGCGATGCATGCGCGCATCTGCCAGCTGCTCGACCGCGTCGACCTGGAGACCGACGTCTATCACCTGGGCCTTCGCGGCAGCGTCGATGCCAAGCGGCGGCCCGACATCGCCGAGGCCTTGCTGACCGCGCGCCGGAGCCTCCATGAGAGGCTGGCGCAGGCGAACCTCGCGCACCTGGTCGAGCCCTTCGACCGGACCCGGTACAACACCAACGCGACCGTCGCCGAGAACCTGGTGTTCGGCACGCCGGTCGGCGGTGCCTTCGATCTCGATCGCCTGGCCGAGCACCCCTACGTGCTCGGCGTGCTCGACGGCATCGGGCTTTCCGACACGCTGGTCGAGACCGGCCGCAAGGTCGCCGAGACCATGGTCGAGCTGTTCGCCGACCTGCCGCCCGACAACCCGTTCTTCGAGCAGTTCAGCTTCATCTCGGCCGACGACCTGCCGGAGTTCCAGAGCCTTCTCGCGCGCGTCGGGCGCGCGGCGCCGAAGGACTTGAAGCCCGATGACCGCCTGCGCCTGCTCTCGCTGCCCTTCAAGCTGATCGTCGCCCGGCACCGATTGGGCCTCGTCGAGGAGGATCTGCAGCAACGCATCGTCGAGGCCCGCGCCGCCTTCGCTTCCGGCCTCCCGGAGGACCTGAAGCGCGGCATCGAGTTCTTCGACTCCGAGCGCTTCAACACCGCCGCCTCGCTTCAGGACAACGTGCTGTTCGGCAAGCTCGCCTACGGGCAGGCCCAGGCCGCGGCCCGCGTCGGCCAGGTGGTGACCGAGGTGCTCGACAAGATGCATCTCCGGCCGCTGGTGCTCGAGGTCGGGCTCGACTTCCCCGTCGGCATCGGCGGGTCGCGCCTGACCCAGGCGCAGCGCCAGAAGCTGTCGGTCGCCCGCGCCCTCCTCCGCCGCCCGGACCTGCTGATCCTGAACCAGTCGCTGAGCGCGCTGGAAGGTGCCGCCCAGGGCAAGCTGCTCGGGCAGGTGATCGAGGAGACGAAGGATCGCGGCCTGATCTGGGTCTTGAGCCGGACGCAATGGGCGCGTCACTTCGAGCGTGTTATCGTCGTCAAGGGTGGGCGGATCGTCGAACAGGGAACCTATGCGGAGCTCGACCGGCCGGGTTCGGCCTTGAGCGAGCTGCTGAAGCAGGACTGAGCGGAGAAACCGATGAGCCTCGTCGAAGAGGTAGCCCTCCTGAAGAGCATCCCGCTCTTCGCCAAGATCGAGCCCTCGAAGCTGAAGCTGCTCGCCTTCACCTCCGAGCGTCTCGCCTTCGATCCCGACCAGGAGCTGTTCCACCAGGGCGACATGGGCGACGCCGCCTACATCGTCATCGACGGCGAGGTCGCCATCTCGATCGATGCGCCGGCGGCACCGAGCGGCCGCATCGAGCTCGCCAAGCTCGGCCGCGGCGCCATCGTCGGCGAGATCGCGATCCTCTGCGACGTGCCCCGCACCGCGACCGTCACCTCGACCGGCAAGACCGTGACGCTCCGGATCTCGAAGGAGCTGTTCTTCCGCCTGATCGAGGAGTTCCCGCAGATCGCGGTCGAGGTGATGCGCGAGCTCGCGCACCGGCTCGAGAAAACCAACCTCCAGCTCCGCGAAGCCCGCGCAGGCAAGCCGCACTGAACCGATGAGCCGGCTTCACAGCTTCATCCAGCGGGTCCAGGCCCAGCTCGCCTGCCTCGACGAGGCGGCGCGCCTGATCAAGGACGTGCCCGGCGTCGTGCTCGAGCTCGGGCTCGGCAACGGCCGCACCTACGACCATCTGCGCGAGATCCTGCCGGGCCGCGAGATCTTCGTCTTCGACCGCGAGATCGCCGCGCATCCGGACTCGCGCCCCGATGCCGCGCATGCCCTGCTGGGCGACTTCCGGGAAACGATTCCTGCGGCGGCGAAGCGATTTCCCAAGCAGGTGGCGCTGATCCATGGCGACATCGGCTCCGGCAACAAGGAAGCCACCTTGGCGCTCGCCCGCACCGTCGCGCCGATGCTGGCGCCGATGCTGGCACCGGGCGGCCTCGTCGTCTCGGACCAGAAGCTCGACGTGCCGGGAACGACGCCGATGAAGCTGCCGCAGAACCTGCCGGAAGGCAGGTACTACATGGTGCGGGCTTAGGCTCAGTCGGTCTTCTCGCCTTCCCAGTAGCTCATCGGAACCAGACGGGTTCCGGCGCGGAAGGTCGCATTCTCGCGATGATGGCCGGTCGCACCGACGTCGATGCGGACGCGGCCGCTGTCGGGATACTCCACCACGTCGGCATTGGTGTTGTTGGCGAAGCCGAGGTAGCGCAGCGGAACCTCGCCGGTGTTGATGAACTGATGCGCCTCGCCCGCGGCGGGAGCGCCGATGCAGTCCCACGGCCTGACGGGCAGCCTCGTGTCGCCGTAGCGGTAGATGCCGGTGCCTGACAGCACGAGGAACATCTCGTCGCAGGTGTGGTGCCGGTGGAAGGGCGACGCCGTCTTGCCCGGCGGCACCTCGTGGAGCGTGGCGCCGAGGCCGAAGAGGCCGAGCTGCACGCCGAGGATCGACGTGCTCATCTCGAATCTCGATCCCGCCTGCTCGCGCTCGAGAGAAACGTCTTGAAGATTGATGATGGTCTTTGGCGCGCTCATGGCGTCTCCCTTCGGGTGGTCTTCGCTTCTTGGTAGTCGAAGCCCATAACGTACCCGTACTGGCGCGCTCGTTTTTCCTTCTCAGCGCAAGGACAGAACGACATTGTTCACCAAGTCAGTTATTACGTCGTCGGCTTGAGATTGAACAACGATCACTGACGCAGGATGGGCTGCGGTATTGCGCTTGCCGAGCTTTTCTCTAAGCAGGCGAATGACGTTGCTATTTAGCAAGCCGGCAGTGCTACAAATCTCAATGACCTCTGACTCCTTGAACTCCTCTAAAAAGCTATCGTAGGCGGAAACCTGAGTTGACGATCTTCTCGGAAAGCGTTGCCCAATGGCGATGTTGAAGTCGCTCAATCTTGTGGCATCTGACAGGATCCAGTGGAGCAGGTGGCTATATGCCAAATTCCAAGTCATGACGATGCAAGCGCGATAGGCTTCGATGCGATAGCATCTAATAGCCTCGGACAAAAAATTCTTCTCGGCGAGGTCGGGGACTTTTCCAGGTAAGTCGCCTAAAAGTCTGCTGACCTGCACTACAGTGTAATGAACTCCATACTTCGCATCGAGGGCATTTCTCGCTGTGCGCTCTAATTTGAATCCGCCTTTGGCCTTCACCAACTCTCCGTACTCGACCATCCGCGACACGTACTTCGAGACGCTCGGGTCGGCGATATGGAGATCAGAGAAGCACGCTCGGATTTGGGGAACATCCACAATTTCCCTGCTTCGATGGGTATGGAGAAACCACGCGAACAGAAGAATCTTTTCGCGAGGCGGCGCGTCATCGAAACCGGAGACTTGATTAACTAGATCACCCAGCTCCATTCGATCCGCCGAGCTTTCTCACATAGTCGAGGCCGAGATGGTTGATCTCGTACTCATTGGCATCGTTTCTAGTGAAGTATCTTTTGGCCTTTAGCTCGCGAAGCGGCTGCCAAAAATCGAGAATGTTCGTAGGCCACCCCATGGAGCGAAAGCACGTATAGATATGATCCGCCGTCACTCCGTTGATGTTTCGGTGTTCCTTTAGCCATGCGGCGGCGGTGAGGTACTTCTTATGCTGGCTCTTGGTGTCCTTGCCCTGAGCGAAAGATGCCAGCGAGACATCTGCATTCATGTCGACGTCCACGATGTTCGGCGTGGGAGGCGGCTTTCGAGGGCCGCGCGCTTTCGCTGGGGTGGGCTCGGCAATCCCACTCTCTTCGTCGTCCGAGTCGTCGGGCTCGAGTTCCGGTTCTAGTGTCGCGCCGTTTGCTACGGACGTGGTTGTGAGCCGCTTCACGGGAGGAGGCTGAGCGGTAGAGCTCCGCAAGGCGTTTTGGATTGCCTGGGTGACTTGGCCGATGTCCCCCGTTTCCAATTCGGCTTCCACCATTACGAAGCGAATCTTTGACAAGCCGGAGGATTTCACACTGGAGTTCCGGGCCATTTGCCAATCCTTACGAGAAAACTGAAGGCGGCAAGTTATCGGGGGTTGAGGTGACTCGCAAGAATTTTGTTGCTTATTTGTTCCAGTGACTTAGCTGCTAGTGGGCGAAAGCTGCGAGTACCGGCCGGCGTATTAAGCCCACGACTTCGAGCGAGAACACAAGCACGACCTAGTCTAGCTTAAACCCCTGCGACCGCACGAAGGCGCCGAAGTCGGTTCGCTGCGCGTTTGCGTACTGGCGGGCCTTGTCCTCGGACCAGCCATAGTAGGGCGCCTCGCCCCAGCGCGCGGGTTCGCGCGGCTTGAGGCCCGGCTCGGCGGCATTGCGGCGGCGATCGTACTCGTCGAGCTGGGCCGCGAGATTCTCCGTGTCGTAGCGGTCGACATGAACGCGGGCGTCGATCGAGAGCCGCGCCGAGAGGCGACCTGGCGTCGCCGGCCAGCCGACGGTGAGGCCGGCGATCGGCACGACGCGCTTCGGCAGGCTGAGCGTCTCGCGCAGCACGTCGCAGTTGTCGCGTACGACGCTGATCGGGCAGCAGCCGAGGCCGACCGCTTCGGCGGCGGCGATGAAGCTGGCCATCACGATGGCGCCGTCGACGACCGCGTTGAAGAACGCGTCCAGGTGGTCGTTCGGGAACGGCTTGCCGCGCATCTCCGAGATCCGGGGGAGGCGCTGGCCGTCGCCGCAGAAGACGAGGAACACCGGCGCCTCGGCCATCCACGGCATGCTCGGGATCAGCTCGAAGATCGCCTTGCGCCTGGCTGGATCGGCGACGATCACGACGTCGCCCTGCTGCAGGTCGCTCTTCGACGGCGACGACAGCGCGCAGGCGAGCAGCAGGCGAAGCAGGTCGGGCTCGACCGGCTTGTCGAGATATCGGCGATGCACGCGCCGGCTCGCCATGCGCAGCAGCGTCTCCAGGCCCTGGGTGTCGGGATCGACGGGCAGGGTCTCGCCGAACCTGGCCGCTATCGCCTGGCTGATCGCCTCGGCGTCCTTGGGGTCGCTCACGATGTCTTTCCTTCCTGCCCGTGGTGAAGCGGCCGGCCTAGCCCGCCGCGCAGACCGCCCGAACGCATCCGCGCAACCAGCGATGCGCGGCGTCCGCGTCGAGCCTGGGATGCCAGAGCAGCGACACTGTCACGTCCGGCGCTAAGACCGGAAGGGCGAAGCTGTGCATCCCGACCCTGAGCCGCGCCGTGTGCCGCTCGGGAACGCTGGCGATCAGGTCGGAGCCGCGCGCCAGCGCGATGGCGGCGGCGAAGCCGCCGACCACGGCGACGACCTCCCGCTCGAGGCCGGCCGGCTTCAGGGCCTCGTCGATCGAGCCGCGTTCGAGGCCGCGCCTGGAGACGAAGACATGCTGCCCCGCGGCGTACCGCGCCGGCGTGACCTTGCCCCGGCAGAGGGCATGACCCTTCCGGACGACGCCGACGAAGCGGTCCTTGAACAGGGCCCGGGTGCGGATCTCAGGCCCCGTCGTCTCGCCGACGGCCCCGGTCTCCAGGTCGACGAGGCCGTCGCGGAGCAGCGCGCTGTCCCGGTCGGTCTTCTGCACGAAGCGCAGCCGCACGCCGGGTGCCTCCCTGGCCACGCGCGCGAGCAGGCCCGGCCCGAAGCTCTCGACGAAGCCGTCGCTGGTCCGGAGCGTGAAGGTCCGGACGAGCCGTTTCAGGTCGAGCTTCTCGACCGGTCTCAGGACCGCTTCCGCCTGACGGACCAGCCCGCCGACCTGGCCGCGGAGCTCGATCGCGCGCGGGGTCGGCACCAGGCCCCGTCCTGCCCTGACCAGCAACGGATCGCCCGTCGCCTGGCGCAGCCGCGCCAGTGCCCGGCTCATCGCCGACGGGCTGAGGCGCAGCCGCCGGGCGGCGCCGGCGACGCTGCCTTCCGAAAGCAGCACGTCGAGCGTGACCAGCAGGTTGAGGTCGGGCATCGCCATCGTCCTGATCCTGCCCGGATATGGCGCCGAACGCACGGATAAAGTGCAAACAGTGCATCTGGCGCCATGTCACATCCGGCCGTAGATGCAGGCCATGACCACAGCAACAAATGCCGTCGCCCCGCAGACCGCCCCGATCCGGGGATCGCTCGCCGCCCTTTCGCTCTCGATCTTCCTCGCCTCGCTCGGCACCAGCATCGCCAACGTCGCGCTGCCGACCTTGACGCTGGCGCTGGACGCCACCTTCCAGGAGGTGCAGTGGATCGTGCTCGCCTATCTCCTTTCGGTCACGACCCTCGTCGTCGGCGCCGGCCGGCTCGGCGACATCGTCGGCCGGCGACGGCTGCTGCTCGCGGGCGTCCTGCTGTTCACGACGGCCTCGGTCGTGTGCGGCCTCGCGCCGTCGCTCTGGACGCTGATCGCGGCCCGGGCCGTGCAGGGCGCCGGTGCGGCCATCATGATGGCTCTCGCCATGGCCTTCGTCGGCGAGATCGTGCCGAAGGAGAGAACCGGCAGCGCCATGGGGCTGCTCGGCACGATGTCGGCGATCGGCACGGCGCTGGGCCCGTCGCTCGGCGGCCTGCTGATTTCCGAGGCCGGCTGGAGGGCGATCTTCTTCGTCAACCTGCCGCTCGGCCTGCTGACCTTGGTTCTGGCGTATCGCGCCTTGCCGGCGGACCGGCCGCGATCCGACCGGCCCGGTTTCGACGCGACGGGCGCCCTGGTGCTGGCGGCGACACTCACCGCCTATGCGCTGGCGATGACCTGGGGACGAGGAAGCTTCGGCGCCGTCAACGCGGGCCTGGTGATCGTGGCCATGGCCGGCGTCGTCCTCTTCGTCGTTGTCGAGAGCAAGGCATCCTCGCCGCTGATCCGGCCCGCGCGGCTGCGCGACCCCGGTCTAAGTGCCGGCCTCGCCACGAACGCGCTGGTCGCCGCGGTGATGATGGCGACCCTGGTCGTCGGGCCCTTCCATCTCTCGGGCGCGCTCGGGCTGGACGCCGTGATGGTCGGGCTGGCGATGTCGGTCGGACCTTTCGTCACCGCGTCGGCCGGCATTCCGGCCGGCCGCATGGTCGATCGCTACGGCGCGGGTCGCGCTGCCGTTGTCGGGCTGGGTGCGATGGCGGTCGGCGCGGGGCTGCTCGCCGTCCTGCCGGCTGCGTTCGGCATCGCCGCATACCTGGCGCCGATCGCGGTCCTGACCTCGGGCTACGCGCTGGTCCAGGCCGCCAACAACACGGCCGTCATGGCCGGCGTCGCCCAGGACCAGCGGGGCGTCGTCTCGGGCCTGCTGAACCTGTCGCGCAACCTGGGCCTGGTCAGCGGCGCCTCCGCCATGGGCGCGGTGTTCGCGGCCGCCGGGATGCAAGGCGCGTTCGCCATCGCAACCGTTCTGGTCGGCGCGGCGCTCGCGATCAGCCTCAGGCGAAAGTGAGGAGCCGCCTCGGGTTGTCGACCAGGATCGCCTGGATCTCGGCCTCGGTGAATCCGCGCCGGCGCATCAAGGGCACCACGCGCGTGAAGATGTGGCCGTAGCCGTGACCGCCGAAGGTCTTGAGCCGGATCTGCTGGCAGATGTCGTGGCTGATGACGATGCGCGAGAGGTGCCCGTTGTCGATCAGCATGCGGATGTGCTGCACGCGGAGCGCGTCGTTCGGCATGTCGATGTCGGAGGCGGTATAGAGCGAGGTCTCGCGGCCGAACAGGTCGAACTCCAGCGTGCAGCCGGTGTCGGCAAGCTTCAGCATCCGTCCTGAGTCGAAGATCGTGCGGTCGATGTGGCTGTAGACCACGCGCTCGATGTCGGCGCCGTGCGCCACGAGAAAATCCGCGCCTTCCTGCGGCTGGTCGGGATCGCGGCCGGGATGGACGTTGACCGCGGCGCCCGTCTCCTGCTGCGCCACGATGGCGCCTTCCATCACCTTGCGCTCGAGCGCGGTCCACGGCGTCTGGCACCCGATCTCGCCGATCATGCCGGAGCGGATCTCGGTCTCCCAGGCGCCTGTCTGCACCTGGTCGATCATCTCCTTGGCGAAGCTGTCGACCGAGCGCTGGTGGTTCTTGGGGTCCTGGTACTCCTCGACGTAATAGCCGCAGCCCATGACGATGTTGACGCCGGTGCCGAGCGAGACGTCGGCGAGCCCCTTGGGATCGGGGCGGAGTCCGCCGCAGGTGAGCTCGACCAGGGTCGAGCCGCCGGCCTCCTTCATCAGCGCCACTTCCTCGATCGCGATCGCGACGTCGTCGAGCTGCGCGTTCCGGGGCGAGTACTCGGTGCCGTACCAGATGTCGTAATGGTTCTTCAGCGTGATCTCGGGGCCGAGGTCGTTCTTGAGCCGGGCCTCGCCCTTGCGCAGGTCCCAGAGCACGTGTTCGTGCATCAAGGTCGATCCCAGCTTCGCCGGATCGATCGTGCCGAGCACGGTCTGGACCTTGCCCTTGAGATCGGCGCGCGACAGGCGCTTGGCCATCAGCGTCTCCCCTTGAGTGCAGGCGGCAAGTCGCCGCCGGCGATCGCGCGCGCCCTTGCCGAGCGGTAACGCGCGAGCAGCCCGGCGCACTCGGCCATCGCTTCCGCGTCCTCGAACATCGGCACGCCGGCTTCCTCCATAGTCCGGAACCAGTCGGCGCGGTGGACCAACGTGCCCATCATGGAATGCAGGATCGGCAGCCTGGCGGCCCGGCACAGCGGCGCCATCGCCTCGATCACCGGGCCGGCATCGACCATGAATGGCACGACGTGGATCATCAGGATCGCATCGAACGCCTCGGTCTCGACCAGCGCCGACGACAAGGTGGAGGCAAAGCGCTCCTCGCGTGCATCGGCCAGCAGGTCGAGCGGATTGGCGACCGAGGCCTCCGCCGGAAGCCGCTGCCGCAGCACGCTCTCGAGGCGCTCAGGCAGCTCGACGAGGTCGAGCTTCTCCGCCGAAGCGCGGTCGGTCGCGAGCACGCCGGGGCCGCCGGAGTTCGACAGGATCAGCACGCGCCTGCCGAGCCCCTGAGGGAAGCGTCCGAAGCCCTTCGCCGCCAGCATCAGGCGGCGCATCGACTCGACGCGGACGATGCCGCACTCCTCGGCGAAGGCCTGGATCGCCGCGTCGTCGTTGGCGATGGCGCCGGTATGGGCGGCGGCGGCGCGGCCGCCTTCGAGCGTGCGGCCGCCGAAGAGGCCGATCACCGGCTTCCGTGCCGCCACCTTGCGGGCAATGTCGCGGAAGCGCCGCGGATCCTCGATGCTCTCGACATAGAGCAGCACCGAGGTGACGGCCGGATCGTCGCCCAGATATGCCAGATAGTCGTCGACGCCCAGCTGCATCGCGTTCCCGACCGAGACCACGGTACCGAGCGGGATGTGGCGCACATGGGATGCCGCGATCGCCTCCTCGGCAAGCGCGCCGGACTGGCTGATCAGCGCCGCACCCCCGCCCTTCGGCAGGTCGCGGAGGAAGGTTGCGGCGAAGCCTGAGCCGATGATGCCGGCGCAGTTCGGCCCGGCGATGGTGAGCTTGTTCTCTGTCGCGAACGCGCGGACTTCCGCGTCGCGTCGTTTGCCTTCCTCGCCGGCCTCGGCGAAGCCCCCGGGAAGGATCAGCAGGCTCTTGTGGCCGCTTGCTGCCGCGTCGCGCACGACCTCGGGGATCGACGGCGGCGGCACGACGATGACGGCGAGGTCGCAGGGATCCGCGATCTCGCGGAGCGAGGTCTTCGCCTCGTTGCCCTGGATGACGCCGCCCTTCGGGTTGACCGGAACGATACGGCCCTTGAAGCCGCTGGCGCCGAGATTCTTCAAGACCGCGCCGCCCGACGACGTCGCCCGCTCGCCGGCACCGACGACGGCGACCGAGATGGGGGCGAAGAAGGGGCGAAGGTCGCGCACTACAGCGCCAGGTCGACGGTCACCGGCACGTGGTCTGAGCATTTCTCCCAGCCGCGCGCGTCCTTCAGGATCGAGTAGCCCTTGAGGCTCTTCTTGAGCGGCGGCGTGACCCAGACGTGGTCGAGGCGGCGGCCGCGATTGGAAAGCGCCCAGTCCGCTGCGCGGTAGCTCCACCAGCTGTAGAGCTTCTGGTCTTCGGGCACGAAGTTGCGCACCGCGTCGACCCACTCGCTCGACTTCTGCACTTTCCCCAGCTTCTCGACCTCGATCGGCGTGTGGCTGACCACGTCGAGCAGCTGCTTGTGCGACCAGACATCGTGCTCCAAGGGCGCGATGTTGAGGTCGCCGACCAGGATCATCGGATCCTTCGGCTTCCGGTTCTTCCTGAACCAGTCGGCCATCTCGTCGACGAAGGCGAGCTTGTGCGCGAACTTGGGATTCTGCTTCGGGTCGGGGATGTCGCCGCCCGAGGGGACGTAGAAGTTATGGATCTCGACGCCGCCGATGCGGGCGGTGAGATGACGCGAGTCGCCCTTCTTGCACCAGTCCGGCCCGTCGATCCGCTCCAGCGGCGCCTTCGACAGGATCGCGACGCCGTTGTAGCCCTTCATGCCGAGCACGGCGCGATGCCTGTATCCCGCCTGCTCGTAGGGATCGTGCGGGAAGAGATCGGTCATGACCTTGATCTCTTGCAGGCACAGCACGTCGGGTTTGGTCTCCGCCAGAAGCTTGAGGACGAGATCCTGGCGGAGCCGAACCGAGTTGATGTTCCAGGTGGTGACGCGAAGACGCGGCAAGATCAGGCCTTGGCGTAGGTGATGGCGATGTCGCCGACGCCGTCGACATGGCCGTCCATGCGGTCGCCCGCGACCACCGGGCCGACGCCTTCGGGCGTGCCGGTATAGATCAGGTCGCCCGCCGCCAGCTCAACCAGGCCCGACAGATAGGCGATGGTGTCAGGCACGTTCCAGATCATGTCGGCGAGATCGCCTTCCTGCTTGGTCGTGCCGTTGACCTTGACCCAGATCTTGCCCTTGGCCGGATGGCCGATCTTGGCCGCCGGCTGGATCGGGGTGATCGGCGCCGACTGGTCGAAGCCCTTGCCCATGTCCCACGGGCGGCCGGCCTTCTTCGCGGCCTCCTGCAGGTCGCGGCGGGTCATGTCGAGGCCGACGGCATAGCCGTAGATGTGATCGAGCGCCTTGGCCGAGGCGATGTTGCGGCCGCCGGACTTGAGCGCGACCACGAGCTCGATCTCGTGATGCAGGTTCTTGGTCTGGGACGGGTAGGGGATGATCGCGCCCGACGGCACGATCGCGTCGGCCGGCTTGCAGAAGAAGAAGGGATCCTCTTTGCCCGAGTGGCCCATCTCGCGGGCATGGGCGGCATAGTTGCGGCCGACGCAGTAGATGCGGCGCACCGGGTAGGTGCCGGTCTCGCCGACGACGGCGACCGACGGGATCGACCAGCTCTTGATCACATGCGACATGGGGGCCTCGAAGGAAGGACTTGGTTGGAGGTCAGAACAGATACCACCGCTCGCGCAAGCGACCCAATGGCCAACGTCCGGCAGCGAAAATCCGGTGCTTTATGACGAATCCGTGGGCCGGCTTCCCGGCGGCGAGCGCCAGCGCGGCCAGATGGCAGGCCTGGGCGGCCGCCCCGGCGGCGACCCGGGAGAGGGCCTCGTTCCTCTCCTCCTTATTTGCGGCGGCCTCGGCGGCGGCGCGGGTGGGATCGAGCGCAGCCTCGGTGACATGGGTCAGCGCGCTCAGCGTGGCTTCCGGTCCGTGTCGTTCCTCGGCCCAGGCCTGGAGGCGGACCTGCTCGCGCGCCTCGGCCTGCCACCAGCGCCGGTCCCAGTCGGGATCGGCGGCGACGCGGGAGGCGTCCTTCCATGTCGCGACCGGCTCGACCGGTCCGGCCTCGAGATCGAGCGCGGCGACGTAGCCGGCAAGATCCGCGCGATCCGCATCGCTCAGCGCCCGGCCGACGCGGATGAACCACGGCGTCGTCGGAATCGAAGCGGCGAGCGCCTCGACCGCCGCGAGCTCGTTCATGCCGAGCGGCGCTCGCGCCAGAGCCCGACCGCTTCCTGCACCGGCCGGTCGGAGAAGCTGAACAGCACCGCGTCCTCGTCCGCGTGGTGGCGGACTTCGACCCAGCTCGGCACGACGAAGATGTCGCG
>JAEULB010000149.1 GCA_016792585.1 Rhodospirillaceae bacterium
GCTCCGCCCCGTTCATGTTCCTGATCGAATGCGCCGGCGTCGTCGAGCAGCAGGCCCCGCGCCGCGCGCTCAAGATCCTCAAGGAGATCGAGGTCGCCAAGGGCGACTGCTTCGTGCGCCTGGCCCCGTCGTCATCGACCACGATCAGCTTCGATATCGATTTCAACAGCCCGGTGATCCGCCGCCAGCAGGCGGAAGTGCGGCTCGCCAACGGCACCTTCAAATCCGAGATCGCCCGGGCTCGCACCTTCGGCGTCCGGCACGAGGTCGACCAGCTGCGCGCCGCCGGTCTCGCGCGCGGCGGCTCGCTCGACAACGCCGTGGTCGTCTCGGCGGACGGCGTGATGAACGAAGGCGGGCTCCGCTACGACGACGAGTTCGTGCGGCACAAGATGCTGGATGCGGTCGGCGACCTCTATCTCGCCGGCGGGCCTCTGCTCGGCCGCTTCCACGGCCATCGCTCGGGCCACCACCTGCATCACGCGGCGCTGGTCCAGCTCTTCGCCGATCCCGCCGCCTGGCGCTGGGCCGAACTGCCGGCCGCCGCCGCGGCCGGCGACGGGCGCCTCGCCGCCACCGCCTGAGGCGGTGCTGACAGCCGCCGTCGGCGCCGGTATATAGGCGCCATGCGCCGCCTCCGATTCGCCATCCTCGCCGCTGCACTGGCACTCGCCGCCTGCGGCGAGAAGCCCGAACCATATGTCGAGAAGCCGGTCGAGGACCTCTACAACGAGGCGATGAACACGCTCGAGGAGCGGCTCTACCTCAAGGCGGCGCGGCAGTTCGAGGAAGTGGAGCGCCAGCACCCCTATTCAGCCTGGGCGACCAAGGCCCAGGTGATGGCGGGCTTCTCCTTCTACCAGGGCAACAAGTACGACGACGCGATCGCTACGCTCGACCAGTTCATCGAACTCCATCCCAGCCATCGCGACGCGCCCTACGCCTACTACTTGAAAGGCCTCAGCTACTACGAGCAGATCGCCGACGTCGGCCGCGACCAGGAGGTCACCGACCGGGCGCTGAAGTCGTTGGACGAGGTCGTCCGCCGCTTCCCCGACTCGCGCTACGCGCGCGACGCCCGCCTCAAGATCGACCTGACCCGCAACCATCTCGCCGGCAAGGAGATGGAGATCGGCCGCTATTACCTGACCCGTGGCCAGCCGGTCGCCGCGATCAACCGCTTCCGCCGGGTGATCGAAAACTACCAGACGACCGAGCAGGTACCGGAAGCGCTGCTCCGGCTCACCGAGGCCTACCTGGCCCTCGGCGTCCGCGAGGAGGCCCAGCAGGCCGCCGCCGTCCTCGGACACAACTATCCCGGCAGCGAGTGGTATCGCGACGCCTACGCGCTGCTCCAGGGCCAGGGGCTGGCGCCCGACGGCAGCAAGCCCGGCTGGATCAGCCGGACCTTCGGCTCGCTCTTCTAGGGCTTCCCTACTTCTTTACGGACGCCGCCGGCTTCGGCGGCGGTGCGGCGGGCTTCGCTGCCGGCTTCGGCGGGGGCCCGTCATGCTCCTCGTCGACCTCGAACTTGAGCCTGGGCGGCTCGGCCTCCTCCTCGAGGAAGGCGGCGATGTCCATGATGATGCGACGCGTCATCTCGGCCAGCACGAAGGCCAGCACGACGCCGCCGGTCCAGAACGCCGCCGTCTTGATCGCCCAGTCGAACTGCCCGAGATAGCCGAGCGCCTCGAGGCTCGCCATTCCGCCGACATAGAAGATGGCGACGGCCATCGCGGCCGCGCCGATCGCCTTCAGGATTCCAAGAAAGCCCATACATGCCTCGGTCGGTGGCCGAATCACCAAGACTCTACATGCATCGCGCCGTATGCGCGATTGCCACCCGGCGGCACCTTTGGCACCCTCCGCCCGGCGATGCTGACCCGCCTCGACATCCGCGACGTCGTGCTGATCGACCGCCTCGAGATCGAGGCGGGCGAAGGCCTGCATGTGCTGACCGGCGAGACCGGCGCCGGCAAGTCGATCCTGCTGGACGCGCTGGGCTTGGCGCTCGGCGCACGCTCGGAGACCGGCCTGGTGCGCGCCGGCGCCCAGCAGGCGACCGTTAGCGCCGCCTTCGAGATAGCTGACGACCACCCTGCCCTTGGTCTTCTTGCCGAGGCCGGGCTTCCGGCAGAGCTGCCGCTGGTGCTTCGACGCACCGTCTCCGCCGACGGCAAGAGCCGCGCCTTCGTCAACGACCAGTCGGTCTCGGTCGGCCTGCTTCGCCGCATCGGCGACGGCCTGGTCGAGATCCACGGGCAGTTCGACCAGCGCGGCCTGCTCGACCCCCAGACCCATCGCGAGATGCTGGATGCCTTCGGCGGCCACGCACGCGAGGTGAAGCAGGTCGCCGAGGCGCATGTCGCCTGGCGCGAGGCGGCCGAAGCCCTGGCCGCGGCGGAAGCCGACGCGGCACGCGCGCGGAGCGAGGAAGGCTTCCTCGCCGCCTCGGTCGAGGAGCTCAAGAAGCTCGATCCGAAACCGGGAGAGGAATCAACGCTGGTCGAGGAACGAACGCTGCTCGCCAATGCCGGCCGCCTGGTCGAGACCATCAACGCCGCACTGGCCGATCTGGTCGGCGAGCGCGGCGCCGAACGTGCCGTCGGCCAAGCCCAGCGGGCGCTCGCCCGCGTGCAGGGTCAGGCCGGAAGCCGCCTCGATCCGGCGCTCGCCGGACTGGACCGAGCGGCGGCGGAACTCTCGGAGGCGGCGCGTGCGCTCTCCTCGGTCGGCAGCGCCCTCGACCTCGATCCGCGCAAACTGGAAGAGACCGACGATCGCCTGCATGCGCTCCGTGACATCGCGCGCAAGCATGCCGTCGCCGTCGACGCGCTGGCCGAGCTCAAGACCGAGCTGGAGATTCGCCTCGACGCCTTGCGCACGGCCGCAAGCCGGATCGAGGACCTCACCCGATCCGTCGAGTGGACGCGCAAGGCATATGCGGCGCGCGCCGAGGATCTGTCGAAGGCACGTGCCAAGGCCGGCAAGAAGCTCGACAAGCGCGTTGCCGGCGAGCTGCCGCCGCTGAAGCTTGATCGCGCGCGGTTCGAGACCAAGATCGAGCCCCTGGCCGAGAGCGACTGGGGCGTCCATGGCCGGGATCGTATCCAGTTCATGGTCGCGACCAACCCGGGATCGCAGCCCGGGCCGATCGCCAAGATCGCTTCGGGCGGTGAACTCGCGCGCTTCACGCTGGCGCTCAAGGTGGTGCTGGCCGAGAGCCAGCCGGCAGCGACCCTGGTCTTCGACGAGGTCGATGCCGGCGTGGGCGGCGCCGTCGCCGCCGCGGTCGGTGACCGGCTCAAGCGGCTCTCACGCGACATGCAGGTACTGGTGGTGACGCATTCGCCGCAGGTCGCGGCCAGGGGCGATCACCACTGGCGCGTTTCGAAGACGCCCAAGGGCACGGTGCCGACGACCAAGGTCGAAGTGCTGACCGAGCCTGAGCGGCGCGAGGAGATCGCCCGAATGCTCGCCGGCGAGAAAGTCACCGACGCGGCCCGCGCCGCCGCCGACGCGCTGATCGAGGGCGCCGGCGCGTGAAGGCCGCGGATGTCACGAAGCTGACGAAGGCACAGGCGGCCAAGGAGCTGGAGAAGCTTCGCGCCGAGATGGCAGCCGCCGACGAAGCCTATCACGTCAAGGACGCGCCGGAGATCACCGACGCCGAATATGACGCGCTGCGCCGGCGGCTGGAGTCGATCGAGGCGCGCTTTCCCGAGCTCGCCGAGGCGCGCCCGGTGGCGCCGGCACCGGCAGGAGCCTTCGCCAAGGTCGCGCACGGCCGGCCGATGCTCTCCCTCGACAACGCCTTCTATCAGGAGGACGTCGAACGCTTCGCCCAGTCGGTGCGCAACTTCTTCGTCCGGCCGGAGGACGTGGCACGGGTCGAGCGGGATGCGATCAGGCTGGTGGCCGAGCCGAAGATCGACGGGCTCTCCTGCTCGCTCACATACGAGAAGGGCGTACTGGTCAAGGCCGCGACCCGCGGCGACGGCGCGATCGGCGAGGACGTGACTCAGAACGTCCGCACCATCGCCGAGATCCCGCAGAAGCTGAAGGGCAAGGCGCCGGAGCGGATCGAGATCAGGGGCGAGGTCTACATGACCAAGCCCGAGTTCCTGAAGCTCAACGAAAAGCTCGAAGCGGAATTCCTGGCACTGCCGCCGGAGAAGCAGACCAAGAACCGGCGTCGGCAGTTCGCCAATCCGCGCAACGCCGCGGCCGGCAGCGTCCGCCAGCTCGACCCCGAGATCACGCGAAGCCGGCCGCTCCGTTTCTTCGCCTATGCCTGGGGGGCTGCGAGCGCAGAGCCGGAGAGTCAGTGGGAGTTCTACGACCGCCTCAAGGATTGGGGCTTCAAGGTCAATCCGCTGGCGAGGCTGGTCACCGGCGTCGATGGTGCGCTCAAGCGCTACGCGGCAATCGCAGAGCAGCGCGCCGACCTCGCCTATGACATCGACGGCGTCGTCTACAAGATCGACGAGGTCAGCCTGCAGGCTCGGCTCGGCTTCGTCGGCCGTACGCCGCGCTGGGCGATCGCGCACAAGTTCCCGGCCGAGCAAGCGCGCACGCTGCTCGAGAGCATCGAGATCCAGGTCGGACGTACCGGCGCCCTGACGCCGGTCGCCTACCTCAAGCCGGTCAATGTCGGGGGCGTGCTGGTCGCCCGCGCGACTCTGCACAACGAGGATGAGATCCAGCGGAAGGACGTGCGAGTCGGCGACACCGTCGTCATTCAGCGCGCCGGCGACGTGATTCCGCAGGTGGTCTCGGTGGTCCTCGACGAGCGCCCGAAGAATGCGAAGCCGTTCAGGTTTCCCGAGACCTGCCCCGAATGCGGCAGCGCCGCGGTGCGGGCTGAGGGCGAAGTCGTGCGCCGCTGCACCGGCGGACTGGTCTGCCCGGCCCAGGCGGTCGAGCGGCTTCGCCTGTTCGTCAGCCGCGATGCGTTCGACATCGAAGGTCTCGGCGAGAAGAGCATCATCGAGTTCTTCAAGGACGGGCTGGTCAAGATGCCGGGCGACCTGTTCCGCTTGAAGGCAGGCGACCTGAAGGACCGTGAGGGCTGGAAGGAGAAGTCGATCCAGAATCTTCTGGCGGCGATCGAGGCACGCCGCACGATCGCGCTCGATCGATTCATCTTCGCGCTCGGCATCCGCCAGGTGGGGCAGGCGACGGCGAAGCTACTCGCCAAGAACTACGGCACGCTGGAGAACTGGAAGGCGGCGATGGTCGCGGCGAGCGATCCCGAGTCCGAGGCGTATGCGACGCTGACCGCGATCGACCAGATCGGCCCCTCGGTCGCCGAGGATCTGATCGCCTTCTTCGCCGAGGAGCACAACCGTACCGTCGTCGATGATCTCACGCACGAGGTCACGGCCGAGGCCTTCGTCGCTCCCTCGGCGACCGGGTCGCCGATCGCGGACAAGACCGTCGTCTTCACCGGCACGCTCGAGAAGATGACGCGGAACGAAGCGAAGGCGCGGGCGGAGGCGCTGGGCGCCAAGGTCGCGGGATCGGTATCGAAGAGGACGGATTACCTGATCGTCGGATCGGATGCCGGCTCCAAGGCCGACAAGGCACGCGCCCTAGGCGTCGCGACGCTCTCCGAGGACGAGTGGCTGGCGCTAATCGGCGGCTGACGCCGGCGCGGCAAGCGCATGAGCCCGCGCGACGGCATCGGCGAGCGCGGCCTTGAAGACGACCCGCGGCGGGCGGATGCCGTGCGCCAGCAGAACCTGCAGGACCGGTTTCCGTGCCCCCGCGATCACGACCTTCGCGCCATGGCGGTCGGCCTTGCGGATGAAACCCTCGATCGTCGACGCCGCGGTCGAGTCGATGACCGGGACCGCCGAGAAGTCGATGACATAGGCCTTCGGGTGTTCGGCCATGCGCTCCAGCGCATTCGCGACCGAGGCCGCCGCACCGAAGAAGAACGCGCCCGAAACCCTGTAGACGACGACTTCGCGGTCGGTAGCGATGACGGCGTCGTAGGGCTGGCGTCCGCCGGTTGCGGCCTTGTCGGAGGTATCGTCCTCGGCCACCGGCCGCACGCTCTCGACCTCGACCGCATGGGCCATGCGGTGCATAAACAGCAGCGTGCCGAGGCCGAAGCCGACCAGGATTCCCTCCGTCAGGTCGCGGAAGATGGTGAGGAGGAAGGTCGCGAGCAGGACCACCGCGTCGCCGGGCGAAGCGCGCAGAAGGGTGGCAAATTCGTGCTTCTCGGCCATGTTCCACGCCACGGTAGCCAGCACGCCGGCCAGCGCCGCGAGCGGGATGAAACTTGCGAGCGGTGCGGCGACGACCATGAATGCCAGCAGGAAGACCGCGTGCAGCATGCCTGAGATCGGTCCGCGCGCGCCGGCGCGGACATTGGTCGCGGTGCGTGCGATCGTGCCGGTGACGCAGATTCCGCCGAAGACCGACGAAGCGATGTTGGCCGCACCCTGAGCCACCAGCTCGCAGTTCGAGCGGTGACGGCGGCCGGTCATGCTGTCGGCGACCACTGCCGACAGCAGGCTCTCGATCGCGCCAAGAAGGGTGAAGGCGATCGCGTCGGGCAGCACCGCCTCGATCTTGGCGAACGAGATCGGCGGCAGCGCCGGCGCCGGAAGCGTGTTCGGGATGCCGCCGAAGCGGCTGCCGATGGTCTCGACCGGCAATCCCAGCACCCAGGCGGCAAGCGTACCGATGGCGACGGCGATCAGAAGTCCCGGCCAGTGCGGTCGATATCGGCGGATCACGACGATAACTGCGATGGTCGCGGCCGAGATCCCGATCGCCGGCAGGCTGATCGATCCCGCCGCTTCCGCCAGCGCCGCGAGCTTCGGCAGCAGCGGTCCCGGTTCCTTGTCCGCGAGGCTGAACCCCAAGAGATCCTTGAGCTGGCTCGCGAAGATGATGACGGCGATCCCGGCGGTGAAGCCGACGGTGACCGGATATGGGATGTATTTGACGTAGGTGCCGAGCCTGAGAAACCCGATCGCGAGCAGCAGGCAGCCAGCGATCAGGGTCGCGAGCAGCAGACCGTCGACCCCGTGACGGTCCGCGGTCGCGGCGACCAGCACGATGAAGGCGCCTGCCGGCCCGCCGATCTGGAATCGGCTGCCGCCGAGAAGCGAGACCACGAAGCCGCCGACGATCGCCGTGTAGAGCCCGCGCTCGGGCCCGACTCCCGACGCGATGGCGATCGCCATCGACAGCGGCAGAGCTACGATCGCGACCGTGAGGCCGGCGACGACATCGGCGCGAAGTTCCGCCAGCCCGTAACGCTCCCGGAGGATCGTGACGAGCTTCGGGGTGAATAGCTCGGCGAAACTCGGATGGGAGGGCGGGGAGGTCATGACCGCTGCCGCGGCTCCCGGAACCGGACTCCGCGCCCGCCGCTGGCACTGGCCGCGTTGTCGCCGATCAGCTCGACGCCGGCGCGGTTCAGTGCCTCGACCACCTTGGTCAACGTGTCGACGACGCCCCTGACCGTGCCGTCGCTCGCCTCCATCCGCTGGATGGTGGGCAGCGACACGCCGGAGAGTTCGGCCAGCTTCCGCTGGTCGATCCCGAGTAGGGCCCGGGCGGCCCGCATCTGGGCGGCTGTTATCAAGGCACTGATCAGACGTTAGAGCTTCCGGACCGAAGCCTACAATCCATGCTGGATGACCGTATAGTAATGTTTTTTACATCAACCAGCGGTGACGAAGCTGTCCATCACCTTCTTCAGGCCGGCATGCTCGAACTCGATCTCCAGCTTGTCCCCGTCGACCGCGCGGACGGTGCCGTAGCCGAATTTCTGGTGGAAGACGCGGGTGCCGGCCGGGAAGCCACCTGAGCGTTTCGGCGTCAGGTTGACCGCGCGCCCTTCGATCAGCGGCGCCTGCCTGCGTGGCTGGCTGAGCCAAGCCGCCGGGCGGGACTCGTAGATCGAGCCCGCATAGCTGCCGCCGACCGCAGATCCGCCGAAGAGGCCGGACTCAGCCTCGACCTCGATCGCATCGGCGGGAAGCTCACCGATGAAGCGCGACGGCACGCTCGACTGCCACATGTTGTGGATGCGGCGATTGGCGGCGTGGGTGACGTAAGCGCGCTTCCGCGCCCGAGTGAGGCCGACATAGGCCAGCCGCCGCTCTTCCTCGAGGCCGGCATTGCCATTCTCGTCGAGCGAGCGCGGATGCGGGAACAGCCCCTCCTCCCAGCCCGGCAGGAACACGGAATCGAACTCCAGGCCCTTGGCGGCGTGCAAAGTCATCAGACTGATCTGCTGGCCGGGATCGACCTCGTCGATATCCATCACCAGCGAGACGTGCTCGAGGAACGAGGCGAGGCTCTCGAATTCGCCGATCGCGCGCACCAGCTCCTTCAGGTTCTCGAGCCGGCCCGGCGCCTCGGCCGACTTGTCCTGCTGCCAGTGCGCGGTGTAGCCGCTTTCGTCCAGCACCGTCTGCGCCAGGTCGGCCGGACCGACGCCGTCGACCATCTGGCGCCAGCGGGTGAAGTCCTCAACCACGGTCGCGATCGCGCGGCGCGCCGCGGGCTTGAGCTCGTCGGTGCCGGCCATCGCCGAGGCCGCGGCCAGCAGCGGCACGCCCTGGGCCCGCGCTAGCTTGTGCAATGTCTGCACCGTGGTCTGGCCGATGCCGCGCTTCGGCGTATTGATGATGCGCTCGAAGGCGAGGTCGTCGTCGGGCTGCTGGACGACGCGGAGATATGCGAGCGCATCGCGGATCTCGAGCCGCTCGTAGAAACGCTGGCCGCCGATCACGCGATAGTTGATGCCGAGCGTGATGAAGCGTTCTTCGAACTCGCGGGTCTGGAAGCCGGCGCGGACCAGGATCGCCATCTGGCCGAGCTGGAGCCCCTTGCGCTGCAGCGCCTCGATCTCGTCGCCGACGCGCCTGGCCTCGTCCTCACCGTCCCAGACTGCCGTCACCTTGACGTTGTCGCCGGCCTCGGCTTCGGTCCAGAGCGTCTTGCCGAGACGGTCCTTGTTGTTCGCGATCAGGTGCGACGCGGCAGCCAGGATCGACGGCGTCGAGCGGTAGTTCTGCTCGAGCCGGATGACCTTGGCACCGGGAAAGTCGGCCTCGAAGCGGAGGATGTTGCCGATTTCGGCACCGCGCCAGCCGTAAATCGACTGGTCCTCGTCGCCGACGCAGCAGATGTTGTGGCGGCCCTGCGCCAGCAGACGCAGCCAGAGGTACTGGGCGACATTGGTGTCCTGATACTCGTCGACCAGGAGGTAGCGGAACTGCCGCTGATACTGCTGCAGCACGTCGGCCTCGGCGGTGAACAGCGCCACCGTGTGCATCAAAAGGTCGCCGAAGTCGGCGGCGTTCAGGGTCTTCAGGCGCTGCTGATAGGCGGCGTAGATCTGCGGCAGCTTGCCGCCGGCGAGGTCGCCCGCCTCGGCCGCGCCGATCTTCTCCGGCGGCAGCGCTCGGTCCTTCCACCGCTGAATCACGGTCATCAGCACGCGCGCCGGCCAGCGCTTGTCGTCGATGCCCTCGGCCTCCAGCACCTGCTTCAGCAGGCGCACCTGGTCGTCGGCATCCAGGATCGTGAAGTTCGACTTGAGCCCCACGAGCTCGGCGTGCTTGCGGAGGATGCGCGTGCAGAGCGCGTGGAAGGTGCCGAGCCAGACCTGTTCGACCGAGGGGCCGATGATGTTGGCCACCCGCTCGCGCATCTCGCGCGCCGCCTTGTTGGTGAAGGTGACGGCCAGGATGTTCCAGGGCCGGGCCGCGCCCGAAGCCAGCAGATGGGCAAGCCTGGTGGTCAGCACCCGGGTCTTCCCGGTGCCTGCGCCGGCCAGCACCAGGACCGGCCCCTCGACGGTCTCGACGGCCCGTCGCTGGGCCTCGTTGAGGCCGGCGAAATAGGGAGGAAGCTGCGCCTGGGTCGGCGGCAGCGGCTGGGAGGTCATTCGGCCAATATAGGCGCGCCCGCGCCTGAATCTAACCCGCGCTCTCGCCCTCGACGACCAGGCGGTTCCGGCCCTGGCGCTTGGCGGCGTAGAGGGCCGAATCGGCGCGGGCGACCAGGGCGGCGGGCGTTTCGCCCGGTTGGTAGAGCGCGGCACCGATCGAGATCGTGATACCGCCCAGCCCCTCGCCGGTGTTGCGGCGGATGATCTTGCGCGCCGCCAGCGTGGTGCGGATCCGCTCGGCGATCGGGCGGGCGACCTGGATGCCGGTCTTTGGCAGGACCACCGCGAACTCCTCGCCGCCGTAGCGTGCCGGAAGGTCGCCCGCGCGCACGCAGTCGGTCAGCGTCTTCGCCACGAGCCTGAGCACCTGGTCGCCGACCTGGTGGCCGTGGGTATCGTTGAAGCGTTTGAAGTGGTCGATGTCCACCATCAGCAAGGTCAGCGCCTCGCCGCGCTCGACCGAGTCGGCGATCGCCTTGCGGATCGTCTGATCGAAGCGCTTGCGGTTGGCGATCGCGGTCAGCGCGTCGGTCTCCGCCTGCTCGCGCGCCTCGCCCAGGCTCTGGCGGAGCCCGTCGATCTCGGAGCCGGCGGCCCTCAGATGCGCCTGCATGTCGCGGTTGAGCGCGGCCATGCGGTGGGTCTCCTCGACCAGACGGGTGACGATGCCGCCGATCTCGCCGCCCTTGAGCTCGGTCGCCGCGTCGGCCAGCGCGCCGCCATAGGCCTCGGCGCCGCGGGCCTGAGCCGAGACCCGCTCCATCAGGCGCGCCAGCAGCGTATCGACGGTTTCGGAGGCTTCCATCACCTCGGCGGTCTCGACGCCCTGGGCGAAGAAGCGGCGGTAGATCTCCTCGGTCAGGACAGTGTCGGCCGGGCGGCCGCCGGCGATCAGCAGGTCGACCGCCTTCTTCAACGTCGGCGGCTTGGCGCTGAAATAGCCGTACCAGACCAGGAAATTCTCCGGCGTCGGCGGGATGCCGAGCACCGTCATGCGCGACAGCGCATTACGGGCGAAGAAGTCCGCCTGCTCCCGATCCTGCACCGAGCCCCCTGGGGCGGCCGCTTGCGGCCGCTCTTCGTTGCTCTCGGACGTAGCCAATCGGGCGTGCGGACTCAAGTCCGTTCCGACTTCGGAGGGCGAGGCTGCCCGATCGCGCGGCCGATCTCGGCCGGCAGGCCCCGGGCTCGGTCCCGGGCGACCGCCTCGTCCAGGCGGCCGCGCAACGCCGCCGGGAAGGGCGCCGAGCGCCGCGTGCCGAGATCGACGTTGAGGCCGATGAACTCCGCGGCGGCGGCGCGATAGCCCTTCTCGGCGTGGAACATCTCGAGGAAGTAGCGGATCTTCCGCTCGCCGGTCTCGACCACCCAGCACTCGAAGCGGAGCGGGTCGCCTTCCAGCACCTCGCGGCCATAGATCACATGCGCCTCGACCACGAAGAATCCGTGGTTGGTCGCCTCGCGATGGGCATGGCCGAGGCCGATCCGGTCGAACATCACGTCGCTCGCCCGGTCGAAGGCGAGGACGTAATAGGCCACGTTCATGTGGCCGTTGTAGTCGATCCATTCCGGCCGGACATGGTCGCGATAATCGCCGAGCCAAGTGTCTTGCATGGCGATTCCTCTAGCGTATTGGCCCTGTCTTCGAAAGCCGCTAGCGTCGGACGCATGCTCGCAGGCGCCCTCGGCTGGCTCGGCCGTCATGGCAAGGCCGTTCTCGCCGCCGGTGTCTTCCTCGGCCTCGCGGTCCCGCCCCTCGCCCAGTTCCTCCGGCCGCTGCTGACGCCGTCGGTCGTGCTGCTCCTCGCGTTGACGCTGCTGCGGATGGACTGGACGGTGCTTTCCGCCCACCTCAAGCGACCTCTTCGTGCCATCCTGCTCATCGCCTGGCTGCTGATCGCCTCGCCGGCCCTGATGGCAGCCGCGACAAGCCTTGCCGGTCTTCCTGCCGGCCTCGCCGAGGCGATGCTGCTGTGGGCGGCCTCCCCGCCCCTGATCGCCGCACCGGCCATCGCCGTCCTGCTCGGGCTCGAAGGCGGACTCGCCATCGTCGGCACGGTGCTCGCGACCTTCGTCATGCCGTTGACCTTGCCGCTGCTGGCGCTGCTTCTCGCCGGCGTCGATCTTGGCCTCGACGTGACGGGGCTCTTCCTCCGCCTCGCCCTTCTCACATTCGGCGCGCTTGTCATCGCGCTGGTCGGGCGTCGCGCCTTCGGCGCCGCCGCCATCGCGGCGCATCCCCAGCGAATCGACGGCGCCATCGTGGCGACGCTGCTCGTCTTCGCCGTCGCGGCGATGGATGGAATCACCACGGCAGCGATTGCCGAGCCGCTCCGGGTCGGCGGCTTCGTCGCCGCCGCTTTTGCCGCCAATCTGTCGTTCCAGGCGCTCGGCGCCGTCGTCTTCGCGCGCCTGCCGCGGCGTACCGCGCTCGCTCTCGGCGTCACCAGCGGCAACCGCAACCTTGCTATCCTTGTAGGCTCGCTCGGCGCCTCGGTGCCGCCCGACGTTTTCCTCTATTTCGCGGTCGGGCAATTGCCTATTTATCTGCTGCCGGGCCTGCTTGCGCCGATCTATCGGAGGTTGGCGGATATACAACGCGGACGATAGGGGGCCGATTGTCGAATTCACCCGCCGGGGGCCGGTTCTAGCCGATGGCGAGCGCGCTTTCGAAGACGCGTGGCGGCGGCGCGTGGGCGAGGCGGGGGCTGATCGTGCTGGCTTCGGGGGTCGCAGCGATCGGATCGTACCCGTTGACATTGGGCGACCCGCAGCCGATCCGCGACATGGTGGCGCAAGGCGTCCTGGTCTTCGGCGCCATCTGCGTGGTCATCGACATGTGGATGTCGCGCCGCATCCGTCGCTCCGGCGGCGTGCAGGCGATCCGCACCGGCGTCGGCACGGGACCCAAGGCCGCCGGCAGCCGCTTCTGGATCCAGGGCGACGGCATGCGCTACGCGCACCGCTTCGACGACGCGCTCAGGCACTACAAGGAGGCCGCGTCGCTTCTGCGCGAGGCCAAGGATCCACAGGGCGTCGGCCTGGTCATGATCGGCCAGGGCGAGGTCGCCGAGGCCCAGACCCGCTTCGACGACGCGCAGCGCCTGTACGCCGACGCGCAGCAGCAGTTCATCGAGGCCAAGGACGACCGCGGCCAGATCAAGTCGCTCCTGCTGCAGGGCCGCGCCCAGCTCCGCCAGGGCGCCTACGAGCCTTCCCGGAGCTTCTACGACCAGGCGCGCGAGATGTCGGTGCGTGCCGCCGACCGATACTCCGAAGGCGAGGCCAGCCTGGCGCTTGCCGAGCTCGCCGCGCGCCAGGGCAAGCCCGAGGAGGCGATGACCGGGTTCGACTTCGCCCGCTTCGCCTTCAGCCAGTCGGGCGATCGCTCCGGCGAGGCGCATGCGCTCACCTGCCGCGCCGACATCGAGCGGACACGTCGCAACAGCTCCGAAGCCGTCACCCGTTACGAGCGCGCCCTCACCATCTACAAGACCGTCAGCGATCCCATCGGCGAAGGCGTCGTCCGCCAGTCGCTGGCCGAGATTCTCCGCATGATGGAACGCCCGCGCGAGGCCAAGGACTCGGCGGTCGCGGCGGTCGAACAGTTCAAGATCGCAGGCCGGCGCTTCAGCGAGGGCGAGCTGCTCTCCGGGCGCGGCGATCTCAGGCGCGCGACGCTCCGCTTCGCCAACGCACGCACCTCGGCGGCGCAGTGCACGAGCATGTTCGTCGAGGCCAAGGACAAGTCGGGCGAGGCGCGCGTCCATATCGGCATCGCCGAGCTCGAGCGCATGATCGGCAACCTCAACGAGGCGCGGAGCCAGTACGAGAAGGGCCGGGCACTCGGCCGCAGCGTCCAGGACACGACGATCGAAGCCGAGGCCATGAAGGGTCTCGGCCATATCGAGCGCCAGGGCGGCAGCACGCGGCAGGGACACGAGCTGATGCGCGGTGCCTATACGCTCTATCGCGCCATCGGCGGCCAGCGCGAGCAGGCCCAGGCGCTTCTCGACCTCGGCCAGCTCGACGGCCTGCTTGAGAATGCGGATCTCGCCAAGGTCAACTTCACCCACGCCCGCGCCATGTTCGGGCGCATCGGCGACAAGGCGGGAGAGGCGACGTCGATGCGCGCGATCGGCGACCTGGATGCGGCGCGCGGCCGGCTCGATGCCGCCTGCGTCGCCTATGGCGAAGCCCGCATGCTCTATCAGATGATCGGCGACCGCGTCGCCGAGGCCGACGTGCTGACCATGGTCGGCGTCGCCTGCATCGAGAGCGAGCGACAGACCGCCATCTCCGCCATCAACTATGCTGCGCGACTTTATCGCGCCGTCGGCTGCGTCGAGTGGCAGCGACGCCTCCTGGGCTATCTCGGTCGGCTGCGTTGATGCGCTGGATCCTGGTCGCGCTGCTGGCGCTGGCGCCGGCGACGGTGGAAGCCTGCACCGACTTCGGCCAGGCGTCGTCGAGCCGCTGGACGACCCAGCGCGACGACGGCGCCTCGTGGCTGGTGACGCCGTGCGGCGACAGGTTCCTCTCGCTCGGCGTCAACGTCATCGACGGCGGATCCTCGTACCCGAGCCCTGAGAGGCGCTATCACTGGAGTCACTTCGACCCGAGCCTGGATGCCTGGGCTACCAGGAACCGCGCCCGCGTGCTCGAATGGGGATTCAATACCGCCGGCGGATGGTCGCTCGATTCCAAACGCGTCGATCTTCCATTCACGCCGAACCTCGAGCTCGGCCGCAATTCGCGTTTCCACTGGTTCGATCCTTACGCACCGGAGACCGAAACGCGGGCGCGGGTTCTCGCGCGCAAGCTGGTCGAGCCGTATCGCGGCGATCCCCGGCGCATCGGCTACTACACCGACAACGAGGTCGGCTGGTGGCGGGGTGCGCTGTTCACCTTCTATGTCCAGGAGCCGCCGCGGAGCATCACCAAGCAGCGGCTGATCGAGACGCTGACGACGCACTACAAGGACGATTTCGGCCGCTTCAATCGCGACTTCGTACCTCCGAAAGGGGTCGCCTCCTTCGCCGACCTGCTGGTCAGCGAGGGCGAACCGGTGCGGCTCAGGCCCGGCGGCCGCGGCATCGACGTGGTCCGGATCTGGGCCAAGCAGATCTCGGGGCTCTACTACAGGATGATGTCGGATGCGCTGAAAGCCGCCGACCCCGAGGCGCTGAACCTCGGCGACCGGCTGCCGATCTACTACGACCCCGATGCGGTCGCGGCGATGGCCGCGCATGTCGACGTGATTTCGACCAACTACAACGTCGATGCGCCCGACGGCTGGCTCGCACGCTACTTCTTCGACGGCATCGCCAAGATCGCGCAGCGAAAGCCGGTGCTGATCTCCGAATGGTTCTTCGCCGCCCACGAGAACCGCTCGGGCAATCGCAACTCCGGCCACCTGATGACGGTGGGCACGCAGTCCGAGCGCGCAGCCGGCGCCGGCGCAGCGACGCGACGCTTCGCGCAGCTTCCCGACGTCGTCGGCGTCCACTGGTTCCAATTCCACGATCACCCGCCCGGCGGCCGCGCCGACGGCGAGGACTACAATTTCGGCCTCGTCGACATCGCCGATCGGCCTTACGACCATTTGATCGAAGCGCTCACCAAGGCGAACCGGGAAGCGGCGAAGCTGCATGCACGGCCCGGCCAGCCGCCGTCACGGGCCCGGACCTCTCTGCCGAAAGCCCAGATCAAGATAGACGACGCGGTTCTGACCGACTGGCCGAAGTCACGCGCGCTGCTGCCGCCCCTGATCCCGCAGCCAGGCGAGGTCGCCTTCGGCGAGGCATATGCCGCCTGGAGCGCCGAAGGCGTGTCGCTGGCGCTGATCGGCATGGACTACTACGACCTCGACCTGCTGGCCTATGGCGAGGAGTACCCGCGAAGCGAGGCCTTCCGCCTCGATCTCGGAATCGATGCCGGACAGGGTGCTCGTCGCTTCCGGATCCACGTCCTGCCGCCGCGGGAGGGGACCGCCGGCGGCTCGCAGAGCATGCGTGCCGAGCTTTGCCGCGTCGAGGAGACGGCTTGCGTCCCGGTCGTCGACGGGCAGGTGCGCTACTTCGGCTCCGACCAGCCCCGCATCACCTTCGAGGCGACGCTGCCCTGGCGCGCGCTCGGCACCTCGGGCCCGCCGGCCGACGGCATCGCCTTCGACCTCGCCGTCGTCGCCTGGTATCGCTCGCGCTGGATGTCGCTGACCGGCCGCCCGCCGCAGCTGGTGATGCACGACCCGACGCGCTGGAAGGTCTACACGCTCGACGGACGCTGACGCCTCATTCGTCCAGGAAGTCGTTCACCACCTTGGCGACGAAGCGCTCGTCCTCCGGGTTCGCCAGCGGGTTGCCGGCCCGATGGCCCCAGATCGACTTGATCGGAACCAGCTTCGCGTTCGGCATGCCGGCGACCTCGATCTCGTTGTCGGCGACCTGGAAATAGAGGTCGTGGTCGCCGGGCATCACCAGCGCCGGACAGGTGATGCCCTTCAGCGCCGCCTTGAAGTCGCCCTTGTACTTGTCGTTGGCCGAGATGTCGCCGTGCTGCCACGTCCAGAGCTGGGCCAGCAGGTTGTTGGCGTCGCGACGGAGGAAATAGTTCGCCTCCCAGCCGTGCACCAGGAAATCCTCGAGCGAGGCGAAGCCCTGGGTCAGGTAGACCTTCTCGCGATACCAGGTCTGCGAGATCGCCCAGCCGGCATAGACCCGCGCCATCGCGCGGAACCCGCGGACCGGCGTGCGGTGGAACCAGCCGTCCTGGAACGCCTCGTCGGCGGTCAGCGCAGCGCGCACGCCTTCGAGGAACACCTTGTTGTGCTCCGACGTCTTGGCCGATGTGCAGGCGCAGATGATACGGCCGACGGCTTCGGGGAACAGCGCGCCCCAGTGATAGGCCTGCTGGCCGCCCATCGACCAGCCGTACACCGCCTTGACCTTCTCGACGCCGAAGACCTCGCGCATCATCCGGCGCTGGGTCACGACGTTGTCGTAGATGGTGACGTTCGGATAGCGGCCCTTGTCGAGCGGCGGCGCCACGTTGCTGGGCGAGGTCGAGTACCCGTTGCCGAACATGTTGGGTATGACGACGAAGTACTTCGACGGATCGAGGATGCTGCCGGGCTTGATCAGCCAGTCGATCTCGGTGTGGTTGGCCGAGTACGAGGTCGGATAGACGATGACGTTCGACCTGTCGGGCGCGAGCGTGCCGTAGGTGGCGTAGACGATCTTGGCGCCCTTCAGCGTGATGCCGGACTGGAGGACGACGTCGCCGGCCTCGAAGGTCTGAACGTTGCCGCTCATGGGCGCCCCGTGATCCTGCGCAGGATCTGCTTCTGGGTTTCGAAATAGCTTGGCGCCACATGGGCGAAGCGATCGCCGATCTCCCTGTGCGCCTGCGGCAGGCGGAAGAACGGGATCGACGGATAGAGGTGGTGCTCGGCGTGATAGGGCATGTTCCAGTGCACGAGGTGCACCGGCCAGCTCTTGAGTGTGGTACGCGTGTTGGTGAGGCCGTTGTCGTCGTCGCTGCACAAAGTGTGCTCGGAGAGCAGCATCACGCGGAGGATCGGCTGCGCCATCGCGACGGGCAGCAGCCAGAAGATCCACGGGCCTGCGGGATCCATCCACGACCACGCGCCGAAGACACCGAAGAACAGGACCAGCATCCAGATCACCGAACGGCGGACGCCGGCCCGCTCGCGCTCGGGGATGTAGGGGAAGCCATCCCACTCGCCCCGGAGGATGCGGCCGTAGAAGTCGAAGCGGCTGGCGTAATAGCCCCAGCCGCTGATGCGGACGACGTATTGCCAGACCGTCTGCGGCAACGGCCCGCCCAGTTCGGGATCCTTCTGCGGATCCTGGGTATGGCGATGATGGGCATAGTGGAACAGCCGATAGAAGGTCGAGTTGATCAGCGTCGGCACGCTGGCGATCCAGCCGAGCACAACGTTGAGATGCCGGCTCTTGAACGCGGTGTAGTGGACGCTCTCGTGCACCGGCGCGAAGAGTGCGATCAGGAACCAGCCTTCGAGGAACATCGCCGGCAACACCCACCAGGTGCCGCGGGTCCAGGCGATCAGCGCCGCGCCCGCGGCGATCAGCAGCCAGTGGACCGTGTAGCGGACGAGACCCTGGAGATCCGACCGTTCGCTCAGGCGCTTGAGGTCGGCTGGAGCCAACACCCGGTCCGGTCGGCCGGCGACGACGGTCTCGGCAGTCAAAAGCATGTTCCCCTCTCCCCGGCGGGATTATGGCCAGGGGCGGGAGGGCGAGGCAATCCGCCCTCTAGCGCCGGGAACGGCCCATTGTGGCTATCTCGTAAGCGACTACGGTCAGGAACGCGCCGGCGACCCCGAAAACGAGTTCGTCCCAGTGGTTTCCGACCGCGACCTCAACCACGGAAAAGACGTGGTCCCCGAAGGTGGCGCCGAGGACGAAGCCGACCGAGGCCGCGATCCAGAGCCCGCGAGCGTGAGAAGAAAGGCCGTTCCAGGTCTCTCGTATCATCGCCCCATAGTCGCCGTTTACGGCTAAGCGGTCACTAATTACCGCACCGCCACCTCAGCGGGCACTTGCCAGACCATGTTCTCCTCAAGGGGCCAGATCGGGTGCCGGAGATTGGTCCAGGGCAGCCGCTGCAGCACCGGCGTGGTGAGACCGGGCGAGTCGACTTCCAGGATCTGCTCGTCGGTGAAGATGTCGTTGAAGCCGGCGCGGAAGTGGCCGCGCGACTTGACCACGACGCAGCGCATGTTCCGGACCTTGATGCCGATATGCTCGATCATCTCGGTGTCGAGGCATTGCTGGCGGTTGGTGATGAAGACGACGTCGATGCGGCCATCGAGCCGGAGCCACGCGGTCTGGCCGAGGCTGCCCTTGCGGCCGCCCATCGTGCCGCGCCGGCCGACGAACTCGCCGTCGCTGAGGCCCATCACCTCAGCCGGCGCGGTCAGCTTGCCGGAGAGCTTGTTGGTCTCGTCGCGGTTGAGCTGGGCGGTGAAGCGGGCACCGATGCCGAGGCGATGCGCCTCGGCCGCCAGCAGCGGATCGTTGAAGATGCCGTAGGCGGTGCGGTCGATGCCGTTCTCGAGGAAGGCCTTCAGCACATGGATCGTGTTGCCGCGTCCGCCGCCGCCAGGATTGTCGGCGCAGTCGGCGAACAGCAGCGGCTTCCTCGTCGGATCCGCCAGCACCGCCTTCACGCGGCGAACCGCCTCGTCGATCTCCATCACTTTCGGACGGAGCCGGTCGCGCTGGTCCCAGAGGTACTGCGCCAGCTCCTTGGCCAGGTCGTCGGCCGCCTTCTGGTTCTCGCGCGCGGTCACGATCACGCTCATGCCGGTCTTGGGCGAGTCGGCGAAGCTGCAGTTGCCGAGCACCGAGACGTTGAGGATCGAGCCTTTCACGGCCTTCTGGCCCTTGGCGATGGCCTCGCCATAGGGGCCGCGGTCGGAGAGCAGGGAGACCTGCGGCGGCAAGATCGGCACCTGGATGAAGGCCTTCGCCGTCTTAACGCCCGACAGCAGCTCGCGCATCGCGAAGGCCGCCTCGCGTCCGCGCTCGACCATGTCGATGTGCGGGTTGGTCAGGTACGAGATCAGCACGTCGGTGTTCCGGACCATCGCGTCCGAGACGTTGGCATGCAGGTCGAGCGTGGCGACGATCGGGACCTTGGGCCCGACCACATTCCGGATCAGCGCGAAGATCGTGCCGTCGGGATCGATGTCGACGGTGGCACCGGCGGCGCCATGGTCCTGGACGTAGATGCCGTCGAAAGGCATCGCCGCCTTGAGCCGCTCTTCCAGGATCTTCAGGAACTTGTCGAGGAAGACCTGGTCCATCGGACCGGACGCGCCGGCCGAGGTATAGAACAGCGGCACCGGCGTCCAGGCCTCGCCCGCGTTCATGCCGGAGATGAACCCGACGAAGCCGCCGGGCTCACGCGGCGCCTTGGCCGCGGCGTCGTTCAGGATCGCCTCGCCGTCCATCCAGGTGCGGCGGAAATCGGCCTCGACCGCCATCGGCGCGAAGCCGTTGGTCTCGAGGATGAACCCGAGCAAGGCAATACGCGGCGGCGCCATGTTCCACTCCGTCTCGCTGAAGCGCTTGGACTATACTCCCGCCATCATCGGCCACCACGCCGGAGCCTTCCATGCCGAGCGTCCTCACCGCGGAACAGCGCCAGCAATTCGACCGGGACGGGTATTTCCTGGTCCGCGGCCTCTTCGATGCCGAAGAGACGCGGCTGATGCGCGAAGCGATGGAGACCGACCCGACGGTCCGCGCCAACTTCTACAACCGAGGAGACTCGGAGGGGCTGGTCACGCGCATGGTGACCTGGAACCAGCCCGGCGACGGCGTCTACGGCCTTGCCGCCCGCTCGGCGAGGATGGTCGACACCATGGAGGACCTGCTCGGCGGCGAGGTCTACCACTACCACTCGAAGCTGACGGCGAAGGAGCCCCGCGAGGGTGGCGCCTGGGAGTGGCACCAGGACTACGGCTACTGGTACCACAATGGCTGCCTGTTCCCGCTGATGGCCTCCTGCATGATCGCGCTCGACCGCAGCGACCGGAACAACGGCTGCCTGCAGGTGCTGAAGGGCTCGCATCTGATGGGCCGCCTCGACCACGGCCTGCTCGAAGGCCAGCAGGTCGGCGCCGATCTCAAGCGGGTCGAGGAGGCGAAGAAGAGCCTGGAGCTCGTCTATGCCGAGATGGATCCGGGCGACGGCCTCTTCTTCCACTGCAACACGCTGCACCGCTCCGACCAGAACCGCTCGGCCAACAGGCGCTGGACGATGATCTGCTGCTACAACGCGGCCAGGAACAATCCCTACCGGCAGCACCACCACCCGTTCTACACGCCGCTCGAGAAGGTGCCGGACACGGCGATCAAGGCCGCCGGCGCGCGCTTCGCCGATCCGGCGCTCGACCAGGCCTTCCTCAAGAAGCCGGTAGCGCCAGCCGAGCTGACCAAGGTGGTGGGTAAGAGCTTCAACGGGTGATGTCCTGCCCCCTCTCCCGCGTCGTACGCGGGGGAGGGTTCTACGAGTTACTTCCCCGGAAGCTTCGCCAGCGCCGCGTCGACCGAGTCGCCGAGGCGGTCGACGATCGTGTCGATGTCGGCGTCGGTAACGATGTAGGGCGGCGCCAGGATCATGTGGTTGCCGCGCTTGCCGTCGATCGTGCCCGGCATCGGATAGGCCAACAGGCCGCGCTCCATGCACTCGACCTTGATGCGGTCGTGCAGCATCAGCTTCGGGTCGAAGGCCTCCTTGGTGCCGCGATCCTCGACCAGTTCGATCGCCTGGAAGAGGCCGCGCCCGCGCACGTCGCCGACATGCGGATGGTTGCCGAAGCGCGCCTCCATGCGCTGGCGGAGCTTGGCACCCTGCACGCGCACGCGCTCGACCAGCCCCTCCTCCTTGATCGTCTTCACCACCGCGATGCCGGCAGCGCAGGCGACCGGATGGGCCATGTAGGTATGGCCGTGCATGAACAGGCCGGAGCCGTTGGTGATCGGGTCGTGCACCTTCTTCCCCACCAGCACCGCGCCGATCGCCTGGAAGCCGCCGCCCATGCCCTTCGCGATCGTCATCAGGTCTGGCGCAATCCCGTCCTGCTCGCAGGCATGCATGGTGCCGGTTCGGCCCATGCCGCTCATCACCTCGTCCAGGATCAGCAGCACGCCGTACTTGTCGCAGATCTCGCGGATGCGCTTGAAGTAGCCCTTCACCGGCGGCACGCAGCCGGTCGTGGCGCCGACCACGGTCTCGGCGGTGAATCCGGCGACAGTCTCCGGTCCCAGCCGCAGGATCTCGGCCTCGAGCTCGTCGGCGACGCGACGCCCGTACTGCTCCTCGGTCTCGTCGTCGCGCTTGAAGTGGTAGGCGAAGCAGGGCGCGATCAGCGACACGTCCATCAGCATCGGCGCATACGGCTCGCGCCGCGCGAGGTTGCCGCCGACCGAGAGCGCGCCGAGCGTATTGCCGTGATAGCTCTGCCGGCGCGAGATGAACTTGGAGCGCTTCGGCTGGCCGATCTCGAGGAAGTACTGGCGCGCCATCTTGAGCGCCGCCTCCATCGCTTCCGAGCCGCCGGAGACGAAATAGACATGGGAGATCCCGGCCGGCGCGTCCTCCATCAGCAGATCGGCCAGGTGCTCGGCCGGCTCGGCGGAGAAGAATCCCGGATGCACGTAGTCGAGCTTCCGGACCTGCCGGTCCATCGCCTCCATGACCTTCGGGTGTCCATGGCCGAGGCACGAAACGGCGGCACCACCGCAGGCGTCGATGTAGGACTTGCCGCTCGAATCCCAGATGTGCAGCCCCTCCGCGCGCACGGCGACGGGCGGAAGCTTGGCGGTCATGCGGTTGAAGACGCGGGTCATGGCAAGGCCTTGTCGAGAGACGTTGAAGAAAGAAGAGCACGAGAAGCCGGTCAACGCCAAGCAACGCGGATTTGAACGTACCCGGGTTGCGGCCGGCTGCCGAAGAGTCGCATCATCGGTTGCAAGAGATCGAAAGTGAGTCGCCGATGATCCGGGCTCTCCTGGCCGTCACCGTCCTGTCGTTCGCCTTTCCTGCCCTCGCCGGCTCGGGCACCTGGAAGAGCGCGGCGCCGATGCCGGCGGCGCGGGCGGAGATCGCGGTGGCGGAGGTCGGCGGCCGGATCTACGCAGTGGGCGGCATCACCCATGTGCACGAGATCGAGATCTATGATCCCGCCACCGACAAGTGGACGCGCGGGGCGCCGATCCCGCGCAGCGTGCATCACCCGGCGGCGGTCGGCCTCGACGGCAAGCTCTACCTGATCGGGGGATACGTCGACGGCTGGAATCCGACCAACGAGGTGCGCGAGTACGATCCCCAGACCGACAAGTGGCGGGCGCTGGCACCCCTGCCGCATGCGCGCGGCGCGCTCGCCGCCGCGGTGCTGAACGGCAGGATCCACGCGGTCTCGGGCGTCGGCGGATCCGACCGGCAGAACACGCCGATGCACGAGGTCTACGACCCCAAGACCAACAAGTGGAAGGCGCTGGCGCCGCTGCCGACGCCGCGCGATCACCATGCGGTCGTGGCGCTCGACGGCAAGCTCTATGCGATCGGCGGACGCGTCAACGGCAGCTATGCGCGGAACCTCGGCGACAACGAGGTCTACGATCCGGAGACCAACCGCTGGGAGAAGCGGGCGCCGCTGCCGACGATCCGGAGCGGCATCGCCGGCGCCGTGCTCGACGGCAAGATCTTCATCGTCGGCGGCGAGGCCCCGTCGGGCACCTTCAACCAGACCGAGGCCTACGATCCGAAGACCAATGTCTGGATCTCGTACAAGCGGATGCCGACGGCGCGCCACGGTCTCGGCGCCGCGGTGGTCGCGGGCAAGCTCTACGCGATCGGCGGCGGGCCGACGCCCGGCGGGTCGAACTCGGCGCTGAACGAGGTGTTCACGCCCTAGGACGCGGCGGCGGCGTCCGGCGCGGCATCCTGGAACTGGGTCTTATAGAGCTTGGCGAACTCGCCGCCCTTGCCCAGCAGCTCGGCAAAGGGGCCGGCCTCGACGATCACGCCATCCTTCAGCACGACGATCCGGTCGGCCTTGAGGATGGTCGAGAGCCGGTGCGCGATGGTGAAGACGGTGCGGCCCTCGGTGAGCTTCGCCAAGCCTTCCATGACCTCGGCCTCGGTCTGCGCGTCGAGCGCGCTGGTCGGCTCGTCGAGGATCAGAACCGGGGCGTTCATCAGGATCGCGCGCGCGATCGTCATCCGCTGCTTCTCGCCCTCCGAAAGGGCGACGCCACCCTCGCCGATCGGCTGGTCGTAGCCCTGCGGCTGGCGGGCGACGAGGCCGTCGATGCGCGCGAACCTGGCCGCCGCCTCGATCTCCTCCTGGCTCGCGTCGGGACGGCCATAGGCGATGTTGTCGCGGATCGACAGCGGGAAGATCATCGGCGGCTGGAGGACCAGAGCCACGCGGTGGCGAAGATCGCGGATCGGATACTGGCGGATGTCGACGCCGTCGAGCTCGACCGTGCCCGCCGTCGGATCGAAGAAGCGCGGCAACATCGAGAGCATCGTCGACTTGCCGGCGCCGGTCGGCCCGACCACGGCGATCTTCTCGCCCGGTCTCACATCGAGGTCGATGCGCTGCAGCACCGAGACTTCGGGAGAGTACTGGAAGGCGACGCCTTTCCAGGTGATGCGACCCTCGACCTTCTCAGGCCACGGCAGCGGCCCGTCCTTGAGGTCGGGTGCGATGTCGAGGATCTCGAACACGCGCTTGGCGCCGATGCGGGCTCCCTGGATCTGCGCCCAGGTCTGGCTCATCGTGTTGATCGGACCGTAGAGCGTCGCGAGGTAGGAGATGAAGACCAGCAGCTGGCCCAGCGTCAGGCGCGAGCTCATCACCGCCTCGGCGCCGACATAGAGGACGAGCGCAGTGCCGAGCGCGATCACGGTGTTGACGATCGCCGAATAGGCGGTCTGCCAGTTGTAGAGGCGGAGGTTGGCCCGCATGCTGGCCTGGGTCGCGGTCAGCAGGCGTAGGCGCTCGTCCTCCTCCTTGCCGAAGGCCTGGACCACGCGGATCGCGCCCATCGCCCACTGCACCAGCGAATAGACCTGGCTCTCCGTCATCTTCATCTCGGTCGCTGCGCTGACGATCGGACGATCGAGCGCGACGATGGTGACGTAGAGCGCCGGGACCACGATCATCGAGACCATGGTCAGCGTCGAATCCATCCGCCACATGATGAAGAACATACCGATCAGCATCGCGATCGCCTGGAGGACCGGCAGCACGCCGTTCAGCATCAGCGTCTGCACCGCGAAGGTGTCGGCGGTGATCCGGTACATGAGGTCGCCCATGCGCTGGCGGCTGTGGAAGACCAGCGAGAGGCGCTGCAGGTGGCCGTAGAGGTCGTCGCGGAGGTCGGTCACCATGCGGTGGCCGAGATTGATCGAGACGTGGTTCGACCACATGCTGCCGAGACCGACGATCGCCTGGATCCCGACGAGCGCGGCACAGGCGACGATCAGCAGCACGGGCGTCGCCAGACCGGAGAGTCCGGGCAAGGTGACCGGCTTCCCGCTCAGCACGTTGTCGACGACGATCTGCAGCGGCCACGGCTTCACCAGCTCGAAGGCGGTAAGCGCCAGCACCAGCAGCAGACAGAAGGCGAAGGTCCCGAGATAGGGCCGGAGATAGGGCAGGACCTTGCGAAATACCCCGCTCATGCGCGAGATCCTGACGGTCGTTACGGCGTGACGGAGCCGCGCTCGGCCAGCGACATGAGCCCGATGCGGCCGGCGACGATCTCCGTCACCCGATGCAACACGCGCCCCAAGCGGAAGGTTTCATAGGCGATGGCCGCGCCGTTGAGGACGCCGACCGCGAGCGCCGCCACGGCCACCGCGGGCACCCCGAACAGAAGGCCCGCAATCGCCACGCCGCCATAGATCCTCAAGACCAGAGAGGACAGGCGCGAGAGCCGGAGCGCCACCCGGAGCCGGACCAGGCGCTTCGGATCGCCGTGGTTCTCGCCGACCGCCTTGAGTTCGGCCCTGGCCCAGAGGCCGCGGCTGACCTTCAGGTCCCAGTCGCTCCAGCCCTGGTCCATGATCACGAAGTACTTCCTCGGCACCAGGAAGTCGTGAATGCCGGTCAGGAGGGCTTCCTTCTCGATCCCCTTCTCGTTCCAGTAGGAGAGATAGAAGGCACGCTGAGCCGGCTTGATCTCGGCCGTCTGGCGGACCGGCTCGTACTGGATCGGGTCGACCTGGGTCAGGCCCTTCACGCGCCATTTGACGCGTTCCCAGCCGCGGGCGAAGGGGCCTGCATAGATCAGGAAAGCGATCAGGGCGCGGGCCCTGAGCCCGGTGAAGCGCGGATCGACCGGTGCGCGCATCGCACCGGCGATCGCGATCGCGAACGACAGCAGCAGCGGCAGGACCGCGAGCCACATCGTGCCGCCGGCGATGGCGCCGGCGAGCGCCAGCGGCCAGGAGACCAGGCCCCATTCGAAGGTCAGCGGCAGATATGCCGCGATCGACGACGGCGGCTCGTAGAGCGTCTGGAACAGACCGCGGCCGAAGATGCCGGAATAGATGATCGGCTTGGACGACAGCAGCATCGAGGCCGAGAGGTCGCCGTAGATGCGCCCCAGCCACTTCGCCTGGCCAAACAGGTTGAAGCGGAACGGATGCTTGGCATAGACCATCGCCTCGGCCTTGCCGTATCCCCGCTGCTGGCCGAAATAGGCCTCCACCGTGTTGCGGCGGAAATGCCAGACGGTCGCCGACGGGCTGAAGCCGATCTTGTATCCAGCGAACTGGAGGCGCCAGCACAGGTCGACGTCGTCGCCGGCGGCGCGGAAGATCGGGTCGAAGCCGCCGATCGCCTCCAGCGCCTCGCGGCGGAAGGCCATGTTGCAGCCGGCGATGTGCTCGGCCTCGTCGTCGGAGACGAGAACGTGGGTGGGTCCGCCCGGAGAGACGGCGACCGCCGACGGCACCAGCGAATCCTCGGGCGGCGGGAAGTTCGGGCCACCGCAGGCATAGAGATCGGCCGCCTGCATCTTGGCGACCATGTAGGTCAGCCAGTCTGGATCGGCGACGCAGTCGGAGTCGGTATAGGCGATGATCTCGCCGGTCGAGTGCTGCAGGCCGACGTTGCGAGCGACCGAGAGGCCCTTGTTCTCTTGGCTGACGATCTTGGTGTAGCCGTGGCGCTCGGTGATCTCGAGCGTCTTGTCCTTCGAGCCGTCGTTGACGACCACCACTTCGTAGTTCGGATAGGTCAGCTTCTTCAGCGACTCGAGGCACGGATCCATCGTGCGCTCGGCGTTGTAGGCGCAGACCACGACCGAAACCTTCGGGTACGAGGCGAGCTTCGGCGGCAGGGTCTCGTGATAGACCTTGCGGACCGCATGGTACGAGGGCTTCGGCTCGCGCTTGTGGTCGACCAGGCCAAAGGCCCAGTTCTCGATCAGGTAGCCGCCGGTGAACCACTCGTCGGTCCAGGCGAAGATCGAGGTGCCGGCGACGCCGGTCTCGTAAGCCGCACGCACCTGCCACTCCAGCGTCTTCGCCTGCGCCTCGAGGCCTTCGCGCATCGAGTCCATGCCGAACTCGGTCAGCACCACCGGCCGGTCGACGGCCAGGTTGTGAAGCCGCATCAGGTAGGCGCGGAAGTCCTTCTCGTGGTGGAGATAGACGTTGAACGAGAGGAAGTCGAAGAAGTCGAGGTTGAGATACTCGGTCGACGGATAGTTCGCGTAGGAGACGAGCCCGTCGGGATCGATCTCCTTGGCGATGTCGTAGAGCTCCTCGAGGAAGTTCCGGACCTTTTCGGCGCCGTGCCAGCGGACGATGTCGGGCGAGATCTCGTTGCCGACCAGATGCGCGATCACCGCCGGATGGCCGGCATTGACCTTCACGCCGTCGCGGATCGCCTGGCGGATGCGGTTCTTCTCCGCGCGCGAATCCAGGAAGGCGACATGCTGGGTCCAGGGGACGCCGATCAGCATGCCGACGCCGGCTTCGTGGCACATGTCCGCGAACCAGCGCGGCGGCACCGTGAAGACGCGCAGCATGTTGCAGCCGAGCTCGCCCATCAGCGCGAGGTCGCGCGCGATGACATCCTTCTCGGGAAGCTGGGCGCCGTGGGTGCCGGGGCCGAACGGGCCGTAGGTAACGCCCTTGAGGAAGACCTTCTCCTCGCCACGGAAGAAGAACTTTCCATGTGCGACGATGCGCGACGTGCTCGCGCCCTTGGGCTTATCGACGCCGGCCGGCGCCGCCTGTGACGCCGGCTCGGCCATGACGACGGACATCGCTTGAAAATCCTTGAGAGCGGTCAGACCGCAGCGGCAGCGAGCGGCCGATCCTCGGGCCGCTCATGCCAGCGGAGAGCCGAGGTGACGATCGTGTCGAGATCCGATCGGCTCGGAATCCAGTCGAGCTTGAGCCTCGCCTGGCTCGCATCGGCAACCAGCGCCGGCGGGTCTCCGGCACGGCGCGGCGCCTCGATCACCGGAACCGGGCGGCCGGTCGCGCGCTCGACGGCGCCGATGACCTCGCGGACGGTGTGCCCGCGGCCGGTGCCGAGATTGAGCTTCAGCGATGGGCCGCCGTGCAGGAGATGGCGCAACGCCTGGACATGCGCCTCGGCGAGGTCCTCGACGTGGATGAAGTCGCGGATCGCGGTGCCGTCCGGCGTCGGGTAGTCGGTGCCGAAGATGCTGAGCGCCGGCCCCTGACCCAGTGCCGCCTTGATCGCCAGCGGGATCAGATGAGTCTCGGGCTCGTGGTCCTCGCCGATCTCGCCATCGAGGTCGGCGCCGGCGGCGTTGAAGTAGCGAAGGCAGACCGACTTGGTCTCGTAGGCCTGGTCGTACCAGTCGAGCACGCGCTCGATCATCAGCTTCGATTCGCCATACGGATTGACCGGACGCTGCGGCGTGGTCTCGGCGATCGGGACCTCGCCGGGAATGCCGTAGGTGGCGCAGGTCGAGGAGAAGACCATGCGGTCAACGCCGACGTCGCGCATCGCGTCCAGCAGTGTCAGGGTGCCTGTCGTGTTGTTGCGGAAGTACTTGGCCGGATCGCTCATCGACTCGCCGACATAGGCGAAGGCGGCGAAGTGCATAACCGCGACCACGCGCTCGGCCGAGAGCACGGCGCGAAGGCGCGGACCGTCGGCGATGTCGCCGTCGACCAACGGTCCCCACTTCACGGCCTCGGTGTGGCCGTAGGTGAGATTGTCGTAGGCAATTGGACGGAAGCCGGCGCGAGCGAGCGCCTTGCAGGCATGGCTGCCGATGTAGCCGGCGCCGCCGGTGACGAGAACGGAGGCGTTCATGCCCGAGCCGTCTCCTGAATGCTGCTCACCACCATACCGTCCCTCTGAGTGGCCCATGTCCTCGTGGCTCCTCCGGGAACCGCGCGCTTGGATCAGCGCTCACGGGCCCGTGACTGCCACGAAGATGATCGACCTTGGCGACGAAAATTAGGACCGACTATGGCGGAAGCACGGCACAAGATCGGATGCGGCGTCCCTTGAACAGACCCCGTCGTCCGAGCCTCCCGGCCTCCCCGCCGGACCGTCTCGTAGGACGCCCAACCGATCAAATCAAGGGTTTTCAACAACTAAGCGCGCGGTAGGTTGCCGCGCAGGCACGCCTACTTTTTAGGCTTCTCGCCCTGCTTCGCGTCAGCCGGCTTGCTCTTGTCGTCCCCGCCTTCGGCTTCGGCCGCGGCAGGCTCCGAGGTATTGGGGTTATAGCCGGGGCCATGCCGCAACATGTAGCGCTTCAGCCAGCGCGCCTCCGCCCCCGTCATCGTCACCCACTTGGCGGCAAGCTGGTCACCGACGGTCAGAACCTCGGCAGTCGCCGGGATGACGATCGAGTCCTGCTCGAGCTCGATGGTGATCCGAGGGTAGAAGATCTGGGTGGCGACGAGGTCGCCCGTATAGGGCTTCAGGATGAAGCCGAAGCCGTCCCACTGGAACAGATGGTAGACGGTGGAATCGATCTGGGCCTTGCTCGACTTGATGGCCGCCGCGACCTTCCCCGGCGGGACCTGGGCCGCGTCACCCTTCTTCTTGTTGAAGAGAAAATTGAGCATGAACCGGTCCCTGGCGAACGCGCGGCGGCAACGGCCGCAGTGTTTTCGCAGCGAAAAGCGATGACTGCTTATAGAACGCAGATCGGGATGGGTCTAGGCCGCCCGGGGTTAAGGCCGCGTTAAGAGAGCGCTACTGCCGGGATACCACGAGGTGGACGCCGAGGCCCATCAAGGTCGCGCCGCTCGCCACCCGGAATATCCGAGCCGCCCGCTCGCTGCGCCTGAGCCCGTCCATCAATCGCGACATCAGCACGACGGTGACGAGATCGGCGGCGCTGAAGGCGAGGTTGACGATCCAGCCCAGCACCAGGAACTGGATCCAGGCCGGCCACGCTGCGCCGGGATCCACAAACTGCGGCAGGAATGCCACGTAGAACAGCGCCGCCTTGGGATTCAGCGCCTCGACCATGACGCTTTCGAGAAACGCCCGTCGCGCGTCGCGGTCGCGCACCGTCGGCAGCGCGCTCGCATCGAAGCGGCTGCGGATCATGCTGATCCCGAGCCAGACGAGATAGGCGGCGCCGAAGAGCCTCAAGGCCAGATAGAGATCCGGCACCATCTCGAGCAGCGCTGCGAGGCCGGCGGCCGCAGCGAAGACATGGAACAGACCCCCGACATGAATGCCGGCGGAGGCGAGCAGTCCGCCGCGGCGGCCGCGCGCCAGGGTCTGCGCCGCGGTGTAGAGGATCGCCGGCCCCGGAGTGACCGCGAAGATCAGGGTCGCGACCGCGAAGGCAATCCACTGTTCCATGATCATACCGAAAAATATTTCGCCTTAGGATGCAGGATCACCAGCGCCGAAGTCGACTGCTCCGGATCGAGCTGGTCCTCCTCGGTCAGCGTGACGCCGATCCGATCGGCGCCGAGGAGCGTCAGCAGCTGCCGCTGGTCGGACAGGTTCGGGCACGCCGGATAGCCGAAGGAATAGCGGCTGCCGCGATACTCCTGCTTCAGCAGGCCTTCCATGTCGCGGGCCTCGTCGGCGGAGAAGCCAAGCTCGGCGCGGATGCGCTTGTGCACGTATTCGGCCATCGCTTCCGCCATCTCGACCGAGAGGCCGTGAAGGTAGAGGTAGTCCTGGTACTGGTCCTTGCCGAACCAGTCGCGCGCGACCGTCGAGGCGTTGGCGCCCATGGTCACGACCTGGAGGCCGATCACGTCGCGCTCGTTGTCGGTGACGTCGCGGACATAGTCGGCGATGCAGGTGCGTTCGCCGTCACCCTGGCGCGGCAGCGTGAAGCGCGCCGCCTCGGTGATCCCGTCCTCCTGGAACAGGATCAGGTCGTTGTTCTCGGCGGCGGCCTTCCAGTAGCCGTAGATCGCCTGCGGCTGCAGGATCTCGCGCTCCTGGGCGATGCCGAGGATGCGGCGCAGGATCGGCTTCAGCTCGGTCTCGGCGAAGCGCCGGTACTCGCCACGGGTCTTGCCCGACTTCCGGAAGCCCCACTGGAATTGATAGAGCGTCATCTCGTTGAGATAAGGCACCAGCGCCTTGGACGAGACCTGCTCGAGGAACCGGGGGCCGAAGAACGGGGGAACAGCGATCGGCTGGCCACGGGTCAGCTCGCGGCGGCGCTCCAGGATCCAGCCGGCGTCGATGGTCTGGTCATTGGCGGCGGCCTGGCCGAGCTTCCGCTTCTTGTTGCTCGCCTTGCCTTCGCGCACGGCCGAGCGCTCGGCGACCATCTGGTCGAAGTTGCCGCTCATGACCTTGTCCATCAGCGCCAGGCCGTCGAAGGCGTCGCGTGCGTAAGCCACACGGCCGCAGGCATAGGTCTTGGCGCAGTCGTCCTCGACATAGGCACGCGTCAGCGCAGCGCCGCCGAGCAGCACCGGCGTCTTCATCTCGCGCTTGGTCATCTCGACCAGGTTGTCCTTCATGATCACGGTCGACTTGACCAGCAGGCCCGACATGCCGATCGCGTCGGCCTTGTGCTCCTCTGCCGCCTTCAAGATGTCGGAGATCGGCTGCTTGATGCCGAGGTTGACCACCTTGTAGCCGTTGTTGGTCAGGATGATGTCGACGAGGTTCTTGCCGATGTCGTGGACGTCGCCCTTGACCGTAGCGAGCACCACGGTGCCCTTGTGCTGGCCTTCGAGCCGCTCCATCCGCGGCTCCAGGTAGGCGACCGCCTTCTTCATCGTCTCGGCCGACTGCAGCACGAAGGGCAACTGCATCTTGCCGGCGCCGAAAAGCTCGCCGACGACCTTCATGCCGTCCAGCAGGTGGACGTTGATGACATCGAGCGGACTATAGCTGGTCAACGCCAGCTCCAGGTCCTCTTCCAGGCCGATGCGGTCGCCGTCGATGATGCGCTGCTTCAAGCGCTCCTCGACCGTCGCCGGGCGCTCCTTCTTCACCTTGGCGCCGGACGCGCGACCTTCGAACAGCGCGATGAAGGCCTGCAGCGGGTCATAGCCTTCACGCCGGCGGTCGTAGATCAGGTCGAGCGCGGTCTCGACCTCCTTTGCCGCGATCTTGTGCAGCGGCAGGATCTTCGAGAAGTGGACGATGGCACCGGTCATGCCGCGCTTGACCGCCTCGTCGAGGAACACCGAGTTCAGCACCTGGCGCGCCGCCGGACTGAGCCCGAACGAGATGTTCGAGAGGCCGAGCACGATCTGCACGTCCGGCAGGTCGCGGGATATGCGCTCGATCGCCTCCAGCGTTGAGAGCCCGAGCTTGCGATCGTCCTCGTTGCCGGTGCAGATCGTGAAGGTCAGCGGATCGATCATCAGATCCGACGACTCGAGCCCGAAGCGGGTGCAGGCGAAGTCGTGGAGTCGCTTGGCGATGCGGACCTTGCCGTCCGCGTCCTTCGCCATGCCGACCTCGTCGATGGTCAGCGCGATCACCGCGGTGCCGAAGCGCTTGGCGAGCTGCATGCGCTTCTCGGCCGGCTCCTCGCCGTCCTCGAAGTTGATCGAGTTCAGGATCGCCTTGCCGCCATACAGCTTGAGTGCCGACTCGAGCACCGGAAGCTCGGTCGAGTCGATCACCAGCGGCGCGTTGGCGGATCCGCGGAAGCGCGTCACCACCTCGGTCATGTCGGCGATCTCGTCGCGGCCGACGAAGGCGGTGCAGACGTCGAGGGCGTGCGACCCTTCCCTCACCTGCTCCTTCGCCATCTCGACGCAGCCTTCCCAGTTCTGGGCTTCCTGCAGCTCGCGGAACTTCTTCGAGCCGTTGGCGTTGCAGCGCTCGCCGATGGCGAAATAGGCGTTCTCCTGGCGGAGCGCCACCTGGCCGTAGAGCGAGGCGACTGCAGGCACCCAGAAGACCGAGCGGGCGCGCGGACGTGGCCGCTTCGCATCCAGCTTCCGGAGCATCGCGTCGACCGCGCGGGTGTGGACCGGCGTGGTGCCGCAGCAGCCGCCGATGAAGGCGACGCCGTCTTCAGTGACGAAGCGCTCGTGCCAAGTGGTGAGCTCGCCCGGCGTCAGCGGGTAATGAGTCTTGCCATCTACGAGTTCGGGAAGGCCGGCATTGGGCTGCACGGCAATCGGGCCGGTCCAGTTCTCGGCAAGCCAGCGGACATGCTCGGCCATCTCCTGAGGCCCGGTCGCGCAGTTGAGGCCCATCACCGGCACGTCGAGCGCGCGCACCACGGTGGCGGCGCCGGCGATGTCGGTGCCGACCAGAAGCGTGCCCGTTGTCTCGACCGTGACCGTCGCCACGATCGGCAAGTCGAGACCGGCCTCCATCCGCGCCCGCTTGGCGCCGTTGACGGCAGCCTTCAGCTGCAGCGGGTCCTGGCAGGTCTCGACGATGAAGGCGTCGATGCCGCCAGCGACGAGCCCGCGCGCCTGCAGCGCCAGCGCATCCTCGAGCGTCTGATAGTCGATGTGGCCGAGGCTCGGGAGCTTGGTGCCCGGACCGATCGAGCCCAGCACGAAGCGTTCGTCGGCGTAGCCGGCCACGGCCTCGCGCGCCAGCTCTGCCGCACGCTTGTTATAGTCGAAGGCGCGGTCCTGGAGACCGAACTCGCCGAGCGTGATCGGCGAGCCGCCGAAGGTATTGGTCTCGACGCAGTCGGCGCCGGCTTCCAGGAAACCCTTGTGGAAATCCCGAACCACCTCGGGCCTGGACTCGTTCAACACCTCCGAACAGTTCTCGGCGCCGAGGAAGTCGCGGTCGACGTCGAGGTCGAGCGCCTGCAGGTGCGTGCCGAGGCCGCCGTCGCAGAGCAGCACACGTTCGTCAAGGGCCTTGAGGAAGCGGTTCATGGCGATGGTCCTCAGGCGGCCCGGCCCGCCGGCTGCGGGCGGACGCCGAGCAGATGGCAGATCGCGTAGGTCAGCTCGGCGCGGTTCAGCGTGTAGAAATGGAACTCGTTGACGCCGTTGAACTCGAGCTTCTGGCAGAGCTCGGCGGCGGTGGCGAGCGCCACCAGGCGACGAGTCTCCGGGTCGTCGTCGAGGCCTTCGAAGCGCTCGGCGAGACGCTGGGGCACCGAGACCTTGTTCGTGGCGGCGAACTTCACGACCTGGGCGAAGTTGGTCACCGGCAGGATGCCCGGCACGATCGGCACCTTGATGCCGGCGCGGCGCACCCGCTCGATGAAGCGAAGATAGGTCTCGGCCTCGAAGAAGAAGTTGGTGATCGCGCGGGTGGCGCCGGCGTCGATCTTGCGCTTCAGCGCGTCGAGGTCGGCAGCGGCCGACGTCGCCTCCGGATGCACCTCCGGATACGCCGCGACGCTCAAGTCAAAGTCGGCGACCTTGGCCAGGCCTTCGACCAGCTCGTTGGCGTAGCGATAGCCTTCGGGATGGATGCCGACGCCGTCCGGCGGGACGTCGCCGCGGAGCGCCACCAGATGCTTGACGCCCATCTGGGCGTAGCTGCGCGCGACCTCGTCGACTTCCGCACGGCTGGCGCCGACGCAGGTGAGGTGCGCCGCCGGCGTCAGCGACGTCTCATTGAGGATGCGGGCGACCGTCGCATGCGTGCGGGCCCGCGTCGATCCGCCGGCGCCATAGGTCACCGACACGAAGCGTGGATTGAGCGGCGCCAGGCGCTGGATCGCCTGCCACAGCGTCTGCTCCATCGCCTCGGTCTTGGGCGGGAAGAATTCGAAGGAGACGAGCGGGTTCATGACTGGCCTCCCGAAGCGGTGCGGGCCGGATCGTTGGCGGGCGACGTGCGCGGCCGGCGCTGGCTCTCGGCCGGGCGGCGTCCGATCCAGACGCCGACGGTCAGCGGGCGGCCCGGAAGATGGACCGGCGGCTCGGGCGCGAGCCCGGCGGCCTTGAGCCAGCCCTGGATCTCGGTGTCAGAGAAGCCCAGCCGGCGGTGAGCGTGATCCTGCCTCAGCTCTTCCAGGTCGTGCGGGGCGAAGTCGATGATCGCCAGCCGCCCGCCGGGCGCCAGCGTCCGCGCCGCCTCGGCCGTCGCCTGGTCCGGACGCTCCGAGTAGTGGAGCACCTGGTGGATGACGACATGGTCGAAGCTGCGGTCGGCGATCGGCAGCGTGTACATGTCGGCGAGCCTGACCGAGCAGTGGCGAAGCCCCGCCTTGTCGAGATTGGTGCGGGCGACGGCCAGCATCTCTCGGGACGAATCGACGCCGAGGCCGCGCTCGACCTTGGGCCCGAGAAGCTCGAGGATCCGGCCGGTGCCGGTTCCGATGTCGAGAAGCGCGCCATGGCCGTCGAGCTCGAGCGCCCGCGCCAGCGCCGACTCGACCTCCGCCTCGTCGACATGGAGGGAGCGGATGCGATGCCACTCGGGCGCATTGACGCGGAAATAGGCAGAGGCCGACTCGGCGCGCGTCCGCCGTATCTCGGCGAGTCGCGCCCGGTCACGCTGCAACGTCGGGTCTTCTGCCGGGAGGGCCGCAACCAGGCCGCGAGCCAAGCCGGCGGCGGCCCCGGCGCCGACCAGCCGGAAGAAGGCCCAGCTGCCCTCCTGGTAGCGCTCGAGAAGCCCCGCCTCTCCCATCAATTTCAAGTGACGGGAAATCCGGGGCTGGCTCTGGCCGAGTACCTGGGTGAGCTCGCTGACCGTGAGTTCGGCATCGGCAAGCAGGGCCAGCAGCCGCAGCCGAGTCGGCTCGGCCGAAGCGCGCAGAATGGTGAGAATCCGGTCCACGGTGGCGATGTCTTCAGCCATATAAGGACATCTTTATATGCGAAAGCGTCTATGGGCGCAACTGTCGCCGTCCGGCCACAGCGGCGCCCGCCCTAGCCCCTTGAAGAGGTTAACGTATGGCGTTTTGGCGGGCCCTGTGGTACCCGGACGGTCCGTCTGGATTAACTGTTTCGCAACCTCGAGCGCGCTATAAAGCCTCGGTAGAGATCCCCAAATATGGCCCGCGCCCGTCCCCTCCTCTCGTCCCTTGCAGCTCCTCTGGTCGCCGCCGTCCTCCTGGCCGGCTGCGCCACGATGAACGATGACGCGCGCGATCCGCTGGAGCCGCTCAACCGGCACATCTTCGCGGTCAATCAAGCCGTCGACGTCGCCATCGTGCGCCCGATCGCGGTGACGTACCGCGACTGGGCGCCGGAAATGGTCAAGACCGCGGTCAACAACTTCCTCAATTACCTGAAGTCGCCGGTGATCCTCGCCAACGACCTGATGCAGGGCGAGTGGAAGCGAGCGCAGGAGACCGTCCAGCGCTTTGCCCACAACACCCTGGCGCTGGGCCTGGCCGACCTCGCCGCGCCGACCATCCCGTTCCACGACGAGGATTTCGGCCAGACGCTCGCGGTCTGGGGGATCGGCGAAGGCCCCTATCTGGTGCTGCCGCTGATCGGCCCCTCGAACCCCCGCGACGGCATCGGCATCGTCGTCGACTGGTTCATCGACCCGGTCTACTGGGTGGCCGATCACAACAACTGGGACGGCTTCACTTACGGCCGGACCGCTGCGCGCGTAATTACCGCACGCGTCGACACGCTGAAGATCACGGACGATCTCGAGCGCACGTCGCTCGACTATTACGCCGCGATTCGCGATATCTACCGTCAGCGGCGTGCCGACGAGATCCGCAACCGGTCCACCGGCCCCGCACCCCGCGCAGCGTTCGGCGCGGACAAGGCCGAGAACTTCGATGGGTTAGCGCGGACCGCGTTGACGAACTGAGATGATCGATCGCCGTTTCTTTCTGGTTTCGGTCGCATCAGCCGCGGCGCTCTCGGCGCTTCCGGTATCAGCGGCCGTCGATCCCGAAGCGGCGAAGACCTTCATCCGGACGCTCGCCAACGAGGCGATCCAGCTCATGGGTCGCAAGGACCTGCCGCCGCCCGAGCGCATCCAGAAGTTCCGCGAACT
>JAEULB010000172.1 GCA_016792585.1 Rhodospirillaceae bacterium
GGATAACCGCGGCCGCATGGGCCTCTCGGCGATGGAGACGGTGCTGCTCGTCTCGCTCGAACGGCTCACGATGCACGTGCCGGAAGAGGAGCTTCGCCGCGCGGCGGTCGCGCTCGACCAGTTCGGCCTCGCCGAGGTCTCGCACCGCTCGCTCGACGAGCTCAGCGGCGGCCAGAAGCAGCTCGTGTTCTTCGCCCAGGCGCTCTTGCGCGATCCGCGCGTGATGCTGCTCGACGAGCCGGTCAGCGCGCTCGACCTCCGCCATCAGCATCTCCTGATGGAGGACGTCCAGCGCCTCAGCCGCGAACGGAAGATGATCACCGTGGTCGTGCTGCACGACCTCAACCTTGCGGCCCGCTTCGCCGACCGGCTGGTCATGCTCTGCCCCGACATGACCTGCGTCGACGGCACCGCGCGCTCTGTGCTCGACGAGGCGCTGCTCAGCAAGGTGTACGGTGTCGAGACCCGCGTCGGTGTCGACGACGACGGCTATCCCTGGGTCCAGGTCCGCGGCGCCAAGCGCTAGATCGGCTTCGGCGCCTCGACACCGAGCTTCTCGCACCAGGCCTTCAAGCCGGGAAGGATCGACGGGTGAAGGGCCACGCCCTTCGTCTTCTGCTCCGCCTTGCGCGCGAGGGCGCCGTCGCCCGGCATGCGCACAGGACCGTCGCCAGCCTTGACCGATGTCGATCGACACGCGTCGGCGAGCCAGCCGGTCTCGCGCCTGAATGCGTCGCCGCCACCGAAGGCCTGCGGATCGATCGCCTGCACGAACAGCGAGGCGCCCCAGCCGCTGGGATCGTCCGCACGGCCGTGGCCGCCGAGGCCGGAGGTCAGCGCCTCGATCATCAGCGCCATCGCGAGGCCCTTGTGGCCGGCATCCATGCCGCCCAAGGGCAGCAGCGCGCCAGAGGGCTTCCGGAACATCACGCCAGGATCGTCGGTCGCCTCGCCGTCCGGGCCTTTGAGCCAGGCACCGGGGAGCTTGGCACCTTGGCCGTTGAGACGCCCGACCATGCCGTTGGTGGTGATCGAGGTCGAGACGTCCATGATCACCGGACCCGACGCCGTCGGCCAGCCGGCCGCCATCGGGTTCGGCGTGAAGCGCGGCTCCAGGCCACCGTGTGGGGCTACGCTGGCGACGGTCGGGTCGCTCGAATAGAGCATCCCCACCAGCCCCTGTCCGGCGATCGCCTCCAGATACGCCGCGAGGCAGGCGATGTGACCCGAGCGCCGCACCACAACCGTCCCCGTCCCTTGAGTCCGCGCCCGTTCCGCGGCGAGGGCGAAGGCGCGGCGGACGACATAAGGCCCGAGCAGCCTTGCGCCGTCGGGCGCCGCCTCCCACACCACGGCCGCCGGCTTGTCGGAAAGCACCTTGGGCGCCCCCGACTTCGCATAGCGTCCCGCCTCGAGCTCGGCCAGGTTCTGGCCGAGCAGTGCCAGCCCGTGGGTCGTATGACCCATCAGGTCGCCCTCGACCAGAACCTCTGCGGTGACGCGCGCCGGCTCGGCCGCGACCTCGGCCTTGGTAAGGAGCTCGTAGGCGAAGCGGACGAGATCGTCGGCGACGTAGCGCATCAGTAAGTGGCGCGACCGCCGGTGATGTCGAAGACCGCTCCGGTCGAGAACGAGCAGTCCTCGGAGGACAGCCACGTCACCATCGCCGCGATCTCGTCGACCTCGACGAAGCGGCCCATCGGGATGCGCGAGAGCATGTAGTCGATGTGCTCCTGCTTCATCTGCTTGAAGATGTCGGTCTTGGCCGCCGCCGGGGTCACGCAGTTCACCAGCACGCCGTTCTGCGCCAGCTCCTTGCCGAGCGACTTGGTCAGCGCGATCAGGCCGGCCTTGGAGGCGGAATAGTGCGACGCGTTCGGGTTGCCTTCCTTGCCGGCGACCGAGGCAATGTTGACGATGCGGCCATACTTGCGGGCGATCATCCCCGGCACTACGCCGCGCGCGCAGAGATAGGGGCCGATCAGGTTCACGTCGACGACCTGCTTCCAGACCTTGGGGTCGAGCTCCCAGGTCTTGCCGTTGCCGCCGGTAATGCCGGCATTGTTCACCAGGATTGCCAGCGGCCCGAGCGCCGCCTCGGTGCCCTTCACCGCCGCCTCGATCGAGGCGAGATCGACCACGTCGACCTTCTGGGTATCGACCTTGCCCTTCTTCGAGAGCTGGGCTTTGGCCTCCTCCATCGCCTTCGGATCGACGTCCCAGAGGGCCACCGAGGCGCCGGAGGCAAGGAAACGCTCGGCAATCGCATAGCCGATGCCGCGGGCGCCGCCGGTGATCGCCGCGACGCGGCCTTTCAGATCGATCTGGTTCATGAAGGGGTCCTGGATGATGGGAAGTCGGTAGAAAATAGGAAGAGCCCAGCCCGATCAAGCCGTTCGCGCCGCGCCCGAAAGCCCTCTCGATCCGGGTTCCCGGCGGCGATATCTTCCGCCCGGCAGGAGGGCCAATGCTAGGCAGGGGGCTGGGCAGAGAATTGTTCCTGGTCGGGCTGTTTCTGGCCGCGTTTTCGGCCGAGGCCGCCGATCCGCGAGCCGTGACGTTGCGCTTCAAGGCGATGGTCGGAAGCGAGCCTTTCGCCTGCGGCAAGAGCTACGACGGCATCGGCACGGCGAAGGCGCGGATCACGCCGCAGGACTTCCGCTTCTACGTCTCCGAGGTCCAGCTGATCGACCGCGCCGGCAAGGCGGTGCCGGTCGACCTCATGCAGGACCGCAAGTGGCAGCACCGCGACGTGGCACTCCTCGACTTCGAGGACAAATCTGGTCCCTGCCTCAACGGCACTGCCGAGACCAACCTGATCGTGCGGGGGTCGGTGCCGGCCGGCGACTATGCCGGGATCCGCTTCACGCTCGGCGTGCCCTTCGGGCTCAACCACGAGGATGCGCTGCTCGCCGACTCGCCGCTGAACCTCTCCGGCCTCTTCTGGAGCTGGCTCGCCGGCTACAAGTTCCTCCGGCTTGACATGGCGGTCGCCAAGGGTCCCGGCTTCGTTGTCCATCTGGGATCGACAGCCTGCCAGCCTCCCGGCGGCTTGGCCGGCGGCCATGGCGCTCATGCCGGCCATCGCGGCGCTGGCGCCGCCGCCTCGCAGCGCCCGGCCAAATGCGACAACCCGAACCGGCCGACGATCGCCTTCGCCGCCTTCGATCCGGACAAGGAGGTGATCGTCGCCGACGTCGCCGCCCTGCTCGCCAAGACAGACGTCACGGTCAATCAGCCGAACACCGCGCTCGGCTGCCTTTCGGCGCCCGACGACAGGGACTGTCCCGGCGTGATGGCGGCCTTCGGCCTCGCCGCCGGTACCCAGTCCTTCTTCCGCGTCGAAGCGGGTCGATGATCCGTCTCGTCGTCATCGCGGCATTTCTGCTGAGCCTCGGCACCGCGCGCGCCGAGGGCTACGACTGGCGGCTCCCGGCCTGGCTGCCGAAGCCAGCCGTGCCGCAGGGGAACGCGATGAGCCGGGCCAAGGTCGAGCTCGGCCGGCATCTCTTCTACGAGAAAAGGCTGTCGCTCGACGGCACTTTCTCCTGCGCCACCTGCCATCAGCAGGCGCTCGCGTTCACCGACGGCAAGGCGCAGTCGGTCGGCGTCACCGGGGAGGTGCATCCGCGAAGCTCGATGTCCTTGGCCAATGTCGCCTACAACCCGGTGCTGACCTGGGCGAACCCGCTGCTCAAGCTGCTCGAGAATCAGGCCCTCGTGCCGATGTTCAACGAACAGCCGGTCGAGATGGGCCTTACAGGCCGCGAGCAGGACGTACTCCGCGTGCTGAACGGAGATCCGCTCTACCGAGAGCTGACGCGCGCCGCCTTCCCCGAGGATGCGAGCGGCGACGTCACGATCCCGAAGATCGCGATGGCGATCGCCTCGTTCGAGCGCACGCTGATCTCGGTGAACTCGCCCTACGACCGTTACCGCTTCGGTCGCGACCAAAGCGCGATCTCGGAAGAGGCGAAGCGCGGCGAGGCGCTGTTCTTCTCGGAGAAGTTCGAGTGCCATCATTGCCACGGCAGCCTCAACCTCAACGACAACGTCGTCCACGAGCGGACCCAGTTCCTCGAGATCGCCTTCCACAACACCGGCCTCTACAACATTGCCGGCACCGGCAACTATCCGCCGTTCAACTCAGGCGTCGCCGAGGTCACCGGAAGGCCCGAGCATGTGGGCCTGTTCCGGGCGCCGACGCTCCGCAACGTAGCGCTCACCGCCCCCTACATGCATGACGGCAGCATCGCGACGCTCGAGGAGGTCATCGACCACTATGCCGCCGGCGGCCGCACTATCGCGTCGGGCCCCCTTGCCGGCAACGGCTCCCAGCATCCGAACAAGGACATGTTCGTCGCCGGCTTCAAGATCACGTCAGAGGAGCGCTCGGACCTGATCGCCTTCCTTCGCGCGCTGACCGACGAGGACTTCGTCAGGGACCCGCGCTTCGCCGACCCGTTCGCGACCGCGAAAAAGTAAGGATCAAGAGTCCAGCCATTTGCCGAGGATGGCGACGTCGACGTCCAAGTATCCGAGACGTCGTCAGAAAGCGATCGCGTCGGGGTTATCGCGCTCGACAAGGAGGTTGAGCTTCTCACATCCCTGTGCGCGGAGCCGTCCTTCGAGTTCCTCTACCAGCCGGCGCCCGAGACCCGCCTTGCGGGCTTCGGGATGCGCCGGGAGCCGGCAAACCCACCCCTGGCGTCCGTCGTCGGTGCCGTTAACCGTACCGACGATCAGGACATTTTCGCCCTCCGCAACCAAGGCGAGGCCGGGATTTCGGGTTGCAACCTTCGCCATCGCCTCGTAGGTATCCGATCGGCTAGGCTTGAGCCAGGCCGCGACCCATAGGCTGCGGACCGCATCTGAGTCGCGAGGGTGAACTCGCGAATACGGATGTCGGTCACGGTCATCACGCTCAAGGATCGCAATAAAACAGGCCGGTCCCTCTAGCACGGATCGGCCCGGGAGGAATGTGTCGGATGCCGAAGCCTACGTCCAAGAAGCCTGCGAAGAACCTGAAGCCGAGCCGGGCCGAAGCCGAGGAGGCGATCCGCGTCCTCCTGCGCTGGACCGGCGACGATCCTGCCCGCGAAGGCCTTCACGACACCCCCGCCCGCGTCTGCCGCGCCTACGAGGCCTATGGCGCAGGATACGGTGCCGATCCGGAAGAGATCCTGTCCCGCACCTTCTCCGAGACCGAGGGCTACGACGAGATGGTCGTGCTCCGCGACATCCGCCTCGAGAGCCATTGCGAGCATCACCTGGCGCCGATCATCGGCAAGGTGCACGTGGCCTATCTGCCGAGGAACCGCGTCGTCGGCATCTCCAAGCTCGCCCGCGTCGTCGACGCCTATGCGAAGCGTCTGCAGATCCAGGAGAAGCTGACCGCGCAGATCGCCAGCGCGATCGAGAACTCGCTGAAGCCCCGCGGCGTCGCCGTCGTCATCGAGGCGATCCACCACTGCATGACCACCCGCGGCGTCCACAAGCCGGGCACCTCGATGGTGACCAGCAAGATGACCGGCGCCTTCCGCGACGACCCGTCGACCCGCCGCGAGTTCCTGTCGCTGATCGGCTCGGTCCAGCACACCTCGCGCGAGTAGCTGTCAGCGCCTTCAAGGCGCGGCGTCGTACCTCACCTTGACGCCGACATAGATGCCGAGGCCCGGCCGCTCGAAGCCGGTCGGGTCCTGGTATTGCTTGTCGGTCAGGTTCTCGATGCGGCCGAACAGCGTCGTGCTCCGCGTGAGCTCGTGCGTGCCGGCGAGATTGATCACCGTGTATGACGGCGCTGTCAGCCGCTGGATCGAGAAGTCGCGGTTGCCGTCGACGCGCGCGCCGACATGGAGCGCGCTCAAGGACAGGGTCGACTCCTCGGTCACCTGCCAGATCGCCGCCAGGCTCGCCTTGTGCTTCGGCCGGCGCAGCAGCGCGTTGCCGGTCTCGTTGTCGCGCGCCTCGGTATAGGTGTGGTCGCCGCGGATCGTCAGTGCGGGCGTCGCCGCGAAGGTGACGAAGGACTCGACGCCGAAGGTCGTCGCCGACGGCCGGTTCTCGAGCGAGGTGAAACGAGCGTTGGTCGTGATCAGGTCATCGATGTCGTTATGGAAGTATGTGACGCCGAAGCGGAGCCGGTCGCGCATGAACGTCTGCTCGAAGCCGGCATCGTAGCCGGTGCTGCGCTCGGGCTTCAGGTTCGGGTTGGCGAAGAAGTTGAACGCCGGATAGCTGACGAACAGCTGCGACAGGCTCGGTGCCTTGAAGCCGGTGCCGTAGCTCGCCTTGAGCCGCGTGTCGGTCGCCTCGATGCGATAGCTCGGCGCCACCCGCCAGGTGGTGACGCCGCCGAAGCGCTCGTTGTCGTCGTGACGCAGGCTGACGCTGTTGTAGAGCGCGCCCCAGAAGACGGAGTCGAGCTGGACGAAGCCGGCGCTCGTATCGTTCTCGGCCCGCGTCGAGCGGTCATGGAGCTTGTCGGTCGCAGCTTCGAGGCCGCCCATCAGGCTGTGGCCGGGCAGCAACTGATAGGTCCCCAGCCAGTCGACCTTGGTCCGGTCTCCGGTATAGGCGGTGTCTGGGGTGAAGGCGTCGATGCCGCGGATCTCGCGGTCATGCTCGGTGTAGGAGATGCCGAGACGCTGCTCGAAGGCCTCGAAGGTGCGATGTCGCGCCTCCAGCCGCGTCAGCGCCATCGTGTTCAGCGACCGGCTCTGTGCTGCGGCAGGCACCGAGGGGAAGGTGGAGAAGTCGTCGCCGGTGAAACGCAGGCTCGCATCGACATAGCGCGCGACAAAGCCCAGGTCGAAGTCGTCGCTGATCCTGGCACCGAGTCGGGTGGAAAGCGTCAGGTTGTCGGCCTTGTCGCCGATCCGTGCCCGCCCCGCCGGCAGCAGCGACAGCGGCGTCACCGGGGTGTCGCCGGCATGAAGATGGGCGACATCGAAGGCATAGGTGAAGCGCCCGGTCGAGCCGCTCAGGCCCGCCGCCATGTTCAGCGTCTCGAAGGATCCGCCCTCGATCGCCGCGGTCGCCCGCGCCGGGCCCCTGCCCTTGCGCGTCACGATGTTGATGACACCGCCGATCGCGTCCGACCCGTAAAGGCCGGACTGCGGTCCGCGCACCACCTCGATGCGCTCGACATCGGCAGTCAGCAGGTTGCCGAAGTCGAAGGCGCCGTTGGCGGTCGAGGGATCGCCGACGTCGATGCCGTCGATCAGGACCTTGGCATGGTTGGTGTTGGTGCCGCGGAGCGAGACCGTGGTCGAGCCGCCCGGCCCGCCGTTCTGTGTCACGCTGAGGCCTGGGATCGTGCGCAGCACGTCGGGCACGGTCCGGTGCTGCTTGAGCTCGATGTCCTCGGCCGTCACGACCGTGACAGTGCTGCCGACCTGGTCGATCGGCACCTCGCGCCGGTTCGGCGTGACGGTGATGACCAAGGGCTCGGCCGCGGCCGAGGACGCGAAAATGATGAGGGCGGCCCGAAGGGCCGTCTGCTTGGAGAGGAAACGCATCGGAAAAGACCTCGCGGCGAACGTGATCCGTCACCGCGAACCGAGGCTGGCGCCCTCCTCAAGAAGGCTCCGGTCTCCATCAGGGCACCCCGCCCGATGCGCTCGCGCATGACCACGGCGATGGCAGGTCTCCTGGCTCGCGGGTCGTTGCCTTCGCGTCGCCTTCCCGGTTTCCCAGTGGCCTCGTGACGCTCGGCTCGCCGCTCACAGTTGCGGGGGCAGCCGCGGCCAAGGGCCGAAGCCCCAACCCGCGTTCCCATTCAATCCCCGAAGGGAACCATCGGCGCGGAAGCTAACCGAACTCGGCGCCACTGCCTAGAAGAACACGTTGACGATCACGATCGCAGCGAGGATCGCGCCGCCGAGGATCGCCATGATTAGGTTCCAGCTACCAGTCGATGCCCGGTAGCTCGGCTGGAAACGGCCGAGGCGGCCGAGGTCGAGATTGGTCTGCACGCGGCGGTTCAGCTCCTCGCGCGCCTTTGCCCCTTGTTGGGCGCGGATCTGGTCGTTGGGCGACCCGCTCACGTCTTCGCCCCAGCCGCTTGCACCAGCCCGAGGATGCCGCCGGGATTGAGGCTGTCGACCATCGCAGTCGGGATCAGCACGGTGGCGCCCCGGTCCTTGGTGGTCTCGTAGATGATGTTCATGGCCCGGAGCTGGATCGCGGCCGGGTTCTGGCCGTAGGTCGTGGCCGCCTCAAGGAACATCTGCGCCACTTCCTTCTCGGCGTCGCCCAGGATCAGGCGTGCCGCCTTCTCGCGCTCGGCCTGCGCCTGCATGCTCATCGCGTTCTGCAGGCCCGCCGGGATCGTAACGTCACGGATCTCGACCGACATGACGGCCACGCCCCATTCGGCGATCTTGCGCCCGATCTCCTCCTTGAGGCGGTCGTCGAGCTTGCGGCGCTCGGACATCAGCGTGGTCAGCGCCGAGGCGCCGATCATCTCGCGCAAGGTCGTCTGCGAGACCCTCGCGATCGCGCCGGCATAGTCGGCGATCTCGAGCGCCGCCTTCTCGACGTCATGCACCTGCCAGAAGACGATCGCGTCCACGTTGACCGGCACCGTGTCCTTGGTCAGCGCCTGCTCGGCGAAGAAGTCGCTGGTCTGGATGCGCTGGTCGATGCGGATCGGGATCTGGTCGACGAACGGGATGATCAGGAAATATCCCGGTCCCCGGATTCCCTTCAGGCGGCCGAGCCGGAGCACAACCGCCTTCTCCCACTGGTCGGCGATCATCAGCGCCCTGGGGATCAACAGCGCGATCACCACGACGAGCGCCGCCAGCCCGTAGAACAACGGTTCGGGGCGTGAATATCCGAGCCAGGCGACGCCGCCAGCCAGGACCAGCGTGATGCCGGCAAGGACGTTGGCCGGCTGGTTCGCGTTGTGCGGAAAGAGCGGCAAAGCCATGTCATTCCCCTCTGCGCTTGACGATCTTGAGGATGCGGCGAGCGACCGCCGCAGGTTCGACGCCGCGGGTCCGGGCATCCGCGACGGCGCGCAATGCCAGCTCCTCGGTCAGGTGCTCGCGATCCCGCGGATCGGTCGCCGGCGGGACATCCGCGACATAGGTTCCTTTGGCGCGCCTGATCACGATCGCCCCCTGGCGCTCGAGGTCGCCATAGGCATGGCGGACGGTATTGAGGTCGACCTTCAGGGCGACCGCGACCTGGCGCATCGTCGGCATCTGTTCGCCGGGCTTGAGCCGCCCGTCGCCGATCGCGCTCAGCATCTGGTCGCGGAGCTGCACGTAGATCGGCACCCCGTTGGCATCGAGGCTCAGCCGGTCGAGCAAGGCCTGCTGTGCTGTATGCATTATATAATACAGTAATGCACCGACAATCCCCGATCAAGGCCGGTTTCGCGCCGAGATTTCCGATTACACTCGCTGCCGATGAGGCCCTCGATCTTCGCCCCCGACTTCAAGGAAGCGCCCTACTGGTGGGAGGCGGCCGATCCGGCCCAGGCCTCGCCGCCGGAGACGCCGGCGGTGCCGGAGAAGACCGACGTCGCGATCGTCGGCGGCGGCTATGCCGGTCTCTCCTGCGCGCTCGAACTCGCGCGCCGCAACATCTCCTGCGCCGTCTTCGATGCCGAGGCCATCGGCTACGGCGCCTCCTCGCGCAATGCCGGCATGGTCTCGGGCGGCATCAATGTCGGCAAGGGCATCGACATCACCGCGACATACGGCGCCGACCGCGCCAAGGCGATGATCGACGAGGCCGGCCAGGCCTACGGCCACATGGAGCAGATCCTCGAGCGCGAGGGCATCGACGCCCGCTACCAGCGCTTCGGCCGCTTCGTCGGCGCGCATAGCCGCCAGCAGTTCGGCATGCTGGAGCGTCGCGCGGCCTGGCTCGCCGAGACCTCGGGCCAATCGGTCGAGGTGATCCCGGAGCCGCGGCAGCGGGAAGAGATCGGCACCGACTTCTATCGCGGCGGCATCGTCGTCAACCGCGCCGGCGGGCTGCATCCGGCGCTCTATGTCCGCGGCCTCGCCGAGGCGGCGTCGCGCGCCGGCGCCAGGCTGATCGGGCACACGCGCGTCGAGGCGATCTCCGGCGCGCAGGGACGATTCCTGCTGGCGACGCCCAGAGGCAACGTCGAGGCGCGCGAGGTGATGATCGCGACCAACGGCTATACCGGGCAGGTCACGCCCTGGATCCGGCGCCGCCTGATTCCGGTCGCGAGCTTCATCGTCGCGACCGAGGAACTGCCGGAGAAGGTCGCAGCCGAGCTGATTCCGAAGAAGCGCGTGATCGCCGACACCAAGCGCATCCTCTACTACTTCCGCCTCTCGCCGGACGGGAGGCGCCTGCTGTTCGGCGGCCGCGCGCGCTTTTCCCAGGTCGGCGCCAAGACCAGCGCACCCATCCTGCATCGCTTCATGACCACGGTCTTTCCCCAGCTCGCCGAGACCAAGTTGACGCATGCCTGGACCGGCAACGTCGCCTTCGCCTTCGATTTCATGCCGCATCTCGGCATGAATGACGGCATGCACTACGCGGTCGCCTGCAACGGCTCCGGCGTGATCATGCAGAGCTGGCTCGGCCATCAGGTGGCGCTGAAGATCGCCGGCGGCACCAATCGCGCCTCGGCCTTCGACGGCTTGGGATTCCCGACCCGCCCGCTCTACAGCGGCCGGCCCTGGTTCCTGCCGGCGGTCGGAGCCTGGTACCGCCTGCGCGACAGAGTTGATCGCTGGCTCGACTGAGCGGTTGACCTCCCCCTAGCTGTTGATATGTTGCGCGCGGGGTGGACTACCCGTAGGGAGTCGGCATGGCGCGCGCGATTTTCGCGCTTCTGGTGACGGCGGCTTTGTCTGCCTGCGCCTCTCGTGCTCCCGCCCCTCCTCCGCCCGCTGCCGCAGTCCCCCAGAACCTCGGCTTTCTTGCGTGCCAGCAGGGCCTCAATGGCACGGGCGCGATGTTCGAGGCGCTGACGCCGATGACGACGCCGAACGGCTGCGGCTTCACCGAAGGCGTGAGGATCACGGCGGTGCCGTCTCCGCTGAACCAACCGGTCGTGATTTCATGCCCGACCGCGCTTGCGATGGCGCGCTTCGACCTCGACGTGCTGCAGCCGGCGGCGATGCAGCACTTCGGCAAGCGTGTCGCCAAGATCCATCATGTCGGCGGCTACACCTGCCGCGGCATCGCCGGCACGCGCAAGTGGAGCCAGCACGCCTTCGGCAACGCGATCGACGTGATCGGCTTCGACCTGACCGACGGCACCCGCATCCTGGTCAGCCGCGACTGGCGTGCGCGGGGGGCCCGCGCCAACTTCCTGCACGACGTCGCCCGAGGCGCCTGCCAGGTGTTCCGCGTCGTGCTGACGCCCGCCTACGACAAGGCGCATCACGACCACTTCCATCTCGACACCGGTCCCGATCGCCTCTGCGGGATCTAAAGTGGCGCGGCCGGGCAAAGCCACCTGGCTCGGCGTCTTCCTCGCTCTCCTGGGTCCGCTCTTCGTCGCCGGTCCTCCGGCGTTGCTGGTCGGCGATCCGACCTCGCCTGCCGCGATCTTCGTCTTCCTCTGCGGCATGTGGGTTCTGGTGATCGCGACCGGCGCGATCATTGTCGGCCCTGAGCGGGCATCCCTCGCCTCGATCGGACTTGCCGGCCTTCGCTGGCGCTCGATCGGGATCGGCCTGCTCGCCGCCCTCGTCATCGTCGCGGCAATGCTGGTGGTTCTCGCGATCTTCGGCGCCGACGCGAAAGGCGAGATCCGGCGGGGCAAGGAGACGCTGCTCGACCTGCCGCTCTGGCTCCGGATCTTCACGGTGATAACCGCCGGCGTCACCGAGGAATGGCTTTATCGCGGCTATGCCATCTCGCGCCTCGAACGGCTCACCGGCCGCAGATGGATCGCCGCCGCGATCTCGCTTGGCGTCTTCACGCTGGGGCACCTGCCCTATTGGGGCGGCGAGGCGGCGATCGCGGTGCTGATCGCCGGCCTCACGCTCACCCTCGTCTATCTCTGGACGCGCGACCTGGTGCCGGCGATCGTCGCCCATGTCGCGGTCGATGCGCTGAGCCTGCTCGGGCCCGATCTCATCGACCGCATCTGACCTCAGGCCTCGACGACCTCGATCTCCTTGGTCATCGCGGCGCCGCTGCGGACGAACATCACCGAGGCGGAGCAGTACTTCTCATGGGAGAGCGCGACCGCACGCTCGACCTTGTCGCGGGTCAGCCCCTTGCCGGTGACCTTGTACTTCACATGCACGCCGGTGAAGACCTTGGGCTCGTCGGTCGCGCGCGAGGCTTCGGCCTCGACCTCGCAGCCGGTGACCTTCTCGCGGCCCTTCTCCAGGATGTGGACGACGTCGAAGGCGGTGCAGCCGGCCATGCCGACCAGCAGCAGCTCCATCGGCCTGATGCCGAGGTTGCGGCCGCCGGCCTCCGGTGCTCCGTCCATCACCACGCCGTGGCCTGAGCCGGACTCGCCGAGAAACGCCCGGCCCTCGATCCACTTCGCCCGCGCCTTCATCCAAGACCTCCTCGAAAATCGGGAGGCCTTCCTAGCACAGGTCAGGCGGCTTCCTTAGGCAAAGGTCCCACATAACGGGAGAGCGGCCGGATCAGGCGGCCGTCGCGGGCCTGCTCGAGCGCATGCGCGGTCCATCCGGCCATGCGCCCGACCGCGAAGATCGCGGTGAACGCCGCACGCGGGATCGCCAGCGCTTCCAGCAGCAGCGCCGTGTAGAACTCGACATTGGTGTCGAGCCGGCGGCCGGGCTTCACCCGCGCCAGGATCGCGATCGCATCCGCCTCGACCTGCTCGGCGAAGGCGAGCCTGCCGGCATCGCGCGAGAGCGACCGCACCGCGCCCTTGAGCACGTCGGCGCGCGGATCGCGGACCTTGTAGACCCGGTGACCGAAGCCCATCAGGCGCTCGCCCGAGATGAGCCTGGATTCGAGCCACGGCTTGATGTTCTCCGCCCCGCCGATGCTGTCCAGCATGTCGAGCACCGGCCCAGGCGCGCCGCCATGCAGCGGCCCTTCGAGCGCCGCCAGCGCCGCGACCGCAGACGGGCCGACGCCGACCTGGGTGGAGGCGACGACGCGGGCAGTGAAGGTGGAGGCGTTGAAGCCGTGGTCGCTCACCGTCGTGAGGTAGGCGTCGAGCGCCGCTGCCTCTGTCGGCGCGGCCTGCTTGCCGCGCAGCATCCTGAGCAGGTCCTGGGCGGTGGTCAGCGACGGATCGGGCGCGATCGCGGCGAGGCCGTCGTGCTGGCGAAGCAGCGCCGCCAGGAACACCGGCGCCGCCGCCGTGAAGGCATAGGCCGGATGGAAGCCCGTCAGCTCGGTCAGGGTCGCGAGGCCGGCGCGCAGGGCCGGCACCGGTTCGAGGCCGGCGCCGGCGGCGACCGCCTTGGCGACATGGGCGAAGGCGGCGACGCGTCCCCGGCCGAGCACGTCGCGCACCTGGGCGCGGTCGAGGCCGTCGGCGACGAAGCCTTCCCAGAGCCGCGCCGAGACGCCCTCGAAGCCGTCGCGCGCCGCCAGCACCTCGACCGGCACGCCGCGGATCACCAGGCGCCCGGCCTCCCCGTCGACGTCGCTCAAGACCGTATCCGCCGCAACGATGCCGTCGAGACCGCCTGCCATGGGTTCCTCCGTGGGGTTCAATCACGTCAGCGTCCCTGCCCTAACCGTCATTGTCAATGTTGATTAAGTTGTTAAGTTAATTGAATGGCCTCGCGCTATCTGACCGCTTCCGAAGCCGCTGCCCGCCTCGGCATCAAGCCCGCCTCGCTCTACGTCTATGTCAGCAGGGGTCTGCTCAAGTCCGAGCCCGGCGAAGGACGGGCGCGCCGCTACCGGACAGAGGACGTCGACCGCCTGATGTCGCGCCGCGAGGGCGCGGATGGCGCGCTCGACTTCGGCGCGCCCGTGCTCGACTCCGCGCTGACCCGGATCGCCGACGGCCGCTACTTCTACCGCGGCGCCGACGTGCTCCACCTCGCCGAACGCGCGAACCTCGAGGAAGTCGCCTGCCTGCTCTGGAGCACCGATGCGGCGACCGCCTTCGGCCGGGGCAACCTGCCGGCCGAGGTCGCGCGACCGAAAGCGCCGGCCGACGCGTCGATCCGGCTTCAATCCGTGCTGCCGCTCGCCGGCACGCTCGACGCGGCATCGATCGCCCAGGACCGGAACGCGCGCGCCGCCGCCGCCGGTCGCGTGCTTCGGCTGGTCGCGGCAACCCTGGCCGGCAAGGCGGCACGGGCGCGCGCCTGCGATGCCGTGCTCGCCGAAGGCTGGAAGCTGGATGCGAAGGGAACCGCGCTCGTGCGTTCAGCCCTCGTCATTTGTGCCGACCACGAGCTCAACCCGTCGTCCTTCGTCGCCCGATGCGTCGCCTCGACCGGTGCCTCGCTCTACGACGCGGTCGCCGCAGGACTCGCGGCCTTGCAGGGACCGCGTCACGGCGGTGCCTCACGCCGGGCGGCGGCGTGGCTGCGCGAGGTCGACGAGATCGGCGACGTGGCGAAAGCCGTCGGCGAACGCGCGCGGCGCGGCGACCGCTTTCCCGCCTTCGGCCACCCGCTCTATCCGGACGGCGATCCGCGCGGCCGCTTCCTGCTCTACGCGCTCGCCAAGGCCTATCCGCGCGATGCGACCCAGAAGCGGATGCGGCTGATCGCCGAGACGGTCGCGACCCAGACCGGTACGCCGGCCAACATCGACTTCGGCCTCGCGGCGCTGGCCCGCGTGCTCCGCCTGCCGGAGGAGGCGCCGATGCTGATCTTCACCCTCGGCCGCACCGTCGGCTGGCTCGCGCACGCGCTCGAGCAGCAGGACACCGGCCGCCTGATCCGCCCGCGGGCGCGCTACACCGGGCCGATCTAGAGCGGTCCCAGCTCCTTCGACAGCCGCGCCAGCATCTCGAGGCCGAACGGCGTCGGCTGCTGGCTCGGGACGCGCGCATGGACCTCGTGGAATCCCAGACGACGGGCGGTCAGCCGCTTGCCGTAGCAGAGGAAGTTCTCGATCGAGGACATCAGGAAGGTGATCAGCGGCAGGATCGAGCGGTAGAGGCGTTCCGCCTCCTCCTCGTCGCCGCGCTTCCAAGCCTCGTAGATCTTCACCTGCACGTCGTGGCACTCGGGTGCCGGGATCATGCCGACGCAGCCGGCGCGGAAATTGTCGGTGAGCTCGAGCCCGCCGCGGCCGTTGAAGATCCGGAACACGCCGGCGCTCTCCTCGACGAGGCTGCGGATCGCGTTCGCCGGCGCCTCGCCCTTCAGGATCGAGACGTTCGGGTGGTTCTTGTTGAGGGTCTTCAACCCCGCATTCGAGAGCCCGATGCCGATGTACATTGCCGCGTTCTGGATCGCGACCGGCAGCTCCGACTTCTCGGCGACCGCACCGAAGAAGCGGAGGTATTCGATCTCGGCGAGGCCCGCGACCGGCGGCGGCTGCAGGATCACCCAGGAGGCGCCGGCCGCCTTCGCCGCCCGCACCATCTCGATCTGACCCTGGACGCTGGGCTCGCCGATGGTGACCGCGAGCGGCACCCGCCCTCCGACATCCGCGCCGACCCATTCGAGGATCTGGCGGCGCTCGCCGTTCTGCAGCTTCGCCACCTCGGTCGCCAACCCCATCACGGCCAAGCCGTGTGCGCCGTGGCGGAGGCAGCCCTCGACTTGGCGGCGCATCAGCTCGCGATCCGGCCGTCCCTGGGCATCGAAGAATGCATAAAGGATCGGATAAATGCCGTGAAACATTGATCTTTTCGCCCTTTGCCCTGCTTGTTGACGACGCCGGTGCTGCTATACGCTCCGTTTATCGGGGAGAACGCGACCGCAGGCGAGAACCTTCGTCAAATCGCGGTCGAAACGAGGGGGATGGAGTTCAGACGCAGCCGACGCCGGTGGCTTCGAGTTGCCGGTCTCGCGATCATCGCCTGCGTGCTTGGGCTCTATGCCTGGGGAACGCACGCAGGCTACCAGCAGCGGCTCGCCACCGCGGCAGAGCATGCGGCCCTCGGCGCCTGCGTGGTCGAGGAGCGCGTCCAGCGCGTGCTCGATGCCGGCGACGCGCTCGACCTTGCCCGGATTGATCCTGTCCTCGCCGAACTCTCCGGGTCGACCGGCGTCGCGGCGCTCCTGAACGAGGACGGCGAGATCGTCTCGATCCAGCCGCACCAGCCCGACGCCGCCTGGATCGCACGCGCGATCGCCGGGCGCACGCTGCAGATGCCGACCAGCCTGCTCGCGGCCGAGCGCGGCGACGGCGCCTCGTACGTTGTCCACTATCGGCCGGTTGCCGGCTGGCCGCTGATCGCCGCGGTCGCGGTCTCGCGCACCGAGATCACGCGCGGCTGGCTCCCGGTCTTCGCCGGCAGCGCCGTCTTCGCGCTGCTGGTCGTCGCCGGCATCCTCGGCCTCAACGAGATGCTGATCCGCGAGGTCAAGCATCGCCAGGCGAGCGAAGGCCGCTTCCGCGACTTCGCGGAGTCGACGTCGGACTGGTTCTGGGAGAAAGGGCCCGATCTCCGCTTCAGCTACGTCTCGCCCCATGCCGCGGCCCATGGCGGGCCGGACGAGGTCGGCAAGACGCGGCGCGAGACGCAGCCGCTGGTCTCCGAGGCCGTGCTCGCCGCGCACGAGGACGACCTTGCGCAGCGCCGACCTTTTCGCAACTTCACCTTCGCCCGCGTCGACTCGACCGGAAAGCGCCGCCACATCTCGGTCAGCGGCCGTCCCTTCTTCGACGAGGACGGCGCGTTCCTAGGCTATCGCGGCACTGGCCGCGACATCACGGCCGAGATCGAGGCCTGGGACATCGCCGCCAAGGCGCAGTCCAAGCTGGACCAGCAGCGCCACCTGCTGCAGGCGATCATCGACACGGTGCCGGCCTCGATCAGCGTCAAGGACAAGGAGCTTCGCTACCTGCTGGTAAACGAGGCGCTGAAGTCGCGCGTGCATCTGCTCGCCCGCGATCCCGGCGGCCAGATCCTCGGGCGGCGTGCGCCCCAGGTGTTCGGCGACGAGTTCGGCGTCCCCGACGAGGCGATCGACCGCCGCGTGCTGGAAAGCGGCAAGGCGGTGCCGTTCCATGAGGTGCATGCCGCCGACCACCACGGCGCCGACCACGCCTACCTGACCACGCGCCTGCCGCTCAAGCTCGACGACAGCGGCACGATCTCGATCCTCTCGGTCGCGATCGACGTGACCGAGCAGCGCCAGGCCGAGAGCCGGCTCAAGGACGCGATCGAGGCGATCAACGCCGGCTTCGCGATGTTCGACGTGAACGACCGGCTGGTCGCGTGGAACAGCCGCTATGCCGACCTGTGGTCGGCCTCGGCCGACGCGGCGATCCCCGACGGCCGCGCCCGCATCCAGCGCCTGCTCCGCCGCGGCATCCTGTTCGAGGAGCTGGTGCGGGGCCTCGCCGACGCCGGCGCCCACCGCGCCTCGGACACCGCCGACAAGGAGGCCTGGGTCGAGGGCCGCATCGTCGCGCACGAGTCTCCGGGCAACCCGATCGAGCTCAAGATCGAGAACTCCTGGATCCGCGTCTCGAACCACCGGACCGAGGACGGCGGCTATGTGACGCTGATGACCGACATCACGCAGCTCAAGCAGCGGGGTGCCGAGCTCGCGGCCCAGTCGAGCCTGCTGCGCGCCACGCTCGAGAGCCTCGGCGAAGGCGTCGCGGTCGTCGACTTTTCCGGCCGTTTTCTCGCGTGGAACCGGCCCTATGTGCAGCTCTTCGGCCTCGCCGCCGACTTCACCGGCGGCACGCTGGCCGATGCGATCGCGCACCAGGCGCGTTCCGGCGAGATCGAGCCGGCGAGCGTCGCCGACGTGCTCGAAGGCTGGCGCCGCGCGATCGCGACCCGCGAGCCGGTCCATGTCGAGCGCCAGCGCGCCGACGGCACGCATGTCGAGCTGGCGGGGCTGCCGGTCGCCGGCATCGGCCACGTGATCGTCGTCCGCGACGTGACCAAGGAGCGCCGGACCATGATCCAGCTCCAGGACGCCCGCGACCGCGCCGAGTCCTCGAACCGCGCGAAATCGGCCTTCCTCGCCAACATGAGCCACGAGCTCCGGACGCCGCTGAACGCAATCCTGGGCTTCGCCGAGGTGATGGAGCAGCAGCTCCTGGGGCCGCTCGGCAGCAGCCGCTACGTGACCTATGCCCACGACATCAGATGGTCCGGCAATCACCTGCTGAACCTCATCAACGACGTTCTCGACCTATCGAAGATCGAGGCCGGGCGCGCGGAGCTGGTCGAGGAGGTGCTGGACGTGCCGAGCTTGGCGCGCGACTGCATCCGCCTTCTCGACGACCGGGCACGCGAAGCCGGCGTGCGGTGGAGCGAGGCGATCCCGGACGACCTTCCCGCGCTCAAGGCCGACGCCCGCGGCGTCCGCCAGATTCTGCTCAACCTGCTCACCAACGCGGTCAAGTTCACGCCCTCGGGGGGCGTCGTCGCCTTCGAGGCGTCGGAAGAGAACGACGGCCGCCTGGCGCTGACCGTCGCCGACACCGGTACCGGCATCCCGGAGTCGGAGCTGGCGCATATCTTCGAGCCGTTCCGCTATCGCTCCAACGCGCTGGTGAGCCGCGCCAAGGAAGGCACCGGCCTCGGCCTCTCGATCTGCAAGCGGCTGGCCGAGATGCATGGCGGCACGATCGAGATCAAGAGCCGCATCGACCGCGGCACCACCGTCACCGTGCGCTTCCCCGGGAACCGCGTGGTCGCACCGGCTATCCCTTGAGCTTGGTCCAGGCCGCGACGAAGGCCTTCGCCTTCGCCGCCACATCGGCCGCCGTCGCGCCCGGCTTGTAGAGCGCGGACCCCAAGCCGAAGCCGCCAGCCCCCGCCTCGACGAAAGCGGCCATGCTGTCCGGCCCGATGCCGCCGACCGGCAGCACCGCGACCGACTTCGGTAGCACCGCCTTCATCGCCTTCAGCACCGGCGGCGGATTGGCCTCGGCCGGGAACAGCTTCAGCGCGTCGGCGCCGGCCTTGAGCCCGGCGAATGCCTCGCTGGGCGTGGCGAAGCCCGGCATCGCCGTCAACCCTTTCGCCTTCGCGTGCGCGATCACCTCGACATCGGTATGCGGCATCACGATCAGCGTGCCGCCTGAAGCGGCGACGCCGTCGACGTCCGTCGTCTTGAGCACGGTCCCCGCACCGACGACGGCGCGTCCCGCCAGTGCCTTCGCCATCAGGCGGATGGAATCGAAGGGCTGCGGCGAGTTCAGCGGCACCTCGATCAGCCGGAAGCCCTCGGCGACCAGCGCCTCGCCGATACCGGTCGCCTCCTCCGGCTTCACGCCACGCAGGATCGCGACGAGCGGCAGGGTGGCCATGGCATCGGCGAAGGTCATCGGTGTGGGTCTTCCGGTCCGGGTCTAGAGTGGCGCCACCCTAGCAGGAGTTCCGAACCGATGCCGATTGCCCGCCCGATCCAGCCGGGAGACGCGAGCCCGGAGGTCAAGGCCGTCTTCGACGACATCATGGCGACCCGCAAGACCGACTGGATCAACGACTTCTGGAAGGTGCTCGCCCACCACCCGCCGACCTTGAAGCGCACCTGGGAGAGCCTGAAGCAGGTGATGGCGCCAGGCGCGCTCGACCCGCTGACCAAGGAGATGATCTATCTCGCCGTCAGCGTCACCAACGGCTGCGAGTACTGCATCGCCTCCCACACCGCCGCCGCCCGCGCCAAGGGCATGACCGAGCCGATGCTGGGTGAGCTGATCGGCGTCATCGGCATGGCCAACGAGACCAACGCGCTGGTGACGGCGTATCAGGTCGAGGTCGACGAGCGGTTCAGGAAGGTGCCTTGAAGGCGCCTACTGAAACATCTCCGCCTTCGCGTCCTCGTCGAGCGGCCAGATCGGGCGGCGGAGCTTGGTGAAGTGTGATTTGCGCGGGTCGCCGGGATAGGGGCCGCCGCAGTCGACATAGATGACCTCGGCCGCGAACCTGGCGAAGGCGTCGTAGAAGTGGTTGCTCGACTTCACGATCACGACCTTCTTCTTCGTCGGGTCGATGCCGACGACCGTGAACAGCGACGGATCGAAAGTCTGCGAGCGGCTGGTCTTCAGCACCACCTCGATGCCGTGGACGCGGATCGCGACGGCGTCGCCCATCGGCACCACGGATCCCCGGAAGGTCTGGGTCGCCTCGGGCACGCATTTCAGCACCTCGACCTCGGCGTCGATCGGCTCGCCGCCGTCGGGCGTGCATTTGCCGCCGAAGCGGAGCTGCAGCTTCGCCCCCTCGCCCGCCGCCATGCAGAAGCGGACCGCGATCGGGTCCCAGAGGGCTCCCAGGCACGCATCGGTGAACTTGCGCTCGATCAGGCCGCGCAAGAGGAAGGTGCCGTCGCCGGCGACGCCGCCGCCCGGATTGTCCCAGCGGTCGGCGAGCACCACCGGGCCCTTGGGCGCGGCGATCGCATGGTCGAGCGCCTCGTCGGTCTTCATGTGCGGCGTGGCGCCGGAGACCCGGAAGCCGTTGATCTCGTCGCCGAGCTGCTTGGCGAGCGCGCGGCCGGAATCCGGCTTCCCGTCGGTCACGACGATGACCTTGGTGCCCATCTCGGCGACGTCGCCGGCGTTGAAGCCGTGCGCGACGGTGATCGAGAGGATGCCGTCGCGGCCTTCCATCGCCTTGATCCGGTCGACGAAGCTGCGGCCGGGCTCGCGGCTGGTCATGAAGGCCGAGATCGAGCGGCAGTCGTAGACCGACATCACCGGCTTGACCTCGCCGCGCGCGGCGCGGAGGCAGATCGACAGCAGCTCCTCGGCGCGGTCGGCGAAGTCGATATGCGGGAACTCCTTGAAGGCGATGAGCACGTCGGCGCCCGTCGTCATCTCGCGCGTGATGTGGCAATGCATGTCGAGCTCGGCGCCGATGATCGCCTTCGGGCCGACGATGGCGCGGCAGCGCTGGATCAGGTCGCCTTCGCAGTCGTCGTAGCCGTGGGCGACCATGGCGCCGTGCAGGCCCAGCAGCACGATGTCGACCGGCATCGCCGCCTTGAGCTGCTCCAGGATCTCGTCGCGGAGGCCTTCGTAGACGCTGCGGGTCACCAGGCCGGCGGGATCGGCCCAGGCGGACGTGCCCTCGATGAAGGTGAAGCCGTCCTGACGGGCGCGGCGCCTGGCGATCGCGACCGGTGCGGTGCACAGCGTCGGCTCCGGCGGATGCTCGCCGGGCCTCGACAGCATGCCTTCCTTGAACATGCCGAGATCGGTCGGGATCGGGGCGAAGGTATTGGTTTCGGTCGCCAGCGCCGCAGCGAAGACACGCATCGAGAGGGACTCCGATAAGGAGCCCTAAGCTCCCCTCAGAGCCCCACCGTGTCCAGGATCTCCTTCACCACCGCGGAACACTCGAAGTGGTCCTCCGCGATCTTGCGCGCGGCCTTGCGGTGGGTCTCGTAGTCCTTGTCGATCGCGTCCAGCGCGGCGATCGCCTGCTCGTGGTCAGTGTAGGAGAAGAGCCCCTTGCCGACCGGTACCGTCTTCTCGAACCCGGCCGACTGCATGATCACCGGCCGGCCCGATGCCAGGTAGCAGACGCTGCGGTCGGAGAACCAGCCGGAGTTGGTGCGGACGTAGATGTCCTTCGCCACCGTGAACTCGCCGCGCGAGCGCCGCACGAAATCGCCGTAGGAGTCCATCGTCTCGGACTGGACCGCGCCGTCGAGCACGCGCCAGCCGGCTTCCTCGACCTGCTGGTTCACCGAGGGGTCGGGCGTGATCAGCGCCAGCTCGAAGTCGCGGCCGCTCCGTTTCGGCAGGTCGAGGAATTTGAGAAAGTTGGTGTGCTTCGACCACTGGTAGGACTGGCCCTGCCAGCGGACGTTCTTGCCCTTGTTCTGCCAGGTCGCGACCGAGGTATAGGCCTTTGGCGCCGGCCGCTCGTCATAGGGCCAGAGCTCGAGGTCGACCGGCGGGCGCGTCGGCTTCCACGGCCGCGTGCCGGCGGGAATCAGGCAGTCGGCGTCGCCGATGTTCTGGCCGTAGGTGAAGAGATGCGTGTGCGCGTCGACGAACTCGGTCGAGTACGCGTCATTCTGCGCGATCTTGATCTGCTCGTAGCCCGGGTCGGTGTCGATCAGGATCCTGACCGGGCACTTCATGTGCTCCTCGCGGAGCTTGGTCGAGCCGCAGAGATTGATCAGGGCGTCGGCCTCGCCGTAGAGGCGCATTAATTTGTCACGGCCGATGCCCTCCCACGCACCGTCCTTGACGGGGTCCCAGTAGGCCCAGCGATCGCCGAGTCCTAAACGCTCCATCATCGAGCGCACGTAGCCGATGTTGTACGTCGAGTCCCAGACGAGCTGGTTCTCCTTCGGCGAGTACGGGTTCACCCCGTTGTCCTCGATGTACCAGACATCATGGCCAAGCCGGCGCAGCGCCGACAGGTACTGAGTCGCCTGCCAGGCGATGCCGGCGAGCGGCATCTGGCCGACGAAGTGATGAACGAGAACTGTTTTTCGGGCGCTCAAGGGACCGGTTCCGCAGCGAGGCGGCGACCATGTCCGCCGCGCTTGGCGCGGTCAAGGGCGTTGCATTCCGAACACAGCGACCCGATACCGCCGCCCAAAGCGCGACCCGCATCCGTCTTTTTCAAAAAAGGCGTCCGGAGCGGGGAACCAACCGGCGGTAACTGGGTATTTACGGGCATCGATCTCGGAATGCGCGCGGGCCCGCATGGTCCGCATCACCCGACGGCCGTGTTGCCGCCTTAACCTTACGTATGGGGAAAGTTCCATGAAACTCCATCGCCTAATCCCGAGCCTCGCGGCCGTCCTGCTGACGGCGGGATGCACGTGGCTCGCCGAGCCCGCTCGCACCGACTCCCACAACCTCCGTCCGCATCCGGACCCGTTCCAGCAGACGCTCGCCGACGGCTATCGCAAGCTCGGCCAGTTCGAGGACAGCACCTGGCACTGGGACTACGTCCCGGCCGGCATCTTCTATGAGAAGTCGGTGATGGCCGGTACCGGCCAGCCGGTTCCGGTCGGCGATCCGATGGAATGGGACCGCCGTCGCGGCCATCCGCCGATGTTCGGCCACTGGGTCGTGGGCTTCCAGAGCAAGCGCACCCTCGACACAGCACTCGACTATCGCGCTCGCCTGAGCACCTGGATCGCCGCCACCAAGGCGCGCGACCCGGTCACCACCGCCGGCCAGCAGGTCGCCTTCGAGTGCTGGCTCGAGCAGATGGCCGAGGACGACTACGAGGAGGTCGAGCTTTGCGGCCTCAACCCGTCGCTCTGGGTCGTCCAGCAGACCGTCGTGACGCCGCCTCCGGCCCCTGCGCCGGCTCCGGCACCGCGGACCTACCTGGTGTTCTTCGACTTCGACCGTTCCGACATCACGCCTGAGGCTGCTGCCATCATCCGGCAGGCCGCCGACGACGCGAAGCGGGGCAACGTCCGTCTGATCGTGGCGACCGGCCATGCCGACCGCTCCGGCCCGACCGACTACAACCAGCGCCTGTCCGAGCGCCGCGCCGCCTCCGTCAGGGCCGCGCTGGTCCGCGAAGGCATCGCTGCCAGCACGATCCAGACCTCGGGTCGCGGCGAGAACGACAACCTCGTCGCCACGCCGGACGGCGTCCGCGAGCCGCGGAACCGCCGGGTCGAGATCGCCTTCCGCTAGTCCTTCCCCGGCATAGCGAAGAGCGGGCCGCCGGATCTCCGGCGGCCCGTTTCTTTTGAGCCAAAGACGCGAATGACACTCAGAGGCGTTTGATAACGAACCGTTTATTCCAGGGGACAGTTTCGCGGTATCTGAGTAACGATGGGGCTCCGTCGCCCCCTCCAGAAAGGAAACCCGATGCGCTTGCGCAGCCTCGTCCTCTCGATCGCCGCGACCGTGCTGCTCGCCGCCTGTCAGGTCGCTGATCCGAACCTCGCGGCCGGCCCCCGCACCACCACCGATCGCTTCCTGCTGGCACTCGCCGATGGCTACAAGGCGCGCGGCGATACCGAGGCCGCCGAGTACGATCCGCTCGCCGCCAACATCATGTACGAGAAGTCGGGCATGGCCGCGCGCGGCCAGAACGTGCCGGTCGGCGACCCGAAGGAATGGGATAGCCGCCGCGGCCATCCGCCGATCGGAGGCCGCTGGGCCGTGGGCTTCGACAACAAGCAGACGCTCGCGACCGCGCTCGACTATCGCACGCGGCTTTCGGCCTGGATCGAGGCGACCAAGGCGCGCGACCCGGTCGCCGCGGCCAACCAGCAGGTCGCCTTCGAGTGCTGGCTGGAGGAGATGTCGGAGGATCATGTCGAGGACCTCGCGGGCTGCGGCCTCAACCCGGCCTCCTGGGTGATCGCCGCCGCTCCGGCCGCCCCTGCTCCCCCTCCTGCGCCCGCACCCGCGCCTTCGGTGCCGAAGACCTACCTCGTATTCTTCGACTTCGACCGCTCCGACATCACGCCCGAGGCCGCCCGCATCATCCAGCAGGCCGCCGACGACGCGAAGCGGGGCAACGTCAGGGTCGTCGTGACCGGCCACGCCGACCGCTCCGGCGCGACCGACTACAACCAGCGTCTCTCCGAGCGTCGCGCCGCCTCCGTCAGGGCGGCACTGGTCCGCGCCGGCGTCGCCACCAGCGCGATCCAGACCGCTGGTCGCGGCGAGAACGACAATCTCGTGCCTACGCCTGACGGTGCCCGCGAACCGCGGAACCGTCGGGTCGAGATCGCCATCCGCTAGCCCCTCCCGGGTCGAGCGGAGGAACGGGCCGCCGGATCTCCGGCGGCCCGCTTCCGTTTCAAGGGCCTATTGGCGCCACAATTCGGGTATCGGATGCCGCCATGATCCGCTCCCTCCTCCGACTTGCCGCCCTCCTTGCGCTCACCGGCACCGCCGCCGCGCAGGGAATTCCCACCAACCCGATCAGCCGGATCTTTCAGTGGCCGGACATCATGGCCGGCACCGACATCCGGGCTGCCTGCGTGCCCGGCGCGCCCGAACGCTGGCGCTTCGTCTACAACGCGATCCATTCCGAGCAGGTGCGCAGCTACGACATCGTCGGCGGCAGGGTCGAGACGCGCGTCTTCGACCGCCTCGGCGTCGGCTACATGACCACCTTCAGCCTGTCGGAATTCATCGGCGGCGCCGTCAGCGCGGTTCCGATCGCGCCCGAGGATCTCCGGCGCCTGATCGCCGTGTGGGAGGCCGACCTGCCCAAGGCGGTGAAGCCCGTCGGCCATCTCCGCGCCGACCGCTTCTTCTGGACCTCGGCCGGCTGCCGCGACGGACGCTTCGTCGTCGCCGCCTTCAACTATCCGCCGGACGGCTCGACGCCGTTCAACTTCCCGCTCGAGCTCGCGCGCTTCAACCGCAGCGGCAAGCCCGGCAATCCGCCGCGCCCGATGCCCGATGTCGGGCCGCTGACCGGCTTCGTCCCGAGCCGGCACAACAGCGCCGACGACGCAGCGCGCTTTCTGCTAAGGGTGACCGAGGACGGCATCCAATTCGGCTACTGACCCTATGGCGAGCGTCGACGTCGACTGGGGCGAGCGGGGGCTAACCCGGCTGCTGACGTGGTGCGACGCCGTCGCCATCGTCGACGTGCTGTCTTTCTCGACCTGCGTCTCGGTCGCTGCCGACCGCGACATCGCCATCTACACGGTTCCAACCGGCGACAGCGGCGCGGAGCTCGCAAGACGTCTCGGCGCCCGTCTTGCCAAGCGTCGTGTCGAGGCCGGCCCCCACGACGTCAGCCTGTCGCCGCTCAGCCTGATGAACGTGCCTGAAGGCAGCCCCGTCGTTCTGCCCTCGCCGAACGGATCGGCGCTGTCGGCGATCGCCGCGGGCTCGCCGAAGATCGCCACGTTTGCCGGCTGCCCTCGAAATCGCCGCGCGGTCGCCAAGGCGCTCTCCGCCTTCCCTCGGATCGGCGTGCTTGCCGCCGGCGAGCGCTGGCCCGACCACAGCCTGAGACCCGCGATCGAGGACTGGCTCGGCGCCGGCGCGATCGTCGATGCGATCGCCGGCTCGCTCTCGCCCGAAGCCGAGTTCGCCCGGACCTCCTGGCGCGCGGCCCAGGCCGACCTGATGCGCCTGCTGCACGGCAGCGCGTCGGGCCAGGAGCTGGCGCAGGAGAACCATATCCGCGACGTCGACATCGCCGCCGAGCTCGATGGCTCCGACCGGGCGCCGAGGCTGCTCGACGGCGCCTACCGGGCCTAGGCCGCGTCCTCCTCGGCGCCCTTGCGGCGAAGGTGCTTCGCCTCCTCGGCGACCGCCCGCGCATCCGCGTCGTAGACGATCCGCTCGGATCCTGAGAGCACCAGGAAGCGCTTGCCCTTGGCGCGGCCGATCATCGTCAGGCCGGCCCGCCTCGCCAGGTCGACACCCCAGGCGGTGCAGCCCGAGCGCGAGATCAGGATCGGGATCCCCATCTGCACCGCCTTGATCACCATCTCGGAGGTGAGCCGCCCGGTCGTGTAGAAGATCTTGCCGCCGCCGGTGACCTTGTTCATCGCCATCCAGCCGGCGATCTTGTCGATCGCGTTGTGGCGGCCGACATCCTCCATGTAGACCAGCGGCCGGTCCTCCTCGCAGAGCACGCAGCCATGGATCGCCCCGGCCTCGAGATAGAGGCTCGGCACCGCGTTGATCTTGCGGCTGAGCGTGTAGATCCAGGAGGTCTTCAGGACCGCGTCCTTCGGCAGGCGGGACGCATCGAAGGTCTCCATCACGTCGCCGAAGGCGGTGCCCTGGGCGCAGCCCGAGGTCAGCGTCTTCTTCCGGAGCTTGGTCTCGAAATCGGTGGTCACCGGCGTGCGCACCACCACCGTCTCGATGTCGTCGTCGTAGTCGATGCCGTCGATCGGGTCGCCGGCCTTCAGCATGTTCTGGTTCAGCAGGTAGCCCAGCGCCAGGTATTCGGGGTAGTCGCCGATCGTCATCATCGTGACGATCTCGCGCTTGTTGAGATAGAGCGTCAGCGGCCGCTCGGTCGGAACCGCGAGCTCGGTCGGCCGACCCTCCTCGTCGGTGGCGGCGACCTTGCGGGTCAGCCTGGGATCGGCCGGATCGGGCCGGATCGCAAATTCCTTCATATCCGGACTTTGGGGTGCCTTCCTGAGGCAAACAAGCCCATGACGACAACGGGGCTGATTTTCCCCCGTGGCAGGCCTACATTAGGGGCAAATGATCGATCCTTTCGGCCGCCATATCAGCTACTTGCGCGTCTCGGTCACGGACCGCTGCGACTTCCGCTGCGTCTATTGCATGTCCGAGGACATGACCTTCCTGCCGAAGGCGGAGATCCTGTCGCTCGAAGAGCTGGATCGTCTCTGCTCGGCCTTCGTCGGCATGGGCGTCAGGAAGCTGCGGCTCACCGGCGGCGAGCCGCTGGTCCGCCGCGGCATCATGCAGCTGTTCCGATCCCTCTCGCGCCACCTCAAGACCGGCGACCTGCAGGAGCTGACCCTCACCACCAACGGCAGCCAGCTCGCCAAGCATGCCGAGGAGCTGGCGGCGTGCGGCGTGAAGCGCGTCAACGTCTCGATCGACACGCTCAATCCCGAGAAGTTCGCCGAGATCACCCGCTGGGGCCGGCTGCCGCAGGTACTCGAAGGCATCGAGGCGGCCACGGCCGCCGGCCTCAAGGTCAAGATCAACGCGGTCGCGCTCCGCGGCGTCAACGACGACGAGCTCTCCGAGATGGTCGCCTGGTGCGGCAAGCACGGTCACGACATGACCATCATCGAGGTCATGCCGATGGGCGACATCGGCGGCGAGCAGCGGCTCGACCAGTACCTGCCGCTCAGCATGGTGCGCTCGCGCCTCAAGCGCGACTGGACGCTCGAGGAGATCGACTACCGGACCGGCGGCCCTGCCCGCTACGTGCGCGTCAAGGAGACCGGGCAGAAGCTCGGCTTCATCACGCCGCTGACCCATAATTTCTGCGAGAGCTGCAACCGCGTGCGCCTCACCTGCACCGGCACGCTCTTCATGTGCCTCGGCCAGGACGATGCCGCCGACCTGCGCGCGCCGCTCAGGGCCAGCGAGTCCGACGAGGCGCTCCGGCAGGCGATCCGCGAGGCGATCTCGCGCAAGCCCAAGGGGCACGACTTCGTCATCGACCGCGACCACACCGGTCCCGCGGTCACGCGCCACATGAGCGTGACCGGCGGGTGAAGAACCCGAAGCTCCATTTCGCCGCCGGTACATCGCCCGAGGCCCGCGCCGCCAAGTCGGCGCTGACCCGTCGCTACGGCTCGGTCTCGGCCGCCAGGGCCGACATCATCGTCGCGCTTGGCGGCGACGGGCTGATGCTGGAGACGCTCCACACCCACCTCGACCGCAAGAAGCCCATCTTCGGCATGAACCGCGGCTCGGTCGGCTTCCTGATGAACGAGTATCGGGAAGAAGACGATCTGCTCAGCCGCCTCAAGCACGCGGCGACGGTCAAGGTCCGCCCCCTGGTCATGAAGGCGAAGACCCGAAGCGGCCGGACCAAGACCGCGCTCGCGATCAACGAGGTCTCGCTGCTGCGCCAGACACGTCAGACCGCGCATGTCCGAATCCATGTCGACGGCATCGAGCGGATGAACGACCTCGCCTGCGACGGCATCCTGGTGGCGACGCCGGCCGGCTCGACCGCCTATAACCTGTCCGCCCACGGGCCGATCGTGCCCTTGGGCGCGGGCGTTCTGGCGATGACCCCGATCTGCGCCTTCAGGCCCCGGCGCTGGCGCGGCGCGCTCGTCCCCCATGGCGCCCAGATCGAGTTCACCGTGCTCGATCCCGACCGGCGGCCGGTCAGCGCCACCGCCGACTTCACCGAGGTCCGCGACGTGGTCTCCGTATCCATAGCGGAGGACCGGAACCGGGCCTGCCATATGTTGTTTGATCCCGAGCACAACCTTGAAGCTCGGATCCTGAAAGAGCAATTCATCCCGTAGGCATTTCCTTCGGATCCGCGGAGTAAGCCTCATGCTCTTCGCCCTGCTCTTGCGCCACAGCGTCCGCCGCGGCGATCTCGCGATGATCGACGCCGATGGCCGGACCCACCGCTTCGGCGATGGCGTCGGCCCGCGGTCGGTGATCCGCCTGCATGATCGCAGGCTCCACACGCAGCTTTTCCTGAATCCCTGGCTCAAGGTCGGCGAGGCCTACATGGACGGCACGCTGACCTGTGAGGACGGGACGACGATCTACGACCTGGTCGACGTCGGCACCTTCAATCAGGCCGGCCTCGACGGCTTCGCCTGGCTCAAGGTCGTGAACGGGCTGAACCGCGCGGTCCGGCGAATAACCCAGTTCAATCCCGTCGGGCGCGCGCAGGAGAACGTCCACCACCACTACGATCTGAGCCGGCGGCTGTTCGAGCTCTTCCTCGATCCCGCCATGCAATACTCCTGCGCCTACTTCGAGCACCCTAGCCAGTCGCTGGCCGAGGCGCAGCTCGCCAAGCTCCGGCACATCGCGGCGAAGCTGCTTCTGAGGCCGGGCCAGAAGGTGCTCGACATCGGCTCGGGCTGGGGCGGCCTTGCCATCCATCTGGCCTCGGTCGCCGACGTCGAGGTGACGGGCGTGACGCTGTCGACCGAGCAGCTCGCCGTCGCCCGGGAACGCGCCGAGGCGTCAGGCGTCGCCGGTCGGGTGCGTTTCGAGTTGATGGACTATCGCCTGCTCGACCAGCGCTTCGACCGCATCGTCTCGGTCGGCATGTTCGAGCATGTCGGCGTCCGCCACTATCCCGAGTTCTTCGGCAAGATGAAGCAGCTCCTCGCACCGGACGGCGTGGCGCTACTGCACGCGATCGGGCGGACCGACGGGCCGGGCTTCACCAATCCCTGGATCCGGAAATACATCTTCCCCGGCGGCTACAGCCCGGCGCTGTCCGAAGTCCTCAAGCCGGTCGAACGTTCGGGGCTGATCGTCTCCGACATCGAGATTCTGCGGCTCCACTACGCCGAGACCTTGAAAGCCTGGCGTCAGAACGTGTACGCAAACCGGGAGGAGATCCGAGCGCTCTACGACGACCGGTTCCTGCGCATGTGGGAATTCTATCTCGTCGGCAGCGAGCTGAGCTTCCGTTATGGCTATAATATCGTCTTCCAGATGCAGCTCGCCCACGACGTCGCCGCCGTCCCGCTGACCCGCGACTACATCGGCACGTCCGAACGCGAGCAGGCCGCCGCGGCTTCGCCGAGGCTCAAGGCCGCATCCTGAAGAACGACGAACAAGGAGGGACCCGATGAAGAATCTTCTGTCGCGGCTTGGCGCCGCTGCGATCCTCGCCGCCGGCCTCGGCCAGCAGGCGATCGCCGCCGACCTGACCTTCTGGAGCTGGCGCCAGGAGGACCGCGCCGCCTATCAGGAGATCATCGCCGACTTCAGCAAGCTGCACCCGGACGTGAAGATCAAGTTCGAGGCCTTCGAGCCGACGAGCTACAACACGATCCTCTCGACTGCGCTCGCCGGCGGCAAGGGCCCCGACATCATGCAGACCCGCGCCTATGGCGGCATCGAGGCGATCGCCAAGCCGGGCTATCTGCTCGCCCTCGACAAGACCATGGTGCCGGAACTCGAGAACATCCCCGCCGACGCGCTCGCCGCCGAGACCATGCGCGAGGACGGCAAGGTCTACGCCGTGCCGTTCGCGACCCAGACCGTGCTGATCCTCTACAACAAGGATCTCTTCAAGACCCACGGCGTCCAGGTGCCCGAGACCTGGGACGACCTGATCGGCGCGGCGAAGGCGCTCAAGGCCAAGGGCGTGCAGCCCTTCGCCAACGGCACCGCGACCGCCTGGCAGAACGAGATCCTGATGGGCGCGATCGCCCCCAGCATTTACGGACTGCAGTTCAACGCCGACCTCGTCGCCGGCAAGGCGACCTTCGAGGACAAGCGCTTCGTCGATGCGATGGCGAAGCTCGCCGAGCTCAAGGATCATTTCCCGACCGGCTTCACCGGCGTCGATTATCCGACGATGCAGCAGCTGTTCATTTCGGGCCGTGCGGCGATGATCGCCGCCGGCTCGTTCGAGATCGCCAACTTCCGCCGCCAGAACCCGAAGCTCGACATCGGCGTGATGGCGAGCCCGCCTGCGGCCAAAGGCCAGCCCAGGCTTGTCTCGCTGTTCGTCGATGGCGGCTACGGCATCAATGCCAAGACCGAGCACAAGGCGGACGCGATCAAGTTCATCCGGTACACGGCGACGCCGCGCTTCGGCGATCTCTTCGCCAACAAGCTCGGCAACATCTCGCCGATCAAGGGCGTCAAGATCGAGGACGGCCTCCTGGCCGAGGTCGCCAAGCTCAACGCCCAGTCGGCGCCCTACGTGATGCTGGTCAATTTCCGCTACCAGGAGCCGACCGGCTCGGCGCTGATCCAGACCAACGTCCAAAAGATGATGGCCGGCCAGGCGACGCCGGCCCAGGTCGGCGCCGATGTGACGAAGGGCATCGCCACCTACTACAAGCCGTTCCAGAAGTAGCGGACATCCCGCCCCCCACCCCATCCCTCCCCCGCGACGCGGGGGGAGGGAGCACGAGACGCCCCGTATCCCCTCCCCCACGAAGTGCGGGGGAGGGTTAGGGTGGGGGGGTGGTTCGTCCAGCCCCACTTCATGTCGCCTAGGCTCCGCCGCCAACTCTGGATCGCAGCGCTGCTGGCCCCGGCGCTCTTGCTGCTGGTCGGGTTCGTCACGCTGCCGATCCTCTCGGCCTTCGTCTACGCGTTCTACCAGTGGCAGGGGCTCGCTCGGATCGGCTTCGCCGGGTTCGAGAACTTCCGGCTGATCCTGTTCCAGGAACCGTTCAGCACGCTCACCTGGAACGCCTTCTTCCACAACGTCGTCGTCTTCGTGGCGCTGATGGTCGTGCAGAACGGCACCGCCTTCTTCCTCGCCTGGATGCTGTCGAAAGGGCTGCGCCTGCATCGCTTCCACCAGGTCTCGCTGTTCCTGCCGGTGATCCTGTCGACCGTGATCATCGGCTTCCTCTGGAAGCTGTTCCTCAATCCGCTGTTCGGCCTGGTGAACCAGGGCCTGATCGCGGTCGGGCTCGCGTCGTGGGCGCAGCCCTGGCTCGGCCAGCCGTCGACGGCGCTGGCATCCCTGATTCTGGTGAATGCCTGGCACTGGGTCGGATTCCCGACGCTGGTCTACCTCGCCGGCATCCAGCGCATCCCGCGCGAGATCCTGGAAGCGGCCGAGATCGACGGCGCCAGCGAATGGCGAAGGATCACCCGCATCGTCTGGCCGCTGGTCGCGCCGGCGACGACGATCGTCGTGATCCTGACGTTCATCGGCTCGTTCAACTGGTTCGAGCTGCCCTACATCATGTCGGGGCTCGAAGGGCCGCCGTTCCACACGACCGACGTGCTCGGCCTCTACTTCTATCGCACCGCCTTCGGCACCGTGTCGTCGGCGCTGCAGGACTTCGGCCGCGGCAGCGCGCTGGCCGTCCTGATCTTCCTCTTCATCCTCGCGGTCTCGGCCTGGTGGGTGAGGCTGCTCCGCCGCCGCGAGGTCGAGTTCTGATGCTCAAGCCCTGGCAGGCGGCGATGTATCAGGCGATCCTCGCCATGACGACGCTGCTGATGCTCTATCCGGTGCTGGTGATGGTGCTGTCGGCGTTCAAGACGACCGGTGAGATCTACAACTCGCCCTTCGCGCTGCCGGAGGTCTGGAGCCTCGCCAACCTGGGCACGATCTGGCGCGAGACCCGGTTCCTGGCCTACCTCGGCAACTCGGTCCTGGTGACGGTCACCTCGATCGCGGTGATGCTGACGGCCGGTACGCTCGCCGCTTATGCGCTCGCCCGCTACGCCTTCCGCGGCAACGAGGCGGTCTATCTCTTCTTCCTCGCAGGGTTGATGGTGCCGCTGAAGCTCGCGATCATCCCGCTGTTCATCGAGCTCAAGTCCCTCAACCTGATCGACAGCCGGCTGGGACTCGTCCTGGTCTATGCCGCGATGGGCCTGCCCTCGACCGTTTTCATCATGACCGGGTTCCTGAAGACGATTCCCGCCGAACTCGAGGAGGCCGCCCGGATCGACGGCGCCAGCGAAGCCAGGATCCTCGGGCGGATCATGATCCCGCTCTCCCGCCCTGCCCTGGTCATCGCCGGCATTCACAACGCGGTGCCCATCTGGAACGACTTCTTCTTCCCGCTTGTTCTGATCCAGTCGGATCATGCCAAGACGCTGCCGCAGGGGTTGACCGTGTTCATGGGTGAGTACTCCACCGACTGGGGCGTGCTGTTCGCCGGGCTGACCCTTTCGGCCCTGCCGCTAACGCTGGTCTACATCGCCCTTTCCCGCCAGTTCATCGCCGGCCTGACCTCGGGCGCGGTCAAGGGATGAACCTCCCCTTCCCGACCCCGGCGCTGGTGGTCTCCTGCCAGGCGCGCGCCGACAACCCGCTGCATGGCGAGGCCTTCATGGCGGCGATGGCCAGGGCCGCCGAGGCGGGCGGCGCCAAAGCGATCCGCGCCAATGGCCCTGAGAACGTCCGCGCGATCCGGGCCGCCACCCGGCTCCCGATCATCGGCATCAACAAGATCTACGACGACCACCCGGTCGCGATCACCCCGAGCCTGGAGGCCGCCCGCGCCGTCGCCGAGGCGGGTGCCGACATGATCGCCATCGACGCGACGTCGCGGCCGCGCGCCGGCGAGCCCGTCGCCGACCTGATCCGTTGCATCCACGCCGATCTCAAGAAGCCGGTTCTGGCCGATGTCGACACGCTGGAGACGGCGATGGCGGCGCTCGGCCATGGCGCCGATGCGATCGCGACGACGCTGGCGGGATATACCGAGTCGCGGGCGCGCTCGCCCGGGCCCGACCTCGACCTGCTCCGCCAGATCATCGAACACGTCCGCGTGCCGGTCGTCGCCGAGGGGCGCTTCTGGGCGCCCGAAGAGGTCGCCCGCGCCTTCGAACTCGGCGCCGCCGCCGTGGTGATCGGCACGGCCGTCACCAACCCGCGCGAGATCACCCGCCGCTTCGCCGCAGCTGTGCCAGGCAACGGCCGCTGATAAGCTGGGCCGCATGATCGGATTGGGTCTCGATGGCGGCGGTACCGGCGCCCGCTGGCGTCTCGCCGACGCGAGCGGGCGGATCCTCGGCGAGGGAACGCTCGGTCCCTTGACCGGGCACATCTTCGAGCCGGCGTCGCGCGCGGCAGCACAGCAGACCATCGCGGCGCTGCTGGCCGACGTCCAGGCAATCGGCAAACCCGTCCGCATCTGCGCGGGAATCACCGGGCTTTCGACCGGATCAGAGACCGCCCAGCTCATGGCGAGCTGGCTCACCGATGCCTTCCGGCTCGCGCCCGAGGCGGTCCAGGTGGTCGACGACATGCGCATCGCCTACCGCTCGGCCTTCCAGCCCGGCGAGGGCATCCTCGTCTATGCCGGCACCGGCTCCGTCGCCTTCCATCTCTCCCAGGACGGCAAGGCCGACCGCGCCGGCGGCCATGGCTACCTGATCGACGACGCCGGCGGCGGCTACTGGATCGGCCGTCAGGCGCTGGCGGCCCTTGTCCGCGCCCAGGACGAAGGACGCGATCCCGGCGTACTCGGCCAGGCGATCGGCGACGCCATCGGCGGCCTCGACTGGGAACAGATCCGCCGCCACGTCTATGGCGGCGGGCGGGCCGCGGTCGCAGCCCTGGTCCCGGCGGTCGCCAAGGCGGCCGCCCGCGACGACGAGGTCGCGACCACGATCCTGAGCTCGGCCGGCGAGGAGCTGGCAAGGCTCGCCCGCGTGCTGCTCGCGCGCCTCGGGCGCGAACAGCCGGTGGCGCTGGCCGGCGGCGCATCGCGCGCGAGCCCGCTGATCTTCTCGCATTTCCGCGCCTCGCTGCCGCGCGATGCCGTGCTCCGACAGGTGACGCAGCCACCGGTCGAGGTCGCCGCCCGCCTCGCCGCCGAGGGGCTGGCGGCTTGAGGCTGCGGCCGTGACCTTCCTCAAGTCGTTCTTCGCCGGAATCATCGTCCTCGCCGTCGCCATGTTCGCGAAGTCGATGCTGATCCGCGCGCTTCAGTTGAATGCTGCGCCCGCGAATGCGCCGCCGCCTGCGGGCCCCCGCGCCTTGCCGGCCGGCAACCCGACAGCGATGCCGCGTTTCGATCCGCGCCTCTCGCCGCCGCCTCGCAAGGACGAGCCAGAGGACATGCTGGACGCGGTGATCAACGTCCGGCGCGTCGAGGGGAAGATCAACGCCGCCTCGACCAAGCGGCTGGCGGAATTGCTGCAACGCCACCCCGACCTCGCCGCCCAGGCGATGCGGCGTTGGCTGGCTCAAGGGAACGACTCTCGTTAAGGTGCGCGCCCGATGCTAGGCAAGAAGAAGAAATCGCCCGAAGAGCAGGCGAAGGAGATCGTCGAGCGCCTCCGCGAGGCGATCGAGAATCCCGACAAGGAGAAGCTCGAGATCGGCCAGACCGGCATGTATCTCAGCGACTGGCAGAAGCTCGCCCGCGACGAGATCGCCTCCGCCATCCGCCAGACCCAGATGACGACCTCGATCAAGGAGTCGATGAAGGCCTCCCGGATCGCCAAGCAGATGGTCCGGGCCGGCTTCATGATCCTGTCCTCGACCTTCGCCTTCCTGGCGTTCTGGGGCGGCATCGCCATCGTCGGCGCTCAGTACGGATGGACCTGGGGAGCGCTTGCCGCGGTGTCCGCCGCCGGCCTCGCCGTGACCTTCATCATCCTCGGCGTGACCCTCAAGGACCAGGACGCATGAGCCGCCTGAAGCCCGGCCCCCGCAACCTGATCACCGATGTCGACGGCATCCGCGTCGGCAACGCGGTCGACGCCAAGGCATGGAGCGGCTCGACCGTCGTGGTCCCGGACGAGCGTGCGGTCGCCGCCGCCGAGGTCCGTGGCGGCGCCCCCGGCACCCGCGACATCAACGCGCTCGATCCCTCCTGCCGGGTCGACGCGGTGGACGCGATCGTGCTCTCCGGCGGATCGATGTTCGGCATCGACGCGGCGGCGGGTGCCACCAACGTGCTGGCGGCGATGGGACGGGGATACAAGATCAACACCGCGGTGGTTCCGATCGTGCCCGCCGCGATCCTGTTCGACCTGATCAACGGCGGCGACAAGTCCTGGGGCGAGGATCCGCCCTATCGCCGGCTCGGCGCCGAGGCGACGCGCTCGATCGGGCTCGACTTCCCGCTCGGCAATGTAGGCGCCGGTCTCGGTGCCAAGGCCGGCAAGCTCAAGGGCGGCCTGGGCTCGGCCTCGCTGGTCTCGCCGGACGGCGTTCAGGTCGGTGCGCTGGTCGCGGTGAACTCCTGGGGCGAGACGGTCATGCCGGGATCGCGCCACTTCTGGGCCTGGGCCTTCGAGCAGGACGGGGAGTTCGGCGGCCTCGGCGCGCCGGCGCTGACCGGCTCACTGGATCTTGAAATGCCGCATCCGCCGCTGCCGCCCTCGCCGGCCGCGAACACCACGATCGCGATCGTCGCGACCAACGTGAAACTCGACAAGGGCGAGGCCCGGCGCATGGCGCTCATGGCCGATGATGGCCTGGCCCGTGCGATAAGGCCCGTCCACACGCCGGCCGACGGCGATACGGTATTCGCGCTGTCGACCGGCAAAGTCCCCCTCGCCGACCTGCCGATGCTGACCCTGGTCGGGCACATGGCGGCCGACTGCCTCTCCCGCGCCGTCGCTCGTGCCGTCTACCACGCCGAGACGCTGGGTCGTTTTCCGGGCTGGAAGAGCCTGAGATAGCGCCCTCCCCCTTGCCTGAGGGCGGCCGATGGGCGAGCATTTGCTCGTATCCTCGGCGCCTCTCGGGAAGGAAGAAGATCAGATGCGCAAGCCCTCGCTGTTCGCGGCCGCGTTCGCGTCCGCCATGCTCGCCGCCGCCGGCGCGCACGCCCAGAAGGACTCGATCACGCTCAGCATGGCGCTCGAGCCGCCGCATCTCGATCCGGTCCTGAGCCCGGCCGCGGCGATCAAGGA
>JAEULB010000205.1 GCA_016792585.1 Rhodospirillaceae bacterium
GGCATGCACCTCCGCGAACAGCGCTTCGCTCGTCACCCGCTCGTCGTAGCACAGGCAGAAAACCAGGTTGCTGTGCCATGCCGCGGAGCCTCCCAGCTCAACGCTCCGCCGATACGCCGCAAGTGCCCCCCCGACATCCCCCGTCGCCTGCAGAGAATCGCCGAGATTGTTCCAAGCCTCGGCCGTTGCCGCGCAGGCAAGCGATCGGCGCGCCAGATCGATGGCCGCGGCGAGCCATCCCCTGCCCTTGGCGATCTGGGCGGCGTTCGAGAGGATGAACGGCTCCGACGGCGTGAAGGCGATCGAGCAACGCATCCAGCGGAGCGCCTCGTCGGAGTGCCCGAGGTCGGAGGCTGCCAGCGCCAGATTGGCCATCGCCTCGCCGGGCCGGCCGCAGTCGCGCGCCCGCCGGTAAGCGACCGACGCCGACTCGAGGCTCCCCTCCGTCCGCCGCTGATTGCCGAGGCTGAGATGGATGCCTCCCTCGCCGGGAGCGAGCGCCAAGGCGCGCTTGAGCAGCCGCTGCGACCCGGTGAGCGCCCCGAGATTGCTGAGCATCGACGGATTGTCGGGGCTCAGTGTCACTGCCCGCGCCATCCGCCGCGCAGCGCTTTCGATGAGGCCGAGATTGCAGTGCGCGTCTCCCGCTGACGGCGACCAGGCAAGCACGCGGCGATAGGACACGCCGGCTTCCTCCAGGCGGCCCATCTGATGCAGGGCCAGGGCGAGCTGCAGACGCGGCTGGATATTCTCGGGCTGAAGGCGGCTCGCGGCTTTCAGGCTGGAGATAGCATCTCCGGCGCGGCCGAGAGCCATCAGCAGCATCCCTACGAGATGATGAGCGCGCGCGTCGCCCGGATGTCGGCGAACCAGAGCATGCCCCTCGGCCAAGGCCTCCTGCACGCGGCCGGCACGGTAGAGCGCCAACGCCCCGTCCAGAGAAGCGGCGCTCATCGTCGGCTGCACCACTCGCTCCAGAGCGCTCGATAGGCGTCTTCGATCGACCGGGCGTACCGCTCGGAATCGCAGAGCCGCGATGCCCGGACGCGGTCGCGCAGTTCACTGCGCAGGCGGGCAAGCCGGACCTTGTCGGCAGCGAGCGCCGAGGCGCGGGCGACATAGGCCGCGATGTCCGACGCAACCAGGTCGTCGAGCCCGAGCTGGGCCAGCAGGCTCGCGCCGACTCGTCCGACGAAGCGGTCGCCGGCCAGCGTCACCATCGGAACGCCCATCCACAGCGCCTCGAAGCTCGTCGTCGAGCCGTTGAACGGGAACGGGTCGAGCGCGATGTCGACCCGGTTCAGCAACACCAGCTGCTCGGCCCGGCCGACATCGTCCGTCAGGAAGTCGACGCGATCTCCGAGAACTTGCTGCACGCCTGCCTGCAGCAGCCGGCTCGAGAAGCGGTTCTTGTATTTCAGCAGCAAACGTGAGCCCGGCGTCGCGTCGAGAACCCGTGCCCAGGTTTCCAGTACCGCCGGTCCGAGCTTGAGCGGGTTGTTGAAGGAGCCGAAGACGATCGGGCCTTCGCCGCGCGGGACGACCGGCGGCGCCTCGTCCGGCGGCCGATGCAGATAGAAGCAGGGAAGGCTGACCAGCTTCTCCACGAAGAGCTCGGGCGTGCCCGGCGGGTGCAGGACAGAGTCGGTCAGCCAAGCATCGACCGCCGCCGCGCCCGAGGTGGAGACGTCATGAAAGCTCACCTGCACGGGCGCCGGACGAAAGCCGGCAACGCTCAACGGATTCGCCCCCGCATGGCCGGCAAGGATCACCAGGACATCGACGCCGTCGCTTCGGATCGCATCGGCAATCCCCTGCGCCGCCATTCCGGCGACGTTGCGCCATAGATCGACCGAGCCTGCGATACGCTGCGTCACATCATCAGCCGTCGGTGTCGCGCTGTAGGCGGCGACCTCGATCGACTGACGATCGTGAGCGCGGACGAGATCCTCGACATTGTAGGCGATCGGGTGGCGGCGAAGGTCCGACGAGAGATATCCGACCCGCAGCCTCCGGGCCGGGTCGGGCGTGTTCCGGAAGTTCGGCGCCGGCGCCGGCGGGAGATGCCGGTGGGCCCAACGCTGAGCCTCACGCAGGCGATCGGCCGGAGCGACTTCCGGCACATAGGAGAGAGCAAAGATCAGATTGCTGTGAGCCGCCGCGTCCAACGGGGTCAGGGCCAGCGCACGCTTCAAGGCGAGGAGCACGCCGCCGAGGCCGGGTTCGGCGGTTGCGAGATTGTTCCATGCATGCTGCCCGGCGGGATTGAACGCCAACGATCTCCTGAGCGCCGACAGCGCCGCCTCGATCCGCCCGGCGTTCGCTTCGGCCAGGCCGAGGCCGCTGAGCGCCGCCCACGCCTCGCGCATGATTGCCCGGCCCCGCCTGAGCAGCCGCCGTCCTTCATCGATCCGCCCGAGCAATGCCAGCCACTCGCCCAGATTGACGACGGCCTCGTAGTAGGACGGATCGATTGCGATCGCGCGCCGGCCGGCGGCCGAAGCATCGGAAATACGGCCGGCCGCCTTCTCGACGAGCAGGAGGCAGTTCCAGCCTGGTGCCAGCAGCGGGTCGCGCCGAAGCGCCTCGCGATAGGCTGCCTCCGCTTCGGCAATCCTGCTCCGCCTCTGCTCGACGACGCCGAGATTGAACACCGAGCCGGCATCGCCCTCCATCAGCCTGGCCGCCTGCTGGAAGGCATCGGCGGCGCCGTCGAGATCACCGGCGCCGAGCCTGCCGTTGCCGAGCTCGAACTGCAGCGCGCCGACGGCCGGTAGCAGCGAGCGGTCGCTGGTCGCGGCACGCCCCAGCAGCTTCACCGCACCGTCGAGGTCGCCGGCCTGCCGGCGAGCCAGTGCGGCCCGCACCAGATCGACGTTCACTTCCGGCGGCATCTATCCGTCCACAGACGCCGCAAGGCAGCATCGAAGTTGCGCGCATGAGCGGATGCATCGCAGAGCGGCGACGCAAGGATCCTGTCGCGAAGGCCGGACCGAAGCGCCTGCAGTCGCGCTGGGTCACGTGCCAGCGCAGCGGCGATGGAGACATAGCTCGTGCGGTCCGTTGCAACCAGGTCGTCGAGCCCGACCTGATGCAGGACGCTGGCTCCGACCCGGCCGAGAAACCGCTCGCCTGCGAGCGAGACGACCGGGACGCCCATCCACAATGCCTCGAAGGTCGTCGTCGAGCCATTGAACGGGAACGGATCCAAGGCGATGTCGACACGGCGGAGAAGGGCAAGCTGCTCATTGCGCCCGACATCGCCGGTCACGAACTCGATCCGGCGCGGATCGACGCCGTGGCTGGCGAAAATGCTCTCGATCCTTCGGCGCAGGCCCGCTGATGCGTATCGGTTGAGGTACTTGAGCAGGAGCCGCGCGTCCGGCACGGCCTTCAGCACTGCCGCCCACATCTCGAAGACCTCGGGCGTATGCTTGGAAGTGTTGTTGCACGAACCGAATGTCACATGGCCCGCCCCGAGCGCCGGAAGCGGACCCGGATCCGGAGACTTGTCCGGCGGCTCGTGCAGGTAGAAGCACGGAAGACGGACCAGCTTCTCGGTGAACCTCTCGCGCGTGTCCTCGGGATGAAGCATCGGGTCGGTGATCCAGGCATCCATGACCGAGAGCCCCGAGGTGGCGAGATCGTGAAAGCTCACCTGGATCGGCGCCGGACGATGCGCGGCGACGGCCAGCCGGTTGTGCCCGGTATGGCCCGCCAGCACGATCAGCATGTCGAGCCGGTCGGCGCGCATCCGGCGTGCGACGTCGGCATCGGGCATGCCGAGTACGTTGCGCCATCCGTCGGCGGTCGCACGGAAGCGCGACGTCATCGCGTCCTCGGCGCGGACGCTGGCGTAGAGGATAGCCTCGTGGCGCGCCCGGTCCCGCCGTTCGAGAACGCCCGCGACATTGCGGGCCACCGGATGGTCGCGGAAGTCGGCCGAGATCCAGCCAATCTTGAGGCGCCGCTCGGGATCCGGATCGAGAGGCGCCAGAGAGGCCTGCGGATAGACCGATGCGGCATAGGCCGCCTCCCAGCGCCTGAACTCGGCGAAGAACGCGTCGTTCGTCAGCCGGCCGTCATAGGAGAGGCAGAACAGCAGGTTCGAATGGAGCCAGGGCGCCGGCTTGAGCGCGAGCGCGCGACGGAAGCCGCCGATCGCGGCGACGAGGTCGCCTTCCGCCTGGTCGAGGCTGGCGAGGTTGCTGTGCGCCTCGGCGAGGTCGGGCCGGAACGCGAGGCTCCGCCGATAGCCCGGCCGCGCCTCGTCGAAAGCGCCGAGCAACTGGAGCGCGTTGGCGCGATTGGCATGGGCATCCGCGTAGTCGGGACGGATCGCGATCGCCCGGTCGTAGAAGGCGACCGCCTGCCGCCATTCGCCGAGCTCGAACAGCGCGCCGCCGCAATTGGCATGCGCCTCGACCAGCGTCGGCTTGGCCGCCAGCGCCCTCAGCAGGATGCGAAGCGCCGGAACGGGCTGGCCGGTCCGGAGGAGCACGAGCGCGAAGTGATTGAGCGCCTCGGCGAAGTTCGGATCGACGGCGATCGCGCGGACAAGGAACGAGGCGGCGCCGGCGAAATCCCCGCGGTTGATCAGGACGAGACCGGCGAGGTTGAGCGCATCGACGTGAAGCGGATCGGCATCGAGGATCCGTCCGTAGAGGCGGAGCGCCTCGGCGAGGTCGCCGCGGCCATGCGCCGCCACGGCTTCCGGCAGGAGTGCCGCTTCGACCGCTCGCTGACGTCCGACGGGACTGGCTGCGCTCGGGCTCACGCCTCCGGATTATACCGGTCGCGGCGAGCAGACAACCGGCACGCGACCGGTCCTAGCTCTTCATCGGCTCCGGCACGAAGGTCCGGACCGCGGTGGCGCCGCTCCAGCTGTCTTCCGGGCCGGCGACTTTCCGGCCTTCGACGCGGGTGGCATCGCCCGGCGGCAGGCCGAGCATTCCGACGTTCACGGTCTCGGCGAAGTGGTTCTTGTCGTTGCCGGCGAAGTTCGCGGCACGCCACACCGGCTCGACATCCCAAAAGAGCTGGTAGCCGCGATCCTGCAGGTGCGCGATCAAAGCCGCCGACTTGTCGCGGCGATGGTTGGCGACGTGCACGATCGGCGCGCAGGTGGCGAGCGTCGCCTCGGCGCCGCGGAGTACTTCGATCTCCATCCCTTCCGCGTCGATCACCAGAAGACGGCAATGTCGGAGCTCGAAGGAATCGACGGTATTCACCGGGACCGCGTCACCGCTTTCCCAGACCTGGTCGCGAAGCCCGAGGGCAGCGAAGTTGTTCTCGACGCTGGGGCTCAGGATCGGGACGACGATCTGGCTCGCCTCCTCGCCTGCCGCCATCAGCGGCGCATAGACGTTGGTGACGCTGTTGAGGGCGAGGTTGGCACACAGCATCTGGTGCACCAGACGCTGCGCTTCCATCGCGATCACGGCACCGGTCGATCCCACTGCCTTCGACAGCGCAAGCGCGGTCTGGCCGGTATAGGAGCCCGCCTCGACCGCGATGTCGCCGGACTGGACGATCTGGCGGAAGAGATCGACGCGCGCGCCGCAGTACTCGCCGTAGAGTTCGATCGAGCGGCCGATGAACTGGTCGAAACGGTTGTAGAGAAGGACCCCGTCCTTGACCCTGGTCAGGCGGGCATATCCATCGGGATTGATCGCAGCCAGGTCGATTGCCGGCCCGATGCTCGCTCCTGATGCCATCACGTGCTCCCCTTCTAGGGCACCTGATCTCGTCGCTGTCGAGGCACCCGTCGCCGCTCCTCAGGATCGGCGGTGGGCCTCTATAACAGATTGATTTCCCGAAGCCAAACACCAGTCACGCCAGAGCCGGCGGTAGGCCGAGATCAGCGATCGGGCATGGCTTGAGGGGTCGAAAAACGGCGAATCGGCCAGCCGCTCCCGGAGCTCCCGGCGCAGGCGAGTCCGGCGCTCGACGTCGGTCGCGACCTTCGCTGCCAGCGCGACATACGCCGCCGGGTCGGCCGCGACGAGATCGCCGAGATCCAGTCGGTCGAGGAAGCTCGTGCCCATCCGCCCAAGGAAGCGGCGGCCTTGGAGGGTCACGACCGGAACGCCCATCCAGAGCGCTTCGAAGGTCGTGGTGCAGCCGTTGAACGGGAACGGGTCGAGCGCGACGTCGACTTCGTTGAGGAGCGCCAGCTGGGCCATCCGCGGAAGGCGGCCGGCACGCAGCTCCAGCCGCTCGGGGGGTATTCCCTCGGCCTCGAACCGGTCGCGTACGAGCCTCTCCATCTCCGGGCTGGCGAAGCGGTTCAGGTACTTCATCACCAGCCGCGAGCCCGGCACCGCCGCGAGTACCCGGGACCATAGGGCGACGACTGCTTGCGTCATCTTTGCCGGGTTGTTGAACGAGCCGAAGGTGACGCGGCCCGAGGCGACCGATGGCGGGCGGGCGAGCAGCGGGGGGGACGGCGACGGCGCGGCGAAGGTGTGCAGGCAGGGAAGCCGAATCAGGCGTTCGGCGAATCGCTCGGTCGTCGATTCCGGCGGGTGGAACAGGGAATCGGTCAGCCAGCCGTCGACCGCGGCCATCCCCGTCGTGGCGAGATCGTAGAGGGCAACCTGCACCGGCGCCGGCTTGAGCGCCGCCACGAGCGGCCGGTTGTCCGCCGTATGCGGCGCGACCAGGACCATGACATCGATTCCATCGGCGCGGATCGTCTCGGCGATGCGACGCTCGTCCTCGCCGGCGACCCACCGCCAGCGGTCGGCGACACGCTTAAATCGCTCGGTCATCCCGTCGCTCGTCCGCGGCAACGCATAGAGCGTGAGCTCGACTTCGGCGCGGTCGTGACGCTCTAATGACTCGATCAGGCTGTGAGCGACCGGATGATCGCGGAAGTCGGCCGAGAGATATCCGACGCGAAGGCGGCGATCGGGATCGCGATCGTTCGCATGAAGGCGCGCCTCGCCGTAAAGCCGACGCGCATGGCGGGCCTCCCAGTCGCGAAAGCCCAGATAGAGCGTGTCGTCGTCGATCCCCTCGGCATAGGTCATCGTGAACAGCAGGTTGGAGCCGATCGCCGACTGTTCGGGATCGAGTGCGAGCCCACGCCGAAACAGGCGAATGGCCGAAACGGCATCGCCCGTCGCCTGATGCAGCACGGCGAGATTCGACCACGCCCTGGCATGTCCCGGCTCGAGCACGATGGCATCGAAGAGCGAGCGCCTAGCCTCCGCCAGCCGGCCTTCGGCCAGCAGCACCGGCCCCGCGTTGTTGAGCGCATCGGTGTAGTCGGGACGCAACGCCAGCGCGCGCGCATATCCGGCAGCGGCATGGTCGTTGCGGCCGCGCGCGGTCTCGGCGTTGCCGAGATTGTAGGCGGCCTCGGCGAAGCCCGGCCTGAGGGCCAGCGCGCGTCGCAGCGATGCCAATGAGGCAGCCGGCCAGCCGCCGGCTTTCAGCGCGCCGGCGACCGCGACGTGGAGTTCCGGATCCGCCGGCCGGTCGACGGCGATCGCAGTCCTGGCCAGCGCATCGGCGGGACGCCCGAGCTGGGCCGCAACGAGCCCCAGCATGCGCACGGCGTCCGGCTCGCCGGGAACGACCGCGAGGACGTCGCGATATCCGGCCTCGGCCTCCGCCAGCCGCCCGGCCCGATGGGCATCGGCCGCTTCGGCGAAGCGCGCGGCCGAAGCCGTCGTCACCGGGCGCGATCCAGAAGATATGTGACGAAACGGTCCATGCCGTCGCGCGCCTGCCAGGCCTCGGCGGCAGCGGAAGCCCCGGTCGCGAAGCGTGGGTAGTCGCCGACGAGGGTCAGCACCGCCTTGCCGAACGAGACGGCATCCATTCCGCCGGCGACGACGCCGGCATCCGCGTGCGGCACGAGCTGGGCTGCCATCATCGTCTCCGGAGGAACGATCACCGGCTTGCCGAGATACATCGCTTCCTCGAACACGGCCGAGGTTCCCGACCGGTAGACCGGCGACTGGTAGGGCAGCAGCACCGCGTCGGCGTCCTCGATCAGCCGATAGTAGTCGTCCTCGCCGATGAAGCCGGCGATCGTCTTGGTGTCGTAGCGCGCCCGGGCGAACTTCTGGAACTCGGCGACGCGCTCGCTGTCGGATTGCCAGCCGTTGAGCTGGATCGCGAACTCGACGTCGCGCCGCGCGTCGCCGACCGTGCGGATGATGTCGGCGAGAAGGTGGAAGCCTTTTCGCATCGTCGCTTCGCCGCAAAAGAGGATTCGTCGCTTCGGTCGCTGGACGCGCTTGGCCGACGGATGGTCGCGGCGCCAGGCCGATGCCGGGTTGGGATAGGGCATCACCTCGACCGGGGCTTCCGCCAGCGCACCGAACTCTCGGGCCTGCAGATCGGAGAGCGTCAGCAGCGTGACTTGACCCAGATGCGGACGCAGGCGGTTGAAGGCGTGGCGGTAGAAGACCGCGTCCCACGACAGGTTGCCATCAGTGAATCCCGAGACGTGCGGGAGCACCAGCACCAGCCTCGACGAGGCCGGAAAGGAGCCGGAGGCGAGCCATTTCGCAAGGCCCAGCAGCATCCGGTTGGTCGCGGTGTGGACGATCACCAGGGAGTCGGCGAGATCGACCGCGCCGGCTAGGGTCTTGAGCTCGGCGAAGGCGTGCTCGTTGAGATCGAGGTAGTCCTCGAAGTCGCGGATATAACGATCCTCGGAGCTCCGGCGATAGGGGTGGAAATGGAAGCAGGGCTCGGCCCCCAGACGTGCCGCGAGCTCGGCCGTCACGCCCTGGTTGACGAACAGTCGGTAGGGCACGCCGAGCCGCTTGAGCTCGCCCACCAGGCCGAGATCGAGATTGTAGTGATGCCCGATCGCCGATTGCAGGCCGGGGTCGAGAAGAACGACGTTCATGGCGCGACGCTACGCGCTCGCGACCGCGCTTTCGAGGAAATCCTCGATCGCGGCGATCGACGCTCTGCTGTCGAAAAGCACGGACGACGCCTCCCCGATCGCCCTCGACAGGCGAAGGCGTTCGCCGGGATCGCCGGCGATGCGGACCGCAAGCTCGACATAGTGGTCGAAGTCGCGGGCGACCGGGTCGGAGATACCCATGAGGTCGTAGAACCCGGCCGTGTGGCGCGCGCGCATGAAACGTCCTGGCCAGGTGACGATCGGTGCGCCCATGGCGAAGGCCTCGAGGCTCGAATGGCCGCCGCTGTAGTGGATCGGATCGAGCACCACGTCCGCGGCCGCGAGCAACGCGAGATAGTCCCCGCCGCCGAGATGCGACAGGACGACGACGCGGCCCGGATCGATGCCCGCAACCTCGAACCTGGCGACCAGCTGCCGGGCCCAGTTCGGATGCCGGCCGTGAATCAGCACGAGGCGCCCCTTCGGATCGGCGGCCAGGATTCGCGCCAGGACCGGATCGCCCTCCGGGTGCAGCTTGAACAGACTCTGCGGGCAGACATAGAGATGGCCGTCAGGAAGGCCGAGCGCCGCCCGGTCCTTCATCCGCGCAGGAGCGGACGGCCTCGCGACATGCACCGTCGGCCCGGGAAGGCGAGCCAGCCGCTCGACATAATGCGCCTCGGCACCGTCCGGCTCCATGCACGCCGCCGACAGCATCCAGCCGATACTGTCGAGACCGGTCGTGTCGGGATGTCCCCAGGTCACCACCTGCGCCGGTGCCAGCTGCGCATAGGCGAGGAAATACGTCATCGGCTCCATGCCGATGTCCGGATAATAGATCAGATCGAGACGAAGCTCGGCGACGGCGTGGCGTGCGTCGGCCAGACGCGACGGCAGACGCAGGACGCGGTCGGCGGCACGTTCGAGCGCCTGCGCCAGCCCGTCGTCGCCGTGATCTGGCGCGATCAGGGTCACGTGGAAGCGGCGGCGGTCGAGGTGCTCGATCAATCCGCGATTGAGCCGGCCGATGGTATGCGTCCTGAGCAGGGTCGAGACGATGCCGACCGCGATGCGTCCGTCCGGCCGCGACGACGGGCGGCGGAGATCCTCCGATAGCGAGGGACAGGCCGCGCGATAGAAGCGCGCGATCGCTTCCTGCATCGGCCGGTCGTCGCGGCCATGATAGGCGAGATAGAAGTTGCCGTGCCCGATCTCCGCCACCGGATCGTCGAGGCGTGCGCCCGCGCAGGCGGCCAGATCGGCGGAAAGACGAGCGCGTGCGGCATCGATCGCGGCAACCGATTCAGGAATGGTCGGCAGCAGCATCGCCCGCTTGACCCTGAGCGCGTCCGATTCCCCACCAGAGGCGATCAGCTTGTCGTAGAGCGAGCGAGCGTCGTCGATGTTGCCCTGCTCGCGGCGCACGCCTGCGAGATTTCCCAACGCCTCCGGAATCCGTTCGGCCGCGATAAGGAAAGACTTCGCCGCGTCGTCGATGCGGCCGAGCTGGAACAACGCGTTGCCGCGATGGAAGGCGGCCACCGGGTGGCCCGGCGCGCGATCGAGGAAGGACAGCGCCTCGCGCGGCCGGCCGGCGGCGAGCCGGACTGCACCGGCGGCGGCGAGCGCCTCGGGCAGGTCGGGCATGAGGGCGAGCGCGCGCCGATGGTCGCCTGCGACCGCCCAGCCTTGCGCCAGCGTCGGATCGAGGGTCAGCGCCCGGCGAAGCGCGCTGCCGCCCTTCTCCGGCCCGACGGCCAGCAGCAGCGCGAAGTGAAGTTCCGCGACGTCGCGATCGATCGCGATCGCCCGGCGATGGGCGAGGATCGAGGTTGCGGGCTGTTGGAGTTCGCCCAACAACGCACCGAGATTGCCCCAGCCGTCGGCGAGCCCGGGCTGGACGGCGAGCGCGCGCCGATACCCCGTGCGCGCCGCCTGGCGATGGCCGAGGCGGCGACGCGCATTGGCGAGATTGTTGTTGAGGAGCGGATCGTCGGGCCGCTGACGAAGCGCCCGGCCTATCAGGTCGAGCGCCCGACCGGCGTCGCCCCGCTCGAGCGAGATCAGTCCGAGATGATGGAGCGCATCCGCATGCCCGGCGTCGCGATCGAGGATCTGGCGATAGCGTGCCTCGGCCTCTGCGAGCCGGCCCGAGCGATGAAGCGTCACCGCCTCGGCGAAGAGGTCGCTCATGCGGAGGCACACCAGCTTCGCCACATCCGGCGATAGGCCTCTTCGACCGAGCGGGCGTAGCTCGTGGCATCGCAGATCGGCGACTCGGAGAAACCGCGCCCAAGCGTCGAGCGGAGCTGGGCGAGCCTCGCCGAATCGCGAGCAAGCGCAACGGCAGTCGCGACATAGGCATCGTCGCTTTCGGCGACGAGATCGCCGAGACCGACGGCATTCAGCAGCGTCGCGCCGTAACGCCCGAGCAGCCGATCGCCGGCGCGAGTCACGACCGGAACGCCGAGAGACATCGCTTCGCAGGTGGTGATCACGCCGGCATAGGGCGTCGGATCGAGCGCGATGTCGATGTCGCCATATACCGCGAGGTGATGGCTCCCGTCGGCGATCCAGGCGAGTGCGTCGACGCGCCCCGGATCGAGTCCGGCAGCCGCTGCGCGGCGAAGGAAAGCGTCGCGCGTCGGCGGGTCGGCGAAGGCCATGCCCTTCAGCACCAGGCGCGAGCCGGGAAGCGCGGAAAGGATGCGCCCCCAGAGCGCGAGGCTGCGGTCGGAGAGCTTGGCCGGCTGATTGAAGCTGCCGAACACCGCCGGACCGCCGCGCGATAGCGGCCCCGGCGCGATCTCAGGCACCGGCCGCAGCGGCCAATAGCAAAAGGCCAGCGGCAGCGGGACTACGGTCTCGCTGAACCAGCTTTCCGATCCGGGCGGGGTCAACCGCGCATCGCCGACCATCCACGGTACCGCGTCGAGACCGAAACTTCCCATAGGCAGGAGGTTGACCTGCACCGGCGCCGGGCGGCGCGCCAGGGCGAGCAGGCGCGAACCCGGCGGATAGCCGTACATGTCGGCGACGACGTCGATCCGGTCGTCTCGGATCCGCGCCGCCAGCGCAGCGTCGTCGAGATCGCGGCAGTCGCGCCAGCCGTCGGCGAGCTCGCGGAAGCGGCGCGTGACGTTGTCGGCGCGGGCCGGCGGCACGTCCGAGTAGCAGACGATCTCGACGACGTCGCGGTCGTGGCCCTCGATCAGCGGTAGCAGCGTCACCGCGGCGGTGTGCGCGCGAAACCCTTCCACCGCGATATAGCCGACGCGCAGGCGGCGCTCCGGGTCCTTCGCCGTCGAAGCGGGCGTCCCGCCGAGAGCGCGGGCGAAGCGCGCATCCCAGGCACGCTGCTCGGCGAGGATTTCCTCCGGGCCGACATCGGAGAGGCAGTTGAGGGTCAGGATCAGGCTCGCATGCACGTCGGCGCGATCGGGATCGACCCGGAGGGTCCGGCGAAACGCCTCGGCCGCGCGGGGCGCATCGCCGGCAAGATGCAAGGTCCATCCGAGCGCCTCGAGAACCGTCGCGCTGTGCGGCGCGAGCGCGAGAGAACGGCCGAACGCGACGACGGCTCCCATCAAGGCGCCCTGGCCGCGGACGACGAGGCCGAGATTCTGCCAGAGGCCGGATCCATCCGGCTGCACCGCCAGCGCGCGCCTGAGAAGGCGCGACGCCGCCGCGGCGTCGCCGCCCTGCTGGCGGTGCGTCGCGAGATTGTTGAGGGCATCGACCGACATCGGATCGAGCGCGAGCGCGCGCACGAATCCGGGAACTAGGCCACCGAAGCCGAGCGCGATCCAGACGTCGGTGACCGCCGGCATCAGGGCGAGGCTGCGCTTCAGGGCGAGAGTCGCCCCATCCGCATCGCCGCGGCGGCGGAGGGCCCGCCCGAGGTTGGCCTGGGCTGCCGCATTGTCGGGGACTGCGGCGACCGCCTGGCCGAGGAACGCCGCCGCGAGGTCGATCTGGCCGGCTTCGAGCTCGAGCGCGCCGAGGAGATGAAGCGCGTCGGGCTGGGCGTGGTCGAAGGCGAGGACGCGTCGGTAGATCCTGCGCGCCTCGGGCCAGCGGCCGGCGCGGTGATGCACGAGCCCTTCTGCCAGCACCTCGGCGACCGTCGGCATGATGGCGGTTTAGCCCGAGTCGGCTTGCCAAGGCAAAGCGCCGGTCGTGACACCGGCACGACCTTGGCCTTAGCTTGGCCTGCAATGGACCGACCGCATCCCTTCTCCGGCCGCCTCTACCAGGGTCGCCGCATCCTGGTCACCGGCGCTGCCGGCCTTTACGGGCGCGCCCTAGTGCCCCGGCTCCTCGGCCTCGGCGCCGAGGTTCGCACCGCGTCACGAACGGCACCGGCTCCGCCCCTCGGGTCGACCGAGCATCTGCTGGGCGATCTCACGGACCGGCGTTTCGCCGACGAGGCGATGGACGGCATCGACGCGGTCTTCCATCTCGCCGGCCGCCGGGGCTCGATCGGCCTGCAGACGAGCCAGGCCGCCACCATGCTCGGGGAGAACGCGCTCGTCTGCCTCAATACCCTCGCCGCCGCCCAAAGAGCCGGGGTGAAGGCGCTGGTCTATGTCTCGACCGTCACCGTCTACCCGCCGATGGCGGTCTATCGCGAGGATCTCGCCTGGTCGGGCAATCCGCACCCCGGCGACCAGTACGCTGCCTGGGCCAAGCGGATCGCCGAGAAATACGTCGAGGCGCTGGCGATCGAGCACGGCTTCGCCGACGTCGCCGTCGTCCGTCCGGTCAACACCTTCGGCCCCTTCGACGACTTCGATCCCAAGACCGCGCTGGTGGTCCCGGCGCTGATCGGGCGGGCGGAACGGCGCGAGACACCCTTCACGGTCTGGGGCGACGGCTCTGCGGTACGCGACTTTCTCTACGTGGACGACGCGGTGCGCGGGCTGCTGCTGGCCTACGAGCGGGGTCTCGCCAAGGGGCCCATCAATCTCGGCAGTGGCACCGGCCACAGCATCGGGGCGCTGGCGGAGGCCGTGCTGGCCGCAACGGGTCATCCCGGGCCGATCGTCTGGGATACCTCCAAGCCCGCCGGCGAACCCTCGAAGATCGCCGACACCACCCGGGCGCGAGAAATCCTCGGCTTCAGGGCGGAGGTGCCGCTGGCCGAGGCCATCGGCCGGACGGTTGCCTGGTACCGGTCGCAGTAGCCGAACCCGCGCTGGCCCGGGCCTTGCGTATCTGTTATCCAGACAATCGGTCGGTTAAGCCGGAAGAGGCGATGCAACAGACGACCCAGGGCCAGAAGAGCGGCAGCGATGTGCTGACCGTCGGGCTTGCCCAGATCAACAACAGCTTCTCGGGCCAGAATTACCTGCCTTATGCGATCGGGCTGCTGCAGGCCTATGCTGAACGGCATGCGGAAGCCCCGGAAAAATTCCGGTTCCTGCTGCCCGTCTACAAGCGCATCAAGGTCGACGCGGCGGTCGAGCAGCTCCGCGACGCAGATGCGGTCGGTTTCAGCCTCTATGTCTGGAACGAGCGCCTGACGCTTGAGGTCGCGCGCCGGCTCAAGGCCGAAAAGCCGAATATCCTCATCATCTTCGGCGGGCCCCAGGTACCGGACCGGAGCGAAGCGTTCCTGCGCGCCCATCCGTTCATCGATGTCGCCTGCCACGGTGAAGGCGAGCAGACGTTCCTCAAGCTGATCGAGCGGGCGCGGACGCGCGACTTCGCCGAGGTTCAGGGAATCAGCTTCATCGATGCCGACGGCAAGTTCGTCCATCAGCCGCGGCTCGAGCGCCTGCGCGATATCTCGATCGTGCCCTCGCCCTATCTCGAAGGCACCTTCAAGCCGCTGATCGCCGCCCATCCGGAGGAAGTCTGGATCGCGCTTTGGGAGACCAACCGCGGCTGCCCCTTCGCCTGCACATTCTGCGACTGGGGATCGGCGACCCAGAGCAAGGTCTTCCAGTTCGACGTGCCCAGGCTCAAGCGCGAGCTCGACTGGTTCTCCGACCACAAGATCGAGTTCATCTTCTGCTGCGATGCGAACTTCGGCATCCTGCCCCGCGACATCGAACTCGCCCAGGCGGCGGCCGAGAACAAGCGCGTTTTCGGCTATCCCAAGGCGCTTTCGGTCCAGAACACCAAGAACGCGACCGAGCGGGCCTACACCACCCAGAAGATCTTGTCGGATGCCGGCCTGTCGAAGGGCGTGGCGCTGGCGCTGCAGAGCGTCGACATGCACACGCTCGAGGCCATCAAGCGCCAGAACATCTCGCTCAGCACCTACGAGGAGCTGCAGAAGCGCTTCACACGCGACCGGGTCGCCACATATTCGGACCTGATCCTGGGCCTTCCCGGCGAGACCTACGAGAGCTTCGCCAACGGCGTCGCCCGCGTCATCGAAGGCGGCCAGCACAACCGCATCCAGTTCAACAATCTCTCGATCCTGCCGAATGCCGAGATGGGCGATCCCGCCTATCAGGCCAAGTATGGCATGGAGCTGATCGAGACCAAGATCATCAACGTCCACGGCACGCTCGAAGAGGACGTCGACGGCATCGCCGAGATGCAGCAGATGGTGGTGGCGACGGCGGCGATGCCGCGTCCCGACTGGCGCAAGGCCCGGGTTCTGGCCTGGACCACGGCCCTGCTGCATTTCGACAAGATGATCCAGATTCCCCTGGTCGTCGCCCATGAGGTCTCCGGCATCGGCTATCGCACGCTGCTGGAAGCCTTCGTCACGGCCGACCGGAAGAAGTATCCGCTGCTGGCGGAGATCCACGACTTCTTCGAGGGCGAGGCGAAGACCATCCAGGCGGGCGGCCCGGAACTCCACTACGCGCCGGAATTCCTCGGCATCTGGTGGCCGGCCGACGAGTTCATGTTCATCAAGCTCACCCACGAAAAGAAGACCGAGGCGTTCCTCGTCGAGGCGCGTCAGCGACTTCTCGACCTTTGGGCCGAGCACGGCAGCCCGGCGCCGTTCGCGCCGGTCGAGGACGCCTTTGCGCTCAACCGCGTGCTGCTGAGCCAGCCCTTCGTCCATGACGATGCCGAAATCACGCTTGGGCATGACGTCTGGCGGTTCTTCCGCGGCATCCTCCAGGGCGAGCCGCAAGCCCTGCAGGCCAAGCGCTCGACCTACCGGATCGAGCGATCGAAAGAGGCCTTCTCCGATTTCGCGACGTGGTGTCGCGAGATCGTCTGGTACGGGCACCGGCGCGGCGCCTACTACCATTCTGGCCAGCTGGTCGAAGTCGAGACCAAGACCGAGCTCGCCGGGCACTATTAGCCCAGACGTCCCGGCAGGATTTGCCGGGTCGGTCGTCTCCTGCCCCTCCTTCCCCGTCTTCGATAGGCAATCGGCCGGTCCGCCGCTGGCCCAGGGCTTGCTTGGTCTTCCCTGCCCTTACCTTGCGCAAGCGGACCTTCCATGGATCTCCAGGCCCTCGACGCGGCGTTCTTCCAGACCTCGAACCGCCCGCAGCGCGACGAGTCTCCGAGCGAGACCGGCCGGCTGTTCTCGGCCGAGCTGAACCAGGCGATGAGCCAGCGCCGGCAGGACGCCGAGCCTCGACCGGAGCGCCTGCAGCCTGACGAGCGCAGCGCCAACCGGGCCGAGCGGCCCGCCCGCCGTGCCGATCCGGCCGAATCGCGCCCGCGCCGCCACTCGGAGGCCTCCGATCGGCCGGAGCGGAGCCAGGATCGCGTCGTCGCGAACGACCAGGATCCCGCCACCGCTTCGGTAGAAGCCGAATCTTCCGACGACGATGTCGCCATCGACGTCTTGGTGTCGGATCAGTCCGACCTCGACCAGTCCGGATCTGACGAGCCTGAGCTTGCCGCCGCCCCGGCCGAGCCGGCCCCTGCCAGCGTCGACACGCCCACCGCGGTCGCCGTCCCGGTACCGGTCGTGGTCGTCGAAATGGTCCCCGCCGCGTCTGCCTCCGACATCGAGGGCGTCCCTGCTGCCGCGGTTGTCGACAGCCAGACTCCGGTCCTTCCCGAGACGGCTCTTGCCGGGGAGCCGGTCGCGAGGGCCCCGGATGCCGACGGCTTCGCGATCCCCGCTGCCGCCGTGGTCCCGACCGAGATTGCCGCCGCCCCGTCGACGACGATGCCCACGGCCCCCGTGCAGATCGAAGCCGGAAGCCAGCCGACGGCCGCTCCGGCCCCGACGGCCGCACCTGCTCAGGTCGCCGTCGCATCGCCGGCAGCTCCCGTTGCAGATCAGGCCGCCGCAGCGGCTGCCGACCCGCAGGCAGCCACCCTCGTCCAGGCTCCCGTCACGGCAACCGCCACCGGCGCAGCCGCTCCTGGCACCAATCCGGCCATTGCCGTGACCGTCGCTGCCGCCGCCGAGACGACCGCGCCCGCGACGGCGCCCTCCGCATTGCTGACCCTTCAGTCGATGGACGAGCCGACCCTGCCGGCCGCGCCGGTCGAGAACGCTCCCGCTCCTACCGCGACGGTGACCACGGCCGCGGTCCAGCCGACGGCTCAGGACGCAGGCATCGCAACGCAGGCCCAGACCCCGGACCAGGCGACCGTCGCAAGCCAGACCGCCGCTCCCGCAGCACCCGCTTCGACCTTCGCCGACGCGGTCGATGAAGCGGCCGTCGACGGCATCGCCGAGGCTGCGCAGGCGGACCAGGCGGAGCCGCAGGCCGCCAATCACCTTCATGCCCATGCCGAGCGCCGCGCCGGTGTCGACCAGATGCTTCGTGCCGAGTCCTCGCAGCCGGCCCGGCAGAATCTGCCGCCGCAGCCGGTCGCCGATCAGATCGCAGTCCGCATCGCCAAGCAGACCCAGTCCGGCGACGGCAAGATCACGATGCAGCTGCGCCCCGAGGCGCTCGGCCGCGTCGATGTCGACCTGGAAGTGCGCAAGGACGGGTCGATGCGGGCCGTGATTTCGGTCGAAAAGCCGGAAACCCTCGAGTGGCTGAAGCGGGATGCCCAGCACTTGGAACGGGCCTTGCAAGACGCTGGGATGAAGACCGACTCGGGCAGCCTGAACTTCGCCCTCCGCGAGCAGCGACAGGATGGTTCGGGCGGCTTCTCCAGGTCGGGGCGCCGCAGCCCCGGCTTCGAGGGAGGGGCCGAGCCTAGCGAAGGTCGAATGGCAGAGGCCCGCATGGCCGAAGCCGCCGCCCGCCGGAATGCCCGGGGTGGCGTGGATGTGAGGATCTGAGGAGCTCGACGATGACCGTGTCCACCGTCAACCAGACCACCGCTTCGACGAGCGCAGCCACCAGCTCGGCCACCTCGCTCGCCAAGCTGTCGGAGAACTACACCGCGTTCCTGAAGCTGCTGACCGCTCAGCTGCAGAACCAGGATCCGCTGAAGCCGATGGACACCAAGGATTTCACTCAGCAGCTCGTTCAGTTCGCCGGCGTCGAGCAGTCGATCGCCGTGAACAAGAACCTCGAGAACCTCATCACGCTGCAGACCGCGTCCCAGAACGCGGCGGCGACCAGCTATATCGGCCGCACGGTCGAGTCGATCGGCGACAAGCAGCCCCTGAAGGACGGCAAGGCAACGTGGGGCTATGCCTTCGACGGCACGCCGAGCACGGTCCAGATCTTCATCAAGGACAAGGACGGCACCGTCGTCTACCAGACGACCGGTGAGACCGGAGCCGGCGGCCACTCCTTCGAGTGGAACGGCAAGGATCTGAACGGCCTCGACGCGCCCGCTGGCGACTACACGATCAGCATCAGCGCCAAGGATGCCGCCAACAACAACGTCAAGACCTCGACCTCCGTCAATCTGGTGATCGACGCGGTCGAGATGCACACCGAGGGTGCCGTGCTGCTCTCGGGCAAGCAGATCGTGAACATCAACGACATCATCCGAATCAAGGGCGTCGCATAGGCGCGCGCCGAAGCTGAGCCAAGAGAGATCAGGCAAGGAGACGTGACATGACTGGTATTTACGGAGCCCTGTTTTCCGGCGTGACGGCCCTGAACGCTCAGTCGCAGAGCATGGCCGCCCTTTCGGACAACATCTCCAACGTGAACACGGTCGGGTACAAGCGCACGATCGCGCGCTTCTCGACGCTGGTCACGGACACCACGTCCCGCGCCCGCTACTCGCCCGGCGGCGTGCAGGCCACGCCCTTCCAGCAGATCGACAAGCAGGGCCTGATCCAGGCCTCCTCGTCGACCACCGACCTCGCCATCAGCGGCAAGGGTTTCTTCGTGGTGAACACCCGGTCTGCCCAGACCGCGACCGGCGCCGCGAACGTCTTCACCCGGGCCGGCGGCTTCACCACCGACAAGAACGGCTTCCTGGTCAACGCCGGCGGCTACTTCCTGCAGGGCTATAAGCTCGACACGGCCGGCAACTTCCTGACGCCCGCCGGCGTGACGACCAACGCCACCGACCTGTTCTCGAACCTGCAGTCGGTCAACCTCGCCGACCAGACCTCAGTCGCGGTCCCCACCCGCAACGTCGGCATCATCGCCAACCTGCCGCCGACCACCGGCGTCACCCCGACCCAGCAGACCAACGTCACGGTCTATGACTCGCTCGGCCAGACCCAGCAGATGCTGCTGACCTGGACGCCGACCGCGCTGAACAACTGGACCGTCACGATGTCGTTCAACCCGACATCGATCACCGCGCCGGCCACGGCCTTCACGGTGGTGTTCAACAACGCGGGCCAGCTGATCCAGGTCGGCACCAACACGACGCCGTCGGCCTCCGGCATCCTCGCGGTCTCCGGCATCAACTTCTCGGCCGTCGTCGGCACCGTCGCCGGCGTGACGCAGCCGACCACGATCAACCTGAACCTCGGCACCATCGGCCAGGGCAACGGCCTCTCGCAGGTCGCCGGCGGCTATACCGTCAACTCGCTGACCCAGGACGGCGTGGCGCCGGCCGGCGTCTCCGGCGTCTCGGTCGACGACTCCGGCTTCGTCACGGTGGTCTATGCCAACGGCCTTTCGAGCCGGATCTACCGCCTCGCGGTCGCGACCTTCCAGAACCCGAACGCGCTGCAGCGGAAGGAAGCCAACACCTACGGGACGACCGACATCTCGGGCGACCCGCAGCTCCGCCCGGCCCGCACCGGCACCTCGGGCGCGATCTCGCCTTCCTCGCTCGAGAACTCGACGGTCGACCTCGCCGAGGAGTTCACCAACATGATCATCACCCAGCGCGCCTACACGGCCGCGACCAAGGTGATCACCACCGCCGACGAGATGCTGGACGAAGTCGTCCGCCTGAAGCGGTAACGGTTCCAACCGACTCTAGAACGGAGTCGTCGCGGCGGGGGATCAATCCCCCGCCGCTTTCGTTTGGTCCCGACACCACCGCCGCCACAGCGCGCGGTAGACACGCTCGAGATGGAGCACCGATCGCCCCGCGTCGCAGAGGCGAGATTGGACGACCTCGTCGCGAAGCGAGCGCCGGAGCGCGGCTAGGCCTTCGCGATCGGCCGACCATTCAGCCGCGCGCGCCACATAGCCCGCGCCGTCGAGCGCCACCCAGTTTGGCCGTCCGGCGCGGACCAGCATCGAAGCCGCCCAGCGCGACATCATCGTCTCGCCGAGCAATGTCACCACGGGCACGCCCATCCACAGCGCTTCGAAGGTCGTGGTGGAGCCGTTGAAGGGCACGGTGTCGAGCGCGATGTCGACGTGGTTGTAGAGCGCGAGATGAGCACCGACCGGATCGGCGGTCGTCGTCGAGGAGACGATCGTCAGGCGCTCAGGCCCGATGCCTTCGGCACGGAACAAGCCATAGATCCGTTCGCGCAGCCTGGCCGAGGCGAAGGCGTTCCGGTACTTCAGCATCAGCCGCGATCCCGGGACGGCGTTCAGCGCCCCGGCCCACAGCCGCACCGTCTCGCCGGTGATCTTCGACGGGTTGTTGAAGGAACCGAAGGTGATCCGGCCTTCGGCGAGAACCGGCGGCGGTCCGATCACCGGCGCGCCGTCGATCGGGCGCTGGATCGAGAAGACCGGGACCCGCACCACCCGCTCGCTGAAGCGCTCGGCAGATCGGCGCGGCACCACGGTCAGATCGGCGATCAGGTAGCCCATCCCCGGGACCGCGCTGGTGGTGCCGTCATGGGCGCTGACGACGACCGGCGCCGGCTGGTGCGCGGCGACGAGTCCGCGATTGCGGTCGAAGTGGCTGGCGAGGATCACTAGCACGTCCACGCCCTGCCGCCGGATCAGGCGCGCCGCCTCCATGTCGGAGAGCCCTTGGACCGAGTGCCACTCGTCGACCAGCGCCTTCAGCTGTTCGGTCACGTGATCGGGCTTCTGCACGTCGGCGAAGGCCACGACCTTGAACTTCTCCGCATTCCGGTCGGAGATCCAGGGCCAGACGTTGCGCGAGATCGGATGATGGCGGAAGTCGGAGGAGAGATAGCCGATCGTGAGCCGCCGGTCCGGATCGCGGGCATTGGCGAAGGCGACGGCGGCAGCCGGAGCGGCGGCGAACTTGGCGGCGAAACGCCGGTGCTCGGCAAACAGCCGCGCCGTCGAGAGCCCGGCCACGTAGAGCATCGAGGTCAGCAGATTGCGATGAACCTCGAGCACGCTCGGCACCAGCGCCAGGGTTCGTCCATAGTGGACCACCGCGCTTTCCGAATCGCCGAGCGCGAGCATCACGCTCGCCATGTTGTTGTGCGCCTCGGCCATGGCGGGTGCGAGGGCGACCGCAGAGCGCGCATGCACGATCGCCCGGTCGAGGTCGCCTGACGCGCGAAGCGTCGCGGCGATGTTGGCGTGGAACTCACCCTGCTCCGGCTTGACCTCAAGTGCCGCTCCGAGCGCCTTCTTTGCCTCGGCGTAGCGCTCGCGGTCGTGCAGCCAGCGGCCGAGCCCGTTGTTCGCCTCGGCGAATGCCTTCTTCGCGGCGAGCGCACGACGGAACTCCGGTCCCGCCCCGTCCTGCTCGGGGCCGGACATCAAGGCGTTGCCGAGGTTGTTGTGGATCTCGCCGAGATGGGGAGAGATCACGGCGGCGCGGCGGAAGGTTGCAATCGCCTCGAGGTTGCGCTGGGCGAGCAGCACGTTGCCGCGATTGTTGTGGAGCTCGGCGGAGAGCGGATCGTGTTCCAGGCCTTCGTCGTAGACGGCGAGAGCCTGGTCGAGGCGGCCGGCCTCCTGGTGCAGTCCTGCAAGCTTGAGGCGGCCGTCGCGGGTCTTGGGATCGAGACGCAACGCCTGGCGGAATGCCTTGGCGGCGCCTGCGAGATCGCGCGACGCCGCCAGCAGCGTGCCGAGCGCGATCTGGGCCGCGGCGCTCAGGGCCTCGATCGCCGCCGCTCGCCTCGCCCGCCTCAGCGAGGCCAGGTACTCGGCCGTCGCCTGCCCCACCAGGCCGAGCGTCGACCAGGACCCGGCGTTGTCCGGCTCCAGCGAGAGGCTCCGGCGCAACGCGGCCTCTGCCTCGCGCGCACGCCCGGTGGTCATTGCTGCGAGGGCATGGTCGGCGTGGAACTGTGCGATCAGCGGCGCCGCTGCCGCGGCCTTGGCGAGATCGGGCAGCGCGTCCGCCGGCCGCCCGGCCTGGAAGGTCGCGAGCCCGGCCAGGTGGAGTGCGTCGGCACTGTCCGGCACGCGCTCGAGGGCACGGCGGTAATAGGCCTCGGCCTCGGCCATCCGGCCGGCGCGGTGACGTGCGAGCCCCTCGTCGATCAGCGCGGCCGCCGCCCGGTCGGCCTCGGTATCCCCTGCCCGCATGGCGCCAGAACATACGGGCAGGTCTCGTCCCTGTCATCCGCAGGGCGTTCAGAGTTTGTTAACCCTCCCGGGTCATGCTTCGTCGGCGCATAACTCCAGCCCGTGGACCGACATGACCGTGAACCTGCTCCTCCCCGAGGCTCAAAGCGCGATCCGGCTGCGCGAGCTGCCCCCGCCCGACACCAGGCGGTGGGTCGCCCGCCGCAAGGCGCAGGTTGTTGCCGCCGTCCGCGCCGGCGTTCTTTCCCTCGAGGATGCGTGCCGGCGCTACAATCTCTCGGTCGAGGAGTTCCAGGCGTGGGAACAGGCCCTGTCTAAGCACGGGCTCCGCGGCTTGAGGACCACCCGGATCGCGGCCTACCGTCCGCGACTGATCTCCGCCGCCGACGACTGAGCTCCTCTAGAATCGGTCCAGCGTTCCTCTTCAAGGGCCTGTTCTTGCTTTTTCACAAAAATTAGCTAAAATTTTACAAAATTGGGGTTCTCCCAAGCGGTAATTTGAGTTAGCTTGGGGTAGGCAAATTTTTCCCAGCCTCGAATCGACCTTGGCAGCTGTCTTGGGTTCGCGATTCGCGGCATGACCCGCCGAACCTCGGCCTTGAGGGCGGCATGACGGTTGAGGGGGGCCATGAACGCTCTCGTCCAGATGGCCAAGAACCTTGGCGCGGTACGTCTCGCTGCGCTCGGTGGCGTTGGCCTGGTGATGCTCGGCTTCTTCATCTTCCTGATGACGCGGCTGTCGCAGCCCGACTTGGCGCTTCTTTACGCCGACCTCGATCCAGCGGAAGCCGGACAGATCGCCGCCCGCCTCGAGCAGCAGCAGATCCCCTATCGCATCGCCGGCGGCGGCACCCAGATCCTCGCCGCAGCCGACAAGACGGCGCAGCTGCGCATCCAGCTCGCCGAAGCCGGCCTGCCGACCGGCGGTTCGATCGGCTACGAGATCTTCGACAAGACCCAGAGCCTCGGCACCTCGAACTTCGTCCAGTCGATCAACCAGGTGCGCGCGCTCGAGGGCGAGCTGTCTCGCACCATCACCGCGATCCAGGGCGTCCGCGCCGCGCGCATCCATCTCGTGCTGCCGAAGCGCGAGGTATTCAGCCGCGAGCGCCAGGAGCCGAGCGCGTCGGTTGTGCTCCGCATGAAGGGCGCCGGCCGTCTCGACAAGCCGCAGGTCCAGGCGATCCAGCACCTGGTCGCGGCCGCGGTTCCCGATCTCAAGCCGTCGCGCATCTCGATCATCGACGATCGCGGCAACCTGCTCGCCCGCGGCGGCGAGTCCAACCAGTCCCAGCTCGCCTCGGCCAATGCCGAGGAGATGCGTATCGCCTACGAGCAGCGCGTGGCACGCGCGGTCGAGACGCTGCTTGAGCGCTCGGTCGGCATCGGCAAGGTGCGCGCCGAAGTCTCGGCCGACCTGAACTTCGAACGCGTCGTCGAGAACTCGGAAATCTTCGATCCGGCGAGCCAGGTCGTGCGCTCGACCCAGACCGTCGAAGAGAACTCCTCTACCAGCGAGAACCAGGCGAACCAGGGCGTCACCGTGCAGTCGAACCTGCCGGAGACCCAAGGCGGCCTCAACGTCGGCGGCTCGACCGCCTCCGGCGCCAAGAACGCGCGGAACGAGGAGACGGTCAACTACGAGATCTCGAAGACCGTCCGCAACACGATCCGCGAGGCCGGTGCGCTGAAGCGCATGACCATCGCGGTGCTGGTCGACGGCACCTACACCGGGTCCGACCGCACCTATCAGGCGCGCCCGCAGGAGGAGCTGACCAAGCTCGAAGCGCTGGTGAAGACCACCGTCGGTTTCAACGCCGACCGCGGCGACTCGATCGAGGTCGTCAACCTGCCCTTCGCGCAGGTCGAGGACATCGCCGATACGACCGCGACCCTGTTCGGCTTCTCCAAGCGCGAGTTCCTGCAGCTCGCCGAGATCATCGTGCTCGCCGTCGTCGGCCTGCTGGTGATCCTGCTGGTCGTCCGCCCGGTGCTGACGCGCCTGTTCGAGGCGCTGCCGGCCGCGGGTGCCGCGCTCGGCCAGGTGACGCCGACCGGCGCGCCGGCGGGCGTCGCCGCCCTCGCCGGCCCGCTCGACCCGTCGGCCGCCGCGCTGGCGCCGCCCGAGGAGGAGCCGGAGGATCTGCTGGACGCGATGATCGACATCAACCGCGTCGAAGGCCGCGTCCGCGCCTCGTCGCTGAAGAAGATCGGCGAGATCGTCGACAAGCACCCGGAAGAGGCCGTCGCCATCGTCCGGAACTGGATGTACCAGGAAGCTGGTTGATCTTGAGAGCGGCGGCCTCAGGGCCGCCGTGTCGTTGAGGGGAAGGGAGAACCACGATGCGGGTTCGCGAGGACTACCGATCGCTTTCGGGTCCTGAGAAGGCGGCCATCCTGCTGATGTCGCTGGGCGAGGAGCATGCCTCCAAGATGTTCGCCCTGATGAGCGATGACGAGATCAAGGAGATCTCGCAGATCATGGCCAACCTCGGCACCGTGTCGGCCAACGTGGTCGAGCGGTTGTTCGTCGAATTCGCCGAGCAGATCTCTTCGACCGGCTCGCTGGTCGGTACGTTCGACTCCACCGAACGACTGCTGATGAAGGTGATGGATGCCGACCGCGTCGGCAACATCATGGAAGAAATCCGCGGCCCTGCCGGCCGCACGATGTGGGACAAGCTCGGCAACGTCAACGAGATGGTTCTCGCGAACTATCTCAAGAACGAGTACCCGCAGACCGTCGCCGTCGTGCTCTCGAAGATCAAGCCGGACCACGCGGCGAAGGTCCTGAGCATGCTGCCCGAGAACTTCGCGATGGAAGTCGTCATGCGCATGCTGCGCATGGAGGCGGTGCAGAAGGACGTGCTCTCCGACGTCGAGCGCACGCTGCGCACCGAGTTCATGAGCAACCTCGCGCGCACCACCCGCCGCGACGCGCACGAGATGATGGCCGAGATCTTCAACAACCTCGACCGCGCCACCGAGTCCCGCTTCGTCGCCGCGCTCGAGGAGCGCAACAAGGATTCGGCCGAGAAGATCAAGGCGATGATGTTCACTTTCGAGGACCTGAACCGCCTCGACCCCGGCGGCGTGCAGACGCTGCTGCGCGCGGTCGAGAAGGACAAGCTGGGTCTCGCGCTCAAGGGCGCCTCCGAAGGCCTTCGCGACCTCTTCTTCTCGAACATGTCCGAACGCGCCGGCAAGCTGCTGCGCGAGGACATGGCGGCGCTGGGCCCGGTCCGCCTCAAGGAAGTCGAAGAGGCTCAGATGGCGATGGTCCAGCTTGCCAAGGACCTGGCGGCCCGCGGCGAGATCGTGCTGTCCGACAACAAGGGCGGCGACGAGCTCGTCTACTGATAGGAGCCTTTGGCCTTGTCCACCATCATCCGGCCTTTCCTGTTCGAGGACAGCTTCGACGAGGACGCGGCGGATCGCGCGCGCGAGAAGGCGGAAGCCGAGGAGCGCGCGCGTCTCGAGGCCGAGGCCGCAGCCCATGCCGAGCCGCCGCCGCCAACCTTCTCCGAGGAGGAGATGACGGCGGCGCGCCAGGCGGGTTTCCTCGAAGGGCGGAACGCCGGCATCTCCGAGGCACACGCCTCGCTCGAACGCCGCGCCGCCGACGCGCTCGACCAGGTGAGCCGGGCGCTCGGCCAGCTCGACCGGGCGCAGCGCGAAGGTGTCGTCGAGACGATGCGCGGCGCGCTCGAGGTCACGCATACGATCGCCCGCAAGGTGCTGCCGGAATATGTCCGCCGCCACGGCTCCGACGAGATCCAGGCGCTGGTGCGCCAGGTGCTGGAGACGCTGATCGAGGAGCCGCGCGTCGTCATCCGGGTTCCGGAAGGGCTGGTGGAGGCGCTGAAACCGCGCATCGCCCAGGCCGGCAAGGCGACCAGCTTCGAAGGTCAGCTCGTCGTCTTCGGCGAGCCGGCGCTCGGTGACGGCGACTGCCGGGTCGAATGGTCGTCCGGCGGCGCAGAGCGGCTTGTCCAGCAATCGATCGACCAGGTGGCGGCCGTCGTCGGCCGCGCCCTGGTTCCGCCGGAATCGGCGCCCGACGACTCGAGCCAGCCGATGCTGGCTCCCAACGAGTGACAGCTCACACGAGCTTGAAGGAGCAAGACCATGCCTAACGACGACAACCTCGAACTGACCGAGCTCGAAGGCAAGAGCACCAAGACCGAAGAAGAGGATGAGGATCGCCTCGAAGGCCAGCGCACGGCGACCGCGCGCGACCTCGAAGCCGTCTATGACATTCCGGTTCAGATCTCGGCCGTGCTCGGCAAGTCGACGATGCAGGTGAGCCAGCTGCTCAAGCTCGGCCGCGGCGCCGTCGTCGAGCTCGACCGCAAGGTCGGCGAAGCGATCGACATCTACGTCAACAACCGCCTGGTCGCCCGTGGCGAGGTGGTGATCGTCGACGAGCGTCTGGGCGTGACCATGACCGAAATCATCAAGTCGGATCGCTCGCAGTAACCGATGACTGAGCCCGCGCCCAAGCTGAAGGTGGCAGGCGGCAATCGCGCCGTCGGCGTTGCCGCGCCCGTCCAGCGCTCCGGTCCCGACCTTGCCGGCGTGCTCGGGCTCGGCGTGGGCTTCGCGGTGATCCTGATCGCCGCTGCCGTGGGAGGGGCGCCAAGCGCCTTCATCGATCTTCCGTCGATCCTGATCGTCTTCGGCGGCACCTTCGCGGTCACCACGATTTCCTATTCGCTGCCCGAGATCTGGCGGGCACAGCGGCTGATGCTGGTCGCGCTGTTCTCGGGCACGCCCGACAGCGGCGATGCCGCCCGGCGCATGCTCGATCTCGCGAGGCTCGCCCGCAACGAAGGCGTGCTCGCCCTCGAACGCCAGCTCGCCCAGCTCCGCGATGCGCCCTTTCTCCGCCGCGCGATCGGCCTCGTCGTCGACGGCGCCGCGCCCGAGGACGTCGAGAGCGTGATGGCGCAGGAGCAGGCGGCGATCCAGGGCCGCCATGCCAAGAGCGCCTCGATCCTGAGGAAGGCTGCCGAGGTCGCGCCCGCGATGGGGCTGATCGGCACGCTGGTCGGCCTCGTTCAGATGCTGGGACAGCTCGACAATCCGTCGGCGATCGGTCCGGCGATGGCGGTCGCCCTCCTCACCACCTTCTACGGCGCGGTGCTCGCCAACATGGTTTTCGCACCGCTGGCCTCCAAGCTCGACCGCAACTCCGCCGAGGAGGCGCTGGTCAACCGGCTCTACGTGATCGGGGCGTCCGCCATCGGACGGCAGGAGAATCCGACACGGATCGAAATGCTGCTCAACACCGTCCTGCCGCCGGAAAAGCGGCTGGGCTCGCTCGACTAGCGGGCCCTTGGGGACACGGAGACGAAGATGCGTCTATTGATCATCGGCTCGCTCGACGGGCACATAACGGCGGCGGGGAAGATCGCGATGGACCGCGGCGCCAAGGTGGCGCATGTCCAGTCGATCCCCTCCGGCCTCACCCAGCTTCGCTCCGGCCAGGGCGCTGACCTGGTGATGATCGACGTCAAGCTCGACATCGCCAACCTGGTCTCGTCGCTCAAGAACGAACGCATCCACGTTCCGGTCGTCGCCTGCGGCATTGGCACCAGCGCGGACGCGGCGGTTGCCGCGATCAAAGCTGGCGCCAAGGAATACGTGCCGCTGCCGCCGAATGCCGAGCTAATCGCCGCAGTCATCGCCGCAGTCACCGAAGAATCGACCAGCGTCGTCTTCAAGGACGCGGCGATGGCAAGCACGATCAAGCTCGCCGAGCAGATCGCGCCATCGGATGCCTCCGTGCTCATCACCGGCGAGTCCGGCACCGGCAAGGAAGTCATGGCGCGCTTCCTTCATGCGAAGAGCCGCCGCTCGGGCGACAAGTTCGTCTCGGTGAACTGCGCGGCGATCCCGGAGAACCTGCTGGAGAGCGAACTCTTCGGCCACGAGAAGGGCGCCTTCACCGGGGCGGTCACCCGCCGCATCGGCAAGTTCGAGGAAGCCAACGGCGGCACGCTGCTGCTGGACGAGATCAGCGAGATGCACCCGCGCCTGCAGGCCAAGCTGCTGCGCGCGATCCAGGAGCGCGAGATCGACCGCGTCGGCGGCAACCAGCCGGTCAAGGTCAACATCAGGCTGGTCGCCACCTCGAACCGCGACCTCGAGGACTCGGTCAAGAAGGGCGACTTCCGCGAGGATCTCTACTTCCGCCTCAACGTGTTCAACCTGCGCATGCCGGCGCTGCGCGAGCGGCCGGGCGACATCATCCCGCTCGCCGAGCATTTCGTGCGCAAGTATGCCGAGGCGAACGGCGTGCCGGCGAAGCCGCTGTCGCCGTCGGCCTCCGAGCGCCTCAAGGGCCACCACTGGAAGGGCAACGTGCGCGAGCTCGAGAACACGATGCATCGCGCCGTGCTGCTCGCCTCCGGCTCCACGATCGAGTCCGACAACATCATGCTGACCGGCGCCAGGGCCGACGCGGGCGCCGTGGTTCCGCCGGCCGCGACCGCGCAGGCCGGGCGCGCCGCCACCGCCGACCGCGCGCCGCTCGTCGGCCGGACGGTCGCCGACGTCGAGCGCGACCTGATCATCGACACGCTGCAACACTGCCTCGGCAACCGCACGCACGCCGCCAACATCCTCGGCATCTCGATCCGCACGCTCCGCAACAAGCTGAAGCAGTACAGCCAGGAAGGCGTGCCGATCCCGATGCCCGGTGAAGGTGAGCGGGTGCCGACGGGCTGACGCGCTAAGCGAGATCGACCGCGATGGCCGATACCCAGCAGACCGCAGGTACCGCTACCGAAGGCCCCGGCCTCGGCGGCTTGATGCGCCGCTTCGGCCTCGGCAACACCGGCGACCTGCTGATGCCGTTCGGGGTCATCGCGATCCTGGCGGTGCTCGTGTTCCCGCTGCCGACCTGGCTTCTGGACATCTCGCTCGCGCTCTCGATCACGCTGTCGGTCATCATCCTGATGACCGTGCTGTTCATCCAGAAGGCGCTGGAGATCAACGCCTTCCCCACCATCCTCCTCGTCTCGACGATGCTCCGGCTGTCGCTCAACCTGGCGTCCACGCGCCTGATCCTGGAGCACGGCCATGAGGGCACGGCCGCCGCCGGAAAGGTCATCGAGGCCTTCGGCAAGTTCATGATGGGCGGCAACTTCGTCATCGGCATCATCGTCTTCACGATCCTGGTGATCGTGAACTTCATCGTCATCACCAAGGGCTCGGGCCGCATCGCCGAAGTCGCGGCGCGCTTCGCCCTCGACGGCATGCCCGGCAAGCAGATGGCGATCGACGCCGACCTCTCCGCCGGCCTCGTCGACGAGAAGGAGGCGAAGAAGCGGCGCAAGGAGCTCGAGGACGAGTCGCAGTTCTACGGCGCCATGGACGGCGCCTCGAAGTTCGTCCGCGGCGACGCGGTCGCCGGCGTGCTCATCACCTTCATCAACATCATCGGCGGCCTGATCATCGGGCCGCTGCAGCACGGCCTGTCGCTGAGCCAGGCGCTGAACAACTACACGGTGCTCACCGTCGGCGACGGCCTTGTCTCGCAGATGCCGGCGCTGATCATCTCGACCGCCGCAGGTCTTCTCGTCACCAAGGCCGGTGCTGCGGACAAGGCCGACAAGGCGATGTTCGGCCAGCTCTCGGCCTACCCGACCGCGCTCGGCATGTCGGCGGCGGTGATGGCCGGCATGAGCCTTCTGCCCGGCATCCCGATGCTGCCCTTCCTGCTGATCGCCGGCGTCGCCGGCGGTGTCGCCTACATGCGCTACCAGGGAATGGAGCAGGAGAAGCGGAATATCGAGCAGATGGCCCAGGCGGCGCCGGTTCCGGTCGCCGAGGAACCGATCTCGACGGCGCTCGCGATCGACCTGATACGCCTGGAGCTCGGATACGGCCTCCTGCCGCTGATCCGCAACACCGAGGGCGGGCGGCTCACCGATCAGATCAAGGCGCTCCGCCGGCAGCTCGCGTCCGAGGTCGGCTTCATCATGCCGTCGGTGCGCATCCAGGATAACCTGCAGCTGCCGTCGAACACCTACGTGGTCCGGGTCAAGGAAGTGGAGGCCGGCCGCGGCGACCTTCGCACCGGCCAGCTGCTGGTCATGGACCCGCGCGGCGGCAAGATCGCGCTCCAGGGCGAGGAGACGAGCGAGCCCACCTTCGGCCTTCCGGCCATGTGGGTGAACGCCGCGTCCCGCGAGGAGGCGATGTTCAAGGGCTACACGGTCGTCGATCCGCCGACGGTCATCACCACGCACCTGACCGAGGTGGTGAAGGAGAACATGCCCGACCTGCTCTCCTACTCGGAGACGCAAAAGCTGCTCGACGAGTGCGCGTCCCATCACCAGAAGCTGGTCGGCGACGTGGTGCCGACGCAGATCACCGTCGGCGGCCTGCAGCGGGTGCTGCAGAACCTGCTGGCCGAGCGCGTCTCGATCCGCGACCTGCCGACGATCCTCGAAGCGATCTCGGAAGGCTCCAGCCTGTCGCGCAATATCGGCTTCATCACCGAACACGTGCGCACGCGGCTCTCGCGCCAGCTGAGCGACCAGTACTCGGCAGACCAGGGCTACATCCCGCTGGTGACGCTGTCGCCCGACTGGGAGCAGGCCTTCGCCGAGTCCCTCGTCGGCCAGGGCGAGGACCGCCAGCTGTCGATGGCGCCGTCCAAGCTGCAGGAGTTCATGCAGGCGGTCAGGACCACCTTCGAGCGCTACGCGATGATGGGCGAGATCCCGGTGCTGCTGACCAGCCCTGGCGTCCGCCCCTACGTGCGCTCGATCATCGAGCGCTTCCGTCCTGCCACCGTGGTGATGTCGCAGAGCGAGGTTCACGCGAAGGCGCGCATCAAGACGCTCGGGCAGATCTGAGGGGGATAAGGCCGCGCCATGCGCCTCAAGACGTTCAACGCGCGCACCATGTCCGAGGCGATGAAGATGGTGCGCGACCATCTGGGCGAGGACGCTATCATCGTCTCGACCCAGCGTGGCGAAGGCGGCAAGGGCGTGCGCCTGACCGCCGCGCTCGACGGCGCCGATCCTGAGTTCGATGCGGCGCCCGAGCCCTCGCCGCTGAAGCCGCCGGCGAAGAAGCGCGACACGATCGAATACCTGTCGGACGCGCTCTCGCGCCATGGGGTGGCACCGAACCTCGCCGAGCGGATGCTCCGGAGCGCCACCACGCTCGGCATCGACGACCCGATCCTGGCGCTTGCCGGTGCGCTCGACGACGTCTTCTCCTTCCAGCCGATCAACGACCTCAAGCCGACGAAGCCGATCATCCTGATCGGCCCGCCCGGCCAGGGTAAGACGCTCACCGTCGCCAAGATCGCGGCCCGCGCCGCGATCGCGCGCCGGCCGGTGCATCTGCTCACCACCGATACCGAAAGGGCCGGCGGCTTCGAGCAGCTCCAGGTATTCGGCAAGGTGCTGAAGGTCGAGGTCGGCCGCATCGACACCTCTCAGCGCCTCAAGGAGACCCTATCGGGATACCGCAAGGATGCGTTGACGGTCATCGATACCGCTGGCCGCAATCCGTTCAGCCCCGACGACATGGGCATTCTCCGGCCCTTCGTTCAGGCGGCCCAGGGCGATACCTGCCTGGTGATGGCGGCCGGCACCGATCCTCTCGAAGCGGCCGAAGTCGCACGCGCCTTCGCCGAATTCGGCGCGAGCCGGCTGATCATCACCCGCCTCGACCTCGCCCGCCGTCTCGGCAGCCTCCTGGTCGCCGCCGAGGCCGGTCGGTTGAAACTCGCGGATGCAAGCGTCACATCTGCCGTGGTTGACGGTCTCAATCCGCTCAACCCCGTGGCCATGGCCCGACTCTTGCTTCCTGATCTGGTGGCCGAAGAGGCTGCCGCTCCTCTCAAGCGAGCCTACTCATGACCACCGCAACGCCAGCGCAAGCGCCCCGCCCCGCCCTTCTCGCGAAGGCAAAGAACGTCGTCGCCGTCGCGTCCGGCAAGGGTGGCGTCGGCAAGACCTGGTTCTCCATCACGCTGAGCCATGCGCTGGCCCGGGCCGGCCGCAAGACCCTGCTGTTCGACGGCGATCTCGGCCTCGCCAATGTCGACATCCAGCTCGGCCTCACCCCGGACCGCGACCTCGGCGGCGTCATCACCGGGCGCATCGGCCTGATGCAGGCGGCCACCCGCTACGAAGAGGGCGGCTTCGACATCGTCGCCGGCCGCTCCGGCACCGGATCGCTGGCGACGCTTCCCGCCCAGCGCCTGGCCCAGCTCGGCAGCGAGATCGTCGACGTCGCCAAGCAGTACGACCAGGTCGTGCTCGACCTCGGCGCCGGCCTTGACCGCACGGTCCGCGTGCTCGCGGCTTCCGCCGGCACCACGCTCGTGATCACCACGCCGGAACCGACGGCGCTGACCGACGCCTATGCCTACATCAAGGTCACGCACGCCGACGAGCCGACCGCCGACCTCCGCGTCATCGTCAACATGGCAACCAATGCTGCCGAGGGCCAGCGCACCTACGGGACGCTGCTCAAGGCCTGCCAGGGCTTCCTCAAGATTTCGCCGCCGCTCGCCGGCATCATCCGCCGCGACAAGAAGGTGGCTGAGTGCATCCGGCGCCAGTCGCCGCTGCTGACCAAGTTCCCGAGCAGCGACGCGGCGCAAGATATCGAAGGCGTGGTCGACCGCCTCCTCGGATGAGCAGCATCGCGCCGTCGCAGCCGGTTCCTCCGGCGCAGCCGATCACGACGGCGCCCCAGCCGACGCCGCCCCCGGCGGACGGCACGGTCAAATCTCAGGTCCAGACTCCGACTCCCGAAGCGGCTCCGTCCTCTCCGCTCGCCGACACGCCGGAGCCTGCGGTCGTCACCGGCGCCAGGCCGACCGCCCCGCAGGCACCGCAGCCGACCTCGCTCGCCCCCGGCACCGTGGTCACCGCGACGCTCGAGCAGGCGCCGCCGACACCGCCGGTGGTGACGACGACCGAGACGCCGGAGGCCCCGCCTCCACCGCCGCCTCCTGCCGCGGACGAAGCGCCGACGACGCAGACCCAGCCCCGCCCGACGACGACCACACCACAGCCGACGACGACGCAGGCGCTGCCGACACCGGTGCAGACACCGGCACCGGCGCCCCTTCCGGCCGCGACCTTGCCGTCGGCGACTCCGCCGAGCGGACAGGCCCCGACGCCTTTGCCGCAGCCGTCGACGCTGCAGCCGACGACTTCATCGTCCCCGGTACCGTTGCCGCAAGCGCAGCCCGCACCGCTTCCGACGTCGGCGCCCGCACTGGCGACATTACTGAACGCGGCTCCCACCCCGACGCCTTCGCCACCGACCGCGCAAGCCGCACCTCCCACTCCGGCGGCGCCTCCGCCGCCTTCCGCTGCCGCACCGACGCCGCCACAGGCGACGCCGCCATCTGCAGCGCCGGGGCCTCCCGCCAGCCAGGCCGTCGCACCCCAGCCGCAAACGGCGGCCACGCCGGCACCGGCCGCCACTCAGGCGCCGGCGGTACTGGCGACTGCGGTTCGCGCCGCTCCCGTCGCTCAGACGCCGGCGCCGCCACCCGCTCCGATGCCGTTGCCGACGACGGTCGCCCAACCCGCGGCCGTGCCCGGCGCACCGCCGCCGGCCGCTGCGACCGCGACGTCGGTTGCGGTGACGCCGCTCGCGTCGCCGTCACCTTCGGCCGAGACCGGTCCGCGTCAACAGGGCGTCGGGCCGGATGGCGGCAACGCGCAGCAGGCGGCGCGCACGCCTGTCTCGTCTCCGACGCCGCGTCCCGTCGCTGCGACGCCCCCCTCATCGACGCAGATCACGACGACGCCGACTGGCAGCCAGCCCTCATCCGGTGCGAGCGCGCCTTTGGGCGGCGCGCCGGTACTGGCGCTTCGTCCCGGGACAGCGCTCCTGCTGCAGGTGACCGAGATGACCCCGCGCGTGCCCGGCGCGGCTCCGTCACAGCAGCCGATGACGCTCACCGCTCAAGGCGGCATGGTCAGCTTCGGCGCGACGGTGATGGGATCGACGATCGCCGGCCAGCCGATCGTCGAGACGCCGCTCGGCCTCTTCACGCTCGGCGCCAAGGTGGCGCTGCCGGAAGGAACCCAGCTCCAGCTTCGCGTGATGCAGCCGCCGGGAACGGCCGCGACTGGCCAAGCCGCCGGCCAGCCGGCGACGCTGATGGAGCTCTCGCATCAATGGACGGCGCTCGACGAGGCGCTGGCGACCTTGCGAGCGATCGACCCCAAGGCGGCTCAGGCGGTGCTCGACCAGACGATCGCCAAGCCCGGGCCGCAGCTCGCCGGCGGGCTCGCCTTCTTCCTGGTGGCGCTCCGCGGCGGCGGCGACCTCAAGCGCTGGCTCGGCGAGACCTCGGTGCAGGCGCTCGAGAAGTCCGGCCGCGGCAAGCTGATCCAGCGGCTCTCGGAAGAGTTCCGCGAGATGGCGAAGGCCGGATCGCCCGAGGCGGCACAGTCGAGCGAGTGGCGGCCGATGTTCATGCCGGTCTTCGACGGCGAAGGCATCCGGCAGCTCCGTCTCTTCGTCCATCGCGACGGCGGCGAGAACGGCGACGACGATGCGCCGCCGGGCAAACGCTTCCTGGTCGAGGCCGACTTCACGCGGCTCGGCCAGTTCCAGCTCGACGGCCTGGTGCAGGCGAAGAAGCTCGACCTCGTGGTGCGCACCAGGCAGGCTCTGCCGGGCGAGGTCACCCAGAACATCAACGCGATCTTCACCCGCTCGCTCGATGCCGCAGGCTTCGTCGGCAAGCTTCGCTTCGAGGCTGGCGCCAAGATGGTGATGCCGGATCCCGAGGCGATGTACGGCCACGCGCCCGGCGTCAGCGCCTGACGCTGCCGATCATCAGGAAGATCGGGCGCCGCCGCTCATCCGCCATCTCGGGATACTGCTTCAGCGCCTCGTCGGTGATGCCAGGCTCATGCATCCGCGTGATGGCGAAGCCGGCATCGATCAGCGTGTTCACATAGGTCGACAGCTGGCGGTGATACTTCACCACGCCGTCGGCGAACCAGTTCACGCGGCGCTCGCCTTCGACCTGATAATCATCCACCGGCCAGTGCAGACGCCTGCTCTCGGCGTCGAGATGCCAAGCCTGCTCGGGCCGCGCGGTGAAGATAGGATGCTCGACGGTAAAGCAGAATGCACCGCCCGCCGGCAGCACTTTGTGCACCTCCGCAGCCAGCAGATCGAAGCGCTCGACATAGTGGAAGGCGAGCGTGCTGACGACGAGGTCGAAGGCGCCCGCTTCGAACCGCAGGTCCTCGATCGCTCCCCGGCGATACTCGATCCTGGGATCGGAGGTGCGCTCGGCGGCGGTCGCCAGCATCTTCTCGGAAAGATCTGTGCCGACGACCTTGGCAGCGCCCGCCTCGGCCAGGTAGCGGCAGAGCGCACCGAAGCCGCAGCCGAGGTCGAGCACGCGCTTTCCCTTGAGGTCGGGAAGGAGCGCCTGGAACAGCGGCCACTCGGGCGCGCCGGCGAGCCCTTCGGTCGAGCGCCTGAGCTTCGAGTAGCCGTCGAAGAAGCCGGGATCGTCGTAGATGTTCTGCTTCATGACCCGAGCCTTTGAGCGGCGCCGCGGCCGCGAAGGCTCAGGCGCCGGAGAAGAGTCTGTTGAAAGCCTTGACGGCGGCCGCGGCGCCATCGGCATGCGACCACACGCCACCCGAGGCGGCGACGAAGTCGGCGCCTGCCTCGATCAGGGACCGGCTGTTGGCCGGCGTCATACCACCGACGGCGACGCAAGGCACCTCCATCAGCTCGCTCCACCAGCGAATGATCCCGGGATCGGCGAAAGCGGGCGACTGCTTGGTCGTGCTCGGGAAGAACGGGCCAAAGGAGACGTAGTCGGCGTCATCCTCGGCCGCGTCGATCGCGACGTGGCGGGAGTTGCCGGCGGAGACGCCGATCATCCGGGTACCGCCGAGAAGCCGCCGTGCGCCGGCATAGGCTTCCGGCCTGTCGAGATGGACGCCGTCGCAGCCGAGCTCGGCGGCGAGTCCGGCATTGCCGTCGAGCATGAAGGCGATACCCCTCGCCTGCACCAGCGGCATCAGCTTCGTCGCCGCCCGCCTGATGTCGTCGTCGGGGGCGCCGACGAGTCGGAGCTGGAAAGCGGCGACGTCGCCGGCGTCGAGTGCGCGCTCGAGCTCGGACGAAAACGCCGCCGGCTCGATCGCCGGCGGCGTGATCAGGTAGAGACGGCAGGTCAGCGGATCAGGCCTTGTTCTGGAAGATCCGGATGATGGTGTCGAGCATCGCCATCGCTTCCTTGACCGGGCGCTGGAAGGTGTTGCGGCCGATGATCGAGCCGGTGCCGCCGCCGTCGCGGATGCCGCGGATCTCGTTGTAGAGGCCGTCGAGATCCTTCGCCTCGCCGCCGGAGAACACCACCAGCCGGCGGCCGTTGAAGGACGACTGCACGACATGGGCGACGCGCTCGGCGAGCGTCGACACCGGAATCTTCTGGCTCTCGTAGACCTTCTTCGCCGCGTCCAGTTCGAGGTGCTGGGTCGGCGGCTTCACCTTGATGATGTGCGCGCCAAGCAGCGCCGCCATGTGCGCGGCATAAGCGCAGATGTCGACCGCGGTCTCGCCCTGCTTGGAGAGCGTGCCGCCGCGCGGATAGGACCACACGACCGAGAGAAGGCCGTAGGACTTCGCCTCCGCCGACATCTCCTTGATCTCTTCCATCATATCGTAGGCCTTGTCGGAGCCCGGATAGATGGTGAAGCCGATCGCCGCGGCGCCGATGCGAAGCGCGTCCTTCACGGTGGCGGTCACCGCCTGGTTCGCCGCCTCCTTGTCGCGCGAGAGCGAGTTGGCCGAATTGGCCTTGAGGATGGTCGGGATCGCGCCGGCGAAGGTGTCGGCGCCGGCCTCGAGCATGCCGAGCGGCGCCGCATAGGCGGACAGACCCGCGGCGATCGCCAGGCGGTAGTGGTAATGCGGGTCGTAGGCTGCGGGATTCGGCGCAAAGGACCGCGCCGGGCCGTGCTCGAAGCCCTGGTCGACCGGCAGGATAACCAGCTTGCCGGTGCCGCCGAGGCGCCCGTTCATCAGGATCCTGGCCAGGTTGGCCTTGGTACCCGGATTGTCGCTCTCGTAGTTGGCGAGGATCTTCTGGACGCGCTGGCTGATCTTCATTTCTGGGGCTCCGGCGGGAACGGGAAAGCTTGGTTAAACGAGAGATCGCGGCTTGGCAACGGGTGCCGCAAGGGCCCGAAAAGGGCGCCTCAGGCCCGGCGCTTGTTCGGCTTGGCCTTGGCCTTCGCGGCTGCGGCCTTGGTCGCCTTCCTCTGGGCCGCCTTCTGCTTCGTCGTCGGTCCCGAGCGCTTCATCTTGGCGGCCGCCGCCTTGGTCGCCTTCTTCTGGGCCGCCTGCTGCTTGACGGTCCGGGGCTTGGCCGGCTTCTTCGCCTTGGTGAACTTGGGCTTGGCGTAGCTCTTGCCGCCGGCCGAGCTGGCTCCGGCATAGATCGGACTCACTTGGCGGGACTGGGCAAGTGCCTCGATTGGCAAGGCCGCGAAGAAGACGCCTGCGGCCACCAAGGCGGCAATCCAGTTCCGCATCCAACCCTCCCCCGCCGTGATCATCGCTGCTTCGCAGCGAACATTTCGCGACAGGATGCAACGGGATCGCGTACCGAGCCAAGGTCGATATCGACGTCCATCGGCGGCAGGAGCCGCGCGCCCTTCGCGACGGCGATGGCGGCCAGCTTGTCGCGGACCTCGCCGGATCCATGGAAAACGAGGTCGGTCAGCCCCTGACGGAGCGCCGCCAGCACGTCGCCGGGCCGGTCGGCGCAGTCGAGGATCGCGGTGAAGCCGGCGCCGGGCTCGGCCTCGGCGGCCAGCCGCACCAGGCTCTGGAAATAGAGCGGCCCCCAATAGGCGGCCGCTCCTGGCGGGCTCAAGAGAACGATGTCCCGGCCGGCGGCGGCGGCGCATCGAAGCGCCGACCGCGCCTGGTCCAGGTCATGGACGATGACGACCGGCGGTCTGATGGCTCCGCCTTAGAGGCGGCCCATCGCCGCCGCGGTGTCCAGCATGCGGTTCGAGAAGCCCCACTCGTTGTCGTACCAGGAGAGCACGCGCACCAGCGTGCCGTCGATCACCTGGGTCTGCGTCGCATCGAAGGTCGAGGATGAGCTGTTGTGGTTGAAGTCGCAGGAGACGAGCTGCGCCTTGTTGACCGTGAGGATGCCTTTCAGACGGTTGTCCTTGGAGGCGGCCTCGATCGCGGCGTTGACCTCCTCGGCCGTCGTCTTCTTGGCGGCGACGAACTTGAGGTCGATGACGCTGACGTTCGCCGTCGGCACGCGGATCGAAGTGCCGTCGAGCTTGCCCTTGAGCTCCGGCAGCACGAGGCCCACGGCCTTCGCCGCGCCGGTCGAGGTCGGGATCATCGACAACGCGGCGGCGCGGGCCCGGCGCAGGTCCTTGTGCAGCGTGTCGACCGTCGACTGGTCGCCGGTATAGGCATGGATCGTGGTCATGAAGCCGCGCTCGATGCCGATCGCCTTGTTCAGCACATAGGCGACCGGGGCGAGGCAGTTGGTCGTGCACGAGGCATTGGAGACGACCGTGTGCTCGGCCTTCAGCTGGTCGTGGTTGACGCCGTAGACGACGGTGAGGTCGACACCGTCGGCCGGGGCCGAGACCAGCACGCGCTTGGCGCCCGCCTCGATGTGCTTACCCGCCGTCTCCTTCTTGGTGAAGATGCCGGTGCACTCGAGCGCCACGTCGACCTTCAGGTCCTTCCACGGGAGCTTCGTCGGATCGCGTTCGGCGGTCACCTTGATCGGGCCCTGGCCGACATCCATCGTGTCGCCGGTGACCTTCACCTCGCCCGGGAAACGGCCATGCACCGAGTCGTAGGAGAAGAGATGCGCGTTGGCGTCGACCGGACCCAGATCGTTGATGCCGACGACCTTGAGGTCGGTGCGCTTGGACTCAGCCAGCGCGCGCAGCACGAGGCGGCCGATGCGCCCGAAGCCATTGATCGCCACACGTACAGCCATTGAAAGTCTCCGCGGTTTCTTGGGGAGGTCAGTTGAAGCGTGCCGGGTCGTGCCGATAGACGTAGACCTTGTCCTCAGGCCCGAAGAAATCGGTCAGGCCCTCGCGCGCCGCACCGAGGCGCTCGGCGACGCGGATCGAGGGCGCGTTGTTCGGGTTGATCAGGCTGATGAGCCGCTTGGCCCTGAGCTGGCCGAAGCCGACACGGCCAGTCGCCAGCGCCGCCTCGGTCGCGTAGCCCTTGCCCCAATAGGGCTTGTTCAGCGTCCAGGCGATCTCGATGTCGGGCCAGGTCTCGGGATGCAGGAGGCCGATGCGGCCGACCAGCTTGCCCGAGGACTTCTCCTCGACCGCGTAGGGACCGTAGCCGCGCATCACCCAATGGCCGAGCGTGCGCGCGATATGGCCCCAGACGTCGATCCTCTTGGTCAGCTGGCCGCCGACATACTTGGTGACCTCGGCATCCGCCAGCATCCCGGCGAGCGCGTCCATGTCGTCGTGCGTGTAGTGCCGGAGCACCAGCCGCTCGGTCTCGATCCGCTCCGGAACGAGGAGCTTCATCATCAGAGGCGGGCCTTCACCGCAGCGACCGTCGCCTCGGGCGTGATGCCGAAGTGCTTGTAGAGCGCCTCCGCCGGCGCCGAGGCGCCGAAGCCGGTCATGCCGATGAAGGCGCCCTTGTCGCCGATGTAGGGCTCCCAGCCCTGCTTCACGCCAGCCTCGATCGCGACGCGCACGCCCGAACCCAGCACCTGGCTGCGATAGCTCTCGGGCTGCGCGTCGAACAGCGACCAGCACGGCATCGAGACCACGGCGGTCGGCACGCCACCCGCTTCCAGCTTCTCGCGCGCCTTGATCGCGATCGAGACTTCGGAGCCGGTGGCGATCAGCGTCGCCTTGCGGGCAGCGCTCGCCTCGGCCAGCACATAGGCGCCGCGGGCCGAGCGGTTCTCTTCCGCGTGCGTCGTCCTGACCGTCGGCAGCGCCTGGCGCGTCAGTACCAGGATCGACGGCGTCTTCGCCGACGCCAGCGCCAGCGCCCAGCACTCGGCGGTCTCGACCGTGTCGGCCGGGCGGAAGACATGCAGGTTCGGGATGCAGCGGAGCGCCGCGAGATGCTCGACCGGCTGGTGGGTCGGGCCGTCCTCGCCGAGGCCGATCGAGTCGTGCGTCATCACATAGACGACGCGGATGCCCATCAACGCGGAGAGGCGGATCGACGGCCGGCAATAGTCGGTGAAGGTGAGGAAGGTGCCGCCATAGGGAACGATGCCCCCATGCAGCGCCATGCCGTTCATCGCCGCGGCCATGCCGTGCTCGCGCACGCCATAGTGGATGTAGGCGCCGCCATAGGCGCCCTTCTTGATGACCGCCTGCGACTTGGCCTTGGTGTTGTTGGAGCCGGTGAGATCGGCTGAGCCGCCGATCAGCTCAGGCATCACCGGCGCCAGCACCTCGAGCGTGTTGCCCGACGACTGACGGCTGGCGAGCGCCTGCGCCTTCTCGGACGCTTCCTTCTTGAAGGCCTGGATAGTGCCCGCCACCGTTTCCGGCAGCTCGCCCGCGATCACGCGATCGAACTCGCCCGCGGTGTTGGCGGCACCATGGCGCTTGGCCCAGGCATCGAAGTCCTTGGCGCCGCGGCCGCCGAGCTTCCGCCATTCGGCGAGGATCGGCTCCGGGACCGAGAACGGCGGCGCGGACCATCCGAGCTGCGCGCGCGCGCCCTCGATCTCCTTGGCGCCGAGCGGCGAGCCGTGGGTGGACGCGGTGCCGGCCTTGGTCGGAGCGCCCTTGCCGATGATCGTCTTGCAGGCGATCAGCGACGGCTCGGCCGTCTTCTTCGCCGCCTCGATCGCCTTGGCGATCGCCTCGGGGTCGTGGCCGTCGATCGCCTGCACGTGCCACTTGGACGCCTTGAAGCGGGCGAGCTGGTCGTCGTCGACCGAGAGGTTGGTGCCGCCGTCGATGGAGATCGAGTTGTCGTCGAACAGCACGATCAGGCGGCCGAGGCCGAGATGGCCGGCGAGGCTGATCGCCTCGTGGCTGATGCCTTCCATCAGGCATCCGTCGCCGGCGATCACATAGGTGTAATGGTCGACGAGGTCGGAGCCGAAGCGAGCCTGCAGGATGCGTTCTGCGAGCGCCATGCCGACCGAGTTGCCGAGTCCCTGACCGAGCGGGCCCGTCGTGGTCTCAATGCCGGCGGCGTGGCCGTACTCGGGATGGCCGGCGGTCTTGCTGCCGAGCTGCCGGAAGTTCCGGAGCTCATCCATCGTCATGTCGGCATAGCCGGTCAGATGGAGCAGCGAATAGAGCAGCATCGAGCCGTGGCCGGCCGACAGCACGAAGCGATCGCGGTCGGGCCAGTCCGGATGCGCCGGGTCGTATTTGAGGAAGCGGGTGAACAGGACGGTCGCCACGTCCGCCATGCCCATCGGCATGCCGGGATGGCCGGATTTCGCCTGCTCGACGGCATCCATGGAAAGCGCCCGGATGGCGTTGGCGAGGTCGTCGTGGCGCACGGTCACGGGGAGGGTCCGTCGGCTCGGGATCGGGCCCGGAAAATGCCGGGTAGAGCCCGCCCCGTCAACCTGCGGGAATGCCGCGAAAACAGGCCGTGAACACCCGCTAGTCGGGAGCCCAAATTGTGTCCGGATCGAGGGGGAAGATCGGCCGGGGGCAGCGCTTAAAGCCGAATCGGGAGAGGACGGGCATGTTGAGGCCGGGGACGTCGATGTTGTGTATCCGCTCGTTGGGGAACCACTGGTCGAAGGCGGCGCGGAAGTGCCCACGCGACTTCACCACCACGGTGCGGGCGGCGGCGATGTCGATCCCGAACATCTCGAAATAGACGGTGTCGAGCATCTGGAGGCGGATCGAGTTCACCACTTGCCTCAAGCCCCCGATCTCGAGCAGCGCCGAGGGGCCCAGGTTCATCGTCCGGCCGGCGAAGATGCCGCGACGGCCGACGCAAGTGCCGTCATGGAGCTTGAGGATCTTCGCCTCGGCCTCGTAGGGCTCGGAGAGCTCGTTGGTCTCCTCGCGGTTGAAGCGGGCGCGGAAGGTGGCGCCTTCCCCTAAGCGATGCGCCTCGGCCGCGAGCGGCGGATCGAAGAAGGTGCCGAGGATCACGCCCTCGGCCTTTGCCGCGTGAAGCCCCTTCAGGATCCAGGTGGTGTTGCCGCGCCCGCCGCCGCCGGGATTGTCGGCGACGTCGGCGAGGAGCTGCGGCGGCAGCGTGCGATCGCGGCCGGTCTTCACCGCGAGCGCCACCGCATCGTCGAGGCTCATCATCTCCGGCACGTAGCGCTGGCGGTCGGCCCAGCAGGCGATAGCGATGTCGCGTGCGACCTCCCTCGCCTTCGCCTTTCCGGCGCGCGAGGAGACCACCACCGACATGCCGTTCTTCGGCGTGTCGCCGTTGGTGAAGCCCGAGAGGATCGTCACGTTGACGATGTCGCGGTCCTTCTTCGACTTTCCGTAGCGGAGGATGTCGGCATAGGGGCCGGCATCGGTGTTCTGGGTGATCGAGGGCGGGATCAGCGGCAGCTTGATGAAGTGCGAGGCGGGCTTCATGCCGGCCCACATCTCGCGCACCACCTCGGCCGCCTCGACACCCCGCTCTTCCATATCGACATGCGGGTTGGTGACGTAGCCGATCAGCACGTCGACCGCGTCGACCATCCGTTGCGAGCAGTTGGCGTGGAGGTCGAGCGTCGCGACGACCGGCACATCGGGACCCACCAGCGCGCGCACCATCTCGAACACGGTCGCGTCCGGATCGTCGTCGCCGGTCGCGGTCGCAGCACCATGCTCGGGCAGATAGACCGCATCCACGGGAAGCGCCGCCTTCAGGCCCGCCCGCATCTTGTCGACCACCGCCTCGAAGAAACGCTGGTCGACCGGCCCGCTGGCGCCGCCAGCTGTCATCAGGATCGGCACGGGCTGCCAGGCCCCGTGCCGATCCATCTCCTTGACGAAGCCTCGCATCTCCGGCGGCGACTCCGGCGCTGCTGCTCTCAAGTCGCGGCCGAAGGCCTCGCCTTCGAGCCACATGTAGTCCCTGAACTCCGCCTCGGTCGCGACCGGCGCATGGCCGTTCGACTCGAGCGAGAACCCGAGGAGGGCGACCCGCTTCACCTCAGCGCTTCGAGACGTTCCAGAGGACCGGGCTCGGCACCTCGATCATGCCCTCGACGTTCGTGCGATAGGCGACTGGCCGCGTGATCTGGCCCATCGGCAGGTAGGGGATCGTCTCGATCGCGCGGATCTGGATCTGCTCGGTGATCGCCTTGCGCTTGCCGGCATCCACTTCCTTCGCCCAGCCCGAGAGCAGGCCGTTCATCTTTTCGTCGCAGGCCCAGCCGACGAAGCCGGTGCCGCCGCAGGGCATCGGCAGCGCGAAGTTCGTGACCGGGCTAGAGAAGCGGAAGCCGAAGGCGGTCGAGACGAACATGCTCCAGCCGCCCTTGTCCGGCGCGTCCTTCTTCACGCGCCTGGCGGTGATCGTGGCCCAGTCGCTGAGCTGCAGGTCGACGTTGACGCCGGCGTCCTTGAGACGTGCGGCCAGCACCTGGGTGATGTCGCGCAGCACCTGCAGGTCGTTCGGCTGCAGCACGACCACCGGCTCGCCCTTGTAGCCGGCCTTCGCCAGCAGCTCCTTGGCCTTCGCGATGTTCGGCTTCTGGAAGTCGGAGCTGCCCGCCTCGGTCTCGTTGGACGAGCCGCAGCCGACCCAGGAGAAGCAGCGCCGCCAATAGGCCGGATCGCCGGCGGAGGCCTGCATGTACTCGTCCTGGGCGGCGATGTAGAGCAGCGCCTGGCGGCCTTCGGGCTTGTCGAAGGGCGGATGCAGATGGTTCGGGCGGAGGTAAGCGATCTCGCCGAACGGGTTGTGCACCTTCACCACGACGTCCTTGTTGCGCTTGAGCATCGGCAGCAGGTCGGTCGGCGGTTGCTCGAAGATGTCGACCTCGCCGGCGTTCAGCGCCGCCGCCGCGGTCGCGGCATCCGGGATGATCACCCACTCGACGCGGTCGACCTTCACCTGCTTGCCGCCGGCGAAGAGGCTGGCCGGCTCGCTGCGCGGTACGTAGTCCTGGTTCTTGACGTAGACGACCTTGCTGCCCGGAACCCAGCCCTCGCGCGAGAAGCGGAAGGGGCCGGAGCCGATCACCTCGGTGATCGCCGCGTTCGGATCGGTCTTCGCCTCCTGCTCGCGCATGACGAAGGCCGCGTAGGAGCCGTCCTTGGCGAGCGAGTCGAGCACGAGGCCCCACGGCTCCTTCAGCGTCAGCGTGAAGGTTCGGTCGTCGACCGCGGCCAGCTGCATGCCGAGGCCCCGGAGGATCGTTCCATTGGAGTCGCGCGCCGCCCAGCGGGTGATCGACGGGATGACATCGGCGGTGGTCACCGGCCGGCCGTCATGGAACTTGAGCCCGGCACGGAGCGTGAAGCGATAAACGAGACCGTCCGGCGAGACGGTGTAGGCCTCGACCATCTGCGGCATCGGGCGATAGTCGCGGTCGTAGGCGAACAGCATGTCGTAGACCATGTACGCATGCTGGCCGGTGATGGCGGCCGTGTTGGTGATCGGATCGACGACCTTGAGGTCGGCGTGCGGCACGTAGCGGATCACGCTCTGCGCCGCCCCGGGCGCCGGCCCGAGAGTCAGCGCCATCATCCCCAGCATCGCCGCCGCCAGCGTCACGTTGCGCATCGTCCTATGCATCGATGAGCCCCTCTGTCCGGAAAGTTATCTTTGATTGTCGATGAGCCTAGCGGCCGGCGTTTCGGAATGGCAATCTCGCGTTTCCGATCGTGAAACGACCTCCGGGGGAAGTGATGACCGTGGCAGCGAAGCTGGACGCCGGAACGTCCTGGGAGCCCGGCTACAAGTCGGCCGCGCGGCCCACGGCGCTGGAGCAGGAGCTCGCGCGCTGGGAAGCCGAGAGCATCCTCGTGCCCTTGGGCGGCGAGGACTGGCAGCGCACCTCGGGCAACACCTTCGAGACCAACACCGCCGCCGACTGGGCGACGATCGAGCGCCAGAGCGCGATCTACCACCGCGACCGCCAGGCGAAGGAGGTGCTCACCTTCCTCGCCGCGTCTAAGGACGAGCCGAGCTATGGCTGGCAGACCAACAACTACGGCCACTCGCTGCAGACCGCGACCCGCGCGCTCCGCGACGGCGCCGACGAGGACATGGTCGTGCTGTCGCTGCTGCACGACATCGGCCAGAACATCGCGCCGGTGACCCATGGCGAGTTCTGCGCAGCGATGCTGAAGCAGTTTCTCTCCGACGATTACCTGTGGGTGCTCAACTACCACACGGTCTTCCAGCGCTATCACCGCTTCAACCACCCGACTTCGGACCGGATGGGACGCGAGAAGTTCCGCGGCCATCCGGCCTTTGAGCTGACCGCCTATTTCTGCGAGAAGTACGATCAGAACGCGATGGAGCCGGACTACGCCACCCTGCCGCTGGAGGCGTTCGAGCCCATGGTCTATCGCTTCTTCAACAAGACGCCGAGGTTCGTCGGCCGGCGCTAGGCCGGACGAGACGCTTCCGGCGGGCCGACCACCCCTGCTATGGTCGGCATATGAGTGCCTTGGACGACGCAACCGCCAAACTGGATCAGGCGCTGGCGAGGCTCGAGCGGGCAGCCTCAGGCCGCGCCGACCGCGAGACCAGGGCGCGTGCCGAGCTCGAGCAGGCGCTTGCCCAGCTCAAGACCGATCACACCCGGCTCTCAGAAGCGGCCGATACGGTGTCGGCGCGCCTCGACGGCGCCATCGGCCGGCTCCGGCTGATGGCCGGGGACTGACGCGCATGGCCGAAGTCACGCTGTTCCTCAATGGCCGCGGCTATCGGATCGCCTGCGCCGACGGCCAGGAGCCGCATATCGAGAAGCTCGGCCGCTACATCGACGGCAAGGTGCAGGAGCTTGTGCGCCAGGTCGGCCAGGTCGGCGACGCGCGCCTGCTGGCGATGGCGAGCCTGATGATCGCCGACGAGTTGGCCGAGGCCAAAGGCGGCATCGACGCCGCCGGCGGATCGCCCAAGTCCGCCGATGCGGCGGCAGCAGCGATCGAGTCGGTGGCGAAGCGCATCGATGCGCTTGCGGCACGGCTCGAAGCTTCCTAAGTTGACTCCTGGCGGGGCTGCCCGGTTCGACAGGTTGCACATTCCCCGGGGCCAATACCGATCCTCTGGGAGCTGTCCCTGGCCTTGGCCATCGGCCTTGGCTACATGGCGCCCACCTGCTTAGGCAGGCCTTGGAGGAACTGCTCATGCCATCGGCCACGGTGGCTCCGCCAACCCTTCCCGATCCCGAGATCGTCGCGGCCAAGCGCCGCCTCCGCGCGGAGATGATCGAGCGCCGCAAGCGGCTCGCCACGCCTTCAGCCGGTGGTGCGCTGGCCGGACAGGTGACGAAGCTCGGACCGTTCGCCGCCGGCGCCGCGGTCGCCGGCTTCTATCCGATGCCGCCGGAGATCGACGTTCTGCCTTCGCTGATCGCGTTCGCGGGCACGGGCCACACCGTCAGCCTCCCGGTCGTCGTCGGGCGCGGGCAGCCGCTGATCTTCCGCAGCTGGATGCCGGGCGCCGCCCTCGCGAGCGGCGTGCTCGGCATTCCCTATCCGCCGGAAGGCAATTCAGAGGTCGAGCCGTCCATCCTGCTGGTGCCGCTGCTCGCCTTCGACCGGCGCGGCCACCGGCTGGGATATGGCGGCGGCTACTACGACAGGACGCTGGCCGATCTCCGCGCGAAGGGACCGGTCTTCGCCATCGGCGTAGGTTACGCCTTCCAGGAAGTCGACGAGGTGCCGGCGGACTCGATCGATCAACCCGTCGACGCGATCGCGACCGATGCCGGCGCGGAGCGGATAGCGTGAAGATCCTCTATCTCGGCGACATCGTCGGCCGCTCCGGCCGCGACGCGGTGCTCAAGGAGACGCCGCGCTTTCGCAAGGAGCTCGGCCTCGACTTCGTGATCGCCAACGGCGAGAACGCCGCACACGGCTTCGGCCTCACCCTCCAGCTTGCCGAGCAGCTGTTCAAGGCCGGCATCGACTGCCTCACCAACGGCAACCACGTCTGGGACCAGCGCGAGTTCATCGGCCAGATCGATCGCGACCCGCGCCTCCTGCGTCCGCGCAACTATCCGCAAGGCGCCCCCGGGCGCGGCGCCAACGACTACGCGCTTCCCGACGGAAGGCGCGTCCTGGTGATCAACGTGATGGGCCGCCTGTTCATGGATCCGCTCGACGACCCGTTCCGGTCGGTCGAGGAGGAGATGGCGAAGGTGCGCCTCGGATCGACCGTCGCCGCGATCGTCGTCGACGTTCATGCCGAAGCGTCCAGCGAGAAGCAGGCGATCGGCCACATGCTCGACGGCCGCGCCTCGCTGGTTGTCGGATCGCATACGCACGTGCCGACGGCGGATGCGCAGGTCCTGCCCGGCGGCACCGCCTTCCAGACCGACGCCGGCATGTGCGGCGACTACGACTCGGTGATCGGCATGCACAAGCAGGTGCCGATCCAACGCTTCACCCGGAAGCTGCCCACCGACAAGCTGCAGCCGGCCGACGGCCCAGCGACGATCTGCGGCGTCTTCGTCGAGACCGACGACCGCACCGGGCTCGCCAAGCGAGTCTCGCCGATCCGGGTCGGCGGCCGCCTGCAGCCGGCGTGGCCGGCCTAAGCCCCTGATCAGCCTCTAACCTCGCGTTAACTATTGTGCGTTAAGACGGATCCGACACATCGCGGGCTCTCTCTTTCGAGGCCCGGATCGGAGGGTCGAACCGCCGTGGCGAATGCAGGCTTCCTGCAGAAACACGCTAGATCCTGGCCCGTGATAGCGGGTGCAGCCTCCCTCATCGCCCTCGCAATTACATTCGGTTACAATCTCTGGGGCGGCTACCAGTCGAAGCTGCTCGACACCGAGCAGACGGTCCGGCGCCTCTCCAGCGCCCTCGAAGAGCACACGCTCACCACGTTCGATGCGGTCGACGGCGTGCTCAAGGCGACGATCCGACATCTCCGCCTGCTGCAGCGCCTCAGCGCCGACGAGCAGACTTCCGTTCGCGGCGTGCTCGCCGCGGGCGCCGACAGCCTCCGCCAGATCCATGCGCTGATCCTCTACGACACCGAGGGTCACCCGGTGAACGCAGGCCTGCTGCCGGTGCCGCCGACCCTCAGCGTCGCCGACCGGGCCTTCTTCAGCCGGCATCTCGAGGAGCCCGACCTCGGCGTCCTGATCTCGATGCCGCGCAAGAGCCTGGTCTCCGGGTACACGGTCCTCACCGTGAGCCGCCGCATCGAGCGCGAGAATGGCTCTTTCGCCGGCGTCCTTGCGGCCGACATCCCGATCGAGGCGCTCACCAGCACCTTCTATCGCGCGCTGAACGTCGGACCGAAAGGCTCGGTCGGGCTGGTCAGGATCGACGGCGCGCTGCTCGCACGCGAACCGCCGCTTCCCGAGCAGCTCGGCAAGCCGGTCGTTGCGAACCCCGAATCCCTGATGCGCCTCATCGAAGCGCCGGCTGGCATCTACCGCGGCACCACGCGTGTCGAGAACGTCGAGCGCATCACCGGCTATCGCCTGCTGAGGACGTTTCCCGTGATCGTCAGCGTCTCGATCGCGGTCGAGGACGCTCTCGACGAATGGTACGACCAGGTCCGCGAGTTCGCCGCCTTCTGGGCGTTGTGCGCCGTGGTCGTCTCGATCCTGACCTTCTTCTCGGTACGCGACGCTTCCCGGCGAGCGGTCGCCGAAGTCGAGGCCCGGAAGGCGAAGACGATGCTTTCCGATGCGATCGAAAGCCTGGATGCCGGGATGGTCGTCTTCGACAGCGACGATCGCTTCGTGATGATGAACCGGCGGATGGCCGAGATTTCGCCTGCTGCCTATGTGGCGCTCGCCGTTCCCGGCACCAGCTATCACACCATGGTGCGCACGCTCGCCGAAAGCGGCGACATCGCCGCCGCCCACGGCCGCGAGGACGAATGGGTCAGGGACCGGCTTCGCGGGCACCGCCTGCCCGGCGGCTGGCGCGAGGAGCGGCGCGTCGGCAAGAGCTGGCAGCAGGTCTCCGAGCGGGTGACGAACAGCGGCGGCGTCGCCCTGCTCGTCTCCGACGTCACCTCGATCAAGGAAACCATCGCCGCCCTGCAGGCGAGCGAGGATCGTTTCCAGCGGATGGCGGCGAACATCCCTGGCTACGTCTTCCAGCGCAACGTCGCAGCCGACGGCACCGTCACCTTCCCCTTCATCAGCGAAGGCGCCCGCGACTTCTACGGCTGCGATCCCGAGGACCTGATGCTCGATCCGTCGATCATCAAGCGTGCGATCCATCCAGACGACTTCCAGCGCGTCGACCAGAGCGTCCGCGCGGCGATCGCGACTCTGGCGCCGTGGCAGGCAGACTACCGGCTGGTCGCCAAGGACGGATCTGTCCGCTGGGTCGCGTCCCAGGCGCGTGCGATCCGTCTTGGAGACGGCGGCGTTCTCTGGGACGGAGTCGTCGTCGACATCACGGCGCGCAAGGAAGCGGAGGCCCAGCTCACCGACGCCAAGCTCCGCGCCGAGCGTGCGACCCGCGCCAAGTCGAGCTTCCTCGCCTCGATGAGCCACGAGCTTCGCACGCCGCTCAACGCCATTCTGGGCTTCTCGGAACTGATGGCGACCACTGCGCTGGCGCCGAAGCTTGCGCACAAGGCGGCGGAGTATGCGGCCGACATCCACAACGCCGGCAGCCACCTGCTGCAGCTGATCAACGACCTGCTCGACCTGTCGAAGGCGGAAGCCGGCAAGATGGAGCTGTCGGAGTCGGAGGTCAGGATCGACGGCATCGTCGAACGGGTCGTCCATCTGGTCGGCGGCCATGCCCGCGACGGCGGCGTCGCGATCACCTCGACCGTCTCACCGTCGATGCCACTCGTCCGCGCCGACGAGCGAAAGCTGCTGCAGATGCTGCTCAACCTCGTCGCCAATGCCGTCAAGTTCACGCCGGCGGGTGGCAAGGTGAAGGTGTCGGCGGGGATCTCGGCGGAAGGCGATCTCCGCATGACCGTGGCCGACACCGGCGTCGGCATCGCGGCCAAGGACCTGCCGCGGGTGCTGATCCCCTTCGCCCAGGTCGACAACGACATCACGCGGGCGACGAGCGGCACCGGCTTGGGATTGCCGATCGCCAAGCAGTTCGCCGAGCTTCACGGCGGATCGCTGACGCTCGAGAGCGTGCAAGGCCAGGGCACCGTCGTCTCGGTGCACCTGCCCGGCGAGCGGCTGATCGACTGGAAGCCCGAGCTGCGCCGGGCCGGCTAGGGTCTAGCCGACCAGACGCTCGAGGCCGGCGCAGAGCTCCTGGCCGACCTGCCCACCGTCACCCTTCAGCTTGTTGGCGATGATCGCGCGCATGGCGTCGACCAGCGAGCGCAGCACCTCGACCTCGGCCATGCCGACGGTGTTGCGGCCCTCGAGATAGCGGCACAGCATGCTGCCGATGCGCGTGATCAGGGGGTAGCCGAAGTTGCCGCCGCCGCCCCGCAGGTCGTGGACGATGTTGAACAGCGTCGACAGGTGCTTCGCCTGGTTCTCGCGATCGCTGAGCAGGAGCTGCACGACCTCGGCGGCGCGCGCGAGTTCCGGATTCGCCTGCGCCGGGAAGTCGACCTGCTCCTGCGCCTTCGCCATCGCCGCCTCGGCCCTGGCCAGCAGGTTCGGATCCATGCCCTTTCCGGCCGGCCCGACCCGGGCCTTGATCTTGTTCGGCGGGTGGATGACTTCGACCGCGCCCTTCGGCTTGTCGCCGCTCATGACATTCTCCTAGTACGCTCCACGCGTCATGACTTCTGCATCGACTTGATGGTGTCCTTGGTCCGCTTCAACGCGGCCTGCTGATCACCGCTCAAGGCCGCCTGTCCGTGCCCCGACGCTCCGCCGCCCCCGGGCTTCCGCCGCTCCGGCCCCTCGAACGGCAGCATCTGGCGGCGCCGGTCGGGGCCGAAGTAATCGTTGGTCCTGACGAACGGCCGCGGGTTCTCGATGATCGAGACGATGCGGGCGTAGAGCGAGCGCGCCGAGACCGGCTTCGCCATGAACTCGGTCACGCCGGCATCGCGCGCCTGCATGACCCTGGCCCGCTCGGTGTGGCCCGACAGCATGATGACCGGCACGAATTGGTCGGGGCTTTCCGGCGAATTGCGCAGATGCCGGGTGAGTTCGAGCCCGTCCATCGGCTCCATGTTCCAGTCGGCGATCAGCAGGTCGATCTGCGCCTGGCCCATCTTCTCGAGCGCATGGCTGCCGTCCCTGGCTTCCAGGATCTGGCTGACCCCGAGGGATTCGAGGATCGTCCGCACGAGGCTCCGCATGTGCTGGTTGTCGTCGACGATCAGCACCGCCAGTCGATCGAGCCGATAGCCCATCATGCTGAGGCGGCTCCTGCCGGCTCGCTCATCCCCCGCCTCGTCCTTCCCCCGGCGTTTTGCCGGAATGTATACCGATGTGTGACGGCGTGCCTAGGCGAGGTTGGCGGCCGGTTCCGGCCCTTTTCGGGAGCCGGCGGCCCCAATCTGGCCACAATGAGACTTTACTCGTGAAACACGCCATAGGTGCTTATAACCACTAGATTTGGTATAAGCACCGAATCTCAATACGAACTCTTCGGCCGGGCGGAATGGCAGGACATAGCCAATTCAAGAACATCATGCACCGCAAAGGCGCTCAGGACGCCAAGCGGGGCAAGCTCTTCACCAAACTGATCCGCGAGCTCACCACGGCGGCCCGGGTAGGGGCGCCCGATCCGTCGGCCAATCCCCGGCTCAAGGCCGCGATCACGGCGGCCCGCGGCGCCAACATGCCCAAGGACACCCTCGAGCGGGCGATCAAGCGGGGCGCCGGCGGCGGCGACGACGCCAACTACGAGGAAGTCCGTTACGAGGGGTACGGCCCCGGCGGCGTCGCCCTGATCGTCGAGGCGCTGACCGACAACCGCAACCGGACTGCCTCGGAAATCCGGTCAGCTTTCTCCAAGGGCGGCGGTGCGCTCGGCGAGACCAACTCGGTCTCCTTCATGTTCGAGAGGGTCGGCGACATCGCCTTCCCTGCCGGCGCCGGCAGTGCGGATGCGATGTTCGAGGCCGGGCTCGAAGCCGGCGCGACCAACGTCGAGTCCAGCAGCGAGGTTCACGAGATCGTGACCACTGTCGACGAATTCGCTCAGGTGCGTGACGCGCTTGAAGCGAAGTTCGGTGCGCCTGAACGCGCCAAGCTCGCGTGGCGCCCGACGACGACGGTTCCAGTCGACGAAGCAGGCGCCGAATCGCTGTTCAAGCTGATCGAGACGCTCGAGGACAACGACGACGTCCAGACCGTTTGGGGCAACTACGAGGTCGCCGACGCGGTCCTTCAGAAGCTGGCCGGGTGAGATGCGTCTCCTCGGCCTCGATCCGGGTCTCCGTCATACCGGCTGGGGCATCGTCGATGCCGAGGGCAACCGTCTTCGCCACATCGCCTCCGGCCGCATCGACTCCGGCGATGGCACGATCGCCGAACGGCTGGTGCGCCTTTATGACGGCGTGACCGAGGTGATCGAGCGTTTCAGCCCCGACGAGGCGGCGGTCGAAGAGACCTATGTGAACAAGAACCCGAGCTCGACCTTGAAGCTGGGCCTGGCGCGCGGCGCGGTGATCCTGGCGCCGGCGCGCGCCGGGCTCGCGGTCGCCGAGTACTCGCCGAGCCTGATCAAGAAGTCGGTGGTCGGATCCGGTCATGCCGAAAAGGAGCAGGTCGGCCGCATGGTGCGGATGCTGCTGCCCGGCGCCGAGCCGTCCAGTGCGGACGCCGCCGACGCGCTCGCGATCGCGATCTGCCACGCCCATCACGCCGCGACCCGGCGCGCCGTCATGGCCGGAGCGCTCGCATGATCGCGAAGCTGACCGGTCGCCTCGACTCCACCGGCGAGAGCTGGGCCATCATCGACTGCGCGGGTGTCGGCTACCTTGTCGAATGCGCCTCGCGCACGCTGGCGCGTCTGCCGGCGGTCGGCGGCCAGGTGAGTCTCGTGGTCGAGACTCTGCTGCGCGAGGACAGCCTGCGGCTGATCGGCTTCGCCTCGGCGGCCGAGCGCGACTGGTTCCGCCTCCTGACCCAGGTGCAGGGCGTCGGCGCGCGCATCGCGCTGGCGATCCTTGGATCCCTCGAGGTCGACGATCTCGTCCGCGCCATCGCCGCCCAGGACAAGGCGCTGCTCACCCGCGCCGACGGCGTCGGGCCCAAACTCGCGCAACGCATCGCGACCGAACTCAAGGACAAGGCCGCAGGATTGATGCTCGGCCACGCCGCGAAGGCGCAGGCGAAGGTGCCTGCCGCCGGCGAGAAGCTCGATCCGTCGATCGGCGTCGCCGCCGACGCGGTCTCCGCACTGGTCAATCTCGGCTACGGGCGTTCGGAGGCTTTCGGTGCGGTCGCGAGCGCGAGCCAGGTGGTCGGCGCCAAGCCGAAGCTCGAGGACCTGATCCGCGCCGGGCTCAGGGAGCTCTCTAAGTGACCGGCTCGCCCAAGACCACGCGCCTGGTCACCGGCGATCCGGTCGAAGCCGATGCGATCGAGGCCTCGATCCGCCCGCAGCGCCTCGACGACTTCGTCGGCCAGCGCCAGGCGCGCGAGAACCTGAAGGTCTTCATCGCCGCCGCCAAGGCCCGCGGCGAGGCGCTCGACCACGTGCTGCTTCACGGACCGCCCGGCCTCGGCAAGACGACGCTCGCCCAGATCGTCGCGCGCGAGCTCGGCGCCAGCTTCCGCGCGACCTCCGGTCCGATCATCGCCAAGGCCGGCGACCTCGCCGCGATCCTGACCAACCTGCAGGCACGCGACGTGCTGTTCATCGACGAGATCCACCGCCTGAACCCGGCGGTCGAGGAGATGTTGTACTCGGCGATGGAGGACTTCCAGCTCGACCTGATGATCGGCGAAGGCCCGGCGGCACGGTCTGTCCGCATCGACCTGCCGCCGTTCACGCTGGTCGGCGCGACGACGCGCTCAGGGCTCCTCACCACACCGCTCCGCGAACGCTTCGGCATCCCGCTCCGCCTGAACTTCTACGAAGTCGACGAGCTGGTCTCGATCGTCAGCCGCGCCGCCGGAATCCACGGCATCAAGATGACCGAAGACGGAGCGCGCGAGATCGCGCGTCGTGCCCGCGGCACGCCCCGCATCGCCGGTCGCCTGCTTCGCCGGGTCCGCGACTTCGCCGCGGTCGCCGGACGGGAGATCGTCGACGCGATCGCCGCCGACGGCGCGCTGACCCGGCTCGAGGTCGACCGCGCCGGCCTCGACGCGATGGACCGGCGCTACCTCACCTGCATTATCGAAAACTACGGCGGCGGCCCGGTGGGCGTGGAGACGCTGGCGGCGGCGCTCTCCGAGCAGCGGGACGTGATCGAGGACGTGATCGAACCCTATCTGATGCAGCAGGGCCTGGTGCAGCGCACCCCGCGCGGACGGATGCTGGCGGCCCAGGGCTACAGACAGCTCGGTCTGCCGGTGCCGACGAGCGTTTCCCAGGCCCAGTTCGATCTGCTGCCGACGGGATCGGACGATGTCTGATCCCAGCCATCGTTTTGCCATACGCGTCTACTACGAAGACACCGACGCGGCCGGGATGGTCTACCACAGCAACTACCTTAAGTTCGCTGAACGGGCCCGGACCGAGTGGCTGCGCGACCTTGGCGTGCAGCAGGACGCCTGGCGTAAGGACACCGGCCTCGGCTTCGCCGTGACCCGGTGCGAAATTGATTACCGCCGCCCCGCCCGGCTCGACGACGTTCTCGACGTCGCGACCCGGATCCTGGAGGTCGGCGGCGCGTCGCTGGTGGCCGAGCAGGTCATCCGGCGCGAAACGGACGAAGTCGCGCGGCTCAAGCTCGTTGTTGCCTGCATCGACGGAAGCGGAAGGCCGGCGCGACTGCCCAAGAATCTGCGGACCGCCATGGCGGCGGCAACCGCCGTAGGAGTGAACGACTAGATGGAACCCAAGCTCGTCAACGCCGTCACCCTCGCCGGATCGGCCGGCCCGACCGACATGTCGATCATCGGCCTGTTCCTGCAGGCCGACTATGTCGTCAAGGCGGTGATGGTGATGCTGGTCCTCGCCTCCTTCTGGTGCTGGGCGATCATCTTCGACAAGATCATGCGGCTCCGCCGACTTCAGGCTCAGGCGAGCGACTTCGAAGAGCAGTTCTGGTCGGGCGCGCCGCTGGAAGATCTCTACGACCGGCTGGGCAGCCGGCCGGAAGAACCGATGAGCGCGATCTTCTCCTCGGCGATGCGCGAGTGGCGACGTTCGGCGGCGAAGGGCCTGGTCGGATCCGGCCCGATGCGCGCCAGCCTGCGTCAGCGCATCGAGCAGGTGATGCAGATCACGCTCCAGCGCGAGATGAACCAGGTCGAGCGCTACATGACCTTCCTCGCCTCGGTCGGATCGACGGCGCCGTTCATCGGCCTGTTCGGCACGGTCTGGGGCATCATGAACAGCTTCAAGTCGATCGCGCTCACCAAGAACACCTCGCTCGCGGTGGTGGCGCCCGGTATCGCGGAAGCGCTGTTCGCGACCGCGCTCGGACTGATCGCGGCGATCCCGGCGGTCATCGCCTACAACAAGATCTCCTCCGACATCGGCCGCTACACCTCGCGTCTCGAAGGCTTCGCCGCCGAGTTCGCCGCGATCGTCTCGCGCCAGCTCGACGAGGCGGAGTAGCAGCCGATGGCCGCAGCCCTCCTCAAGAAAGGAAAAGGCCGGACGCGTTACACGCCGATGGCCGAGATCAACGTGACGCCGCTGGTCGACGTCATGCTGGTCCTCCTGATCATCTTCATGATCGCGGCCCCGCTGCTCACCGTCGGCGTGCCGGTCGACCTGCCGAAGACCGCGGCCGCGACGATCAACGAGCAGGTCGAGCCATTGACGATCACCGTCAACGGCCAGGGCCAGATCTATATCCAGGAATCCGAGGTCGCCGAGGACCAGCTGGTCCCGCGGCTGCAGGCGATCGTCCGCAACAAGGCCGACCAGCGGATATTCGTGCGCGGCGACAAGGCCATCAACTACGGCCGGGTGATGGAGGTGATGGGCCTCGTCTCCTCCGCCGGCTTCGACAAGGTGGCGCTGATCGCCGAGATGCCGCAGTCGCAGCAGCCGGCGACGCCCCCCGCCCGCGGCACGCAACCGCAGCGACGGACCAACTGACGCGATGACCAAGGGAGCGACATTCTCGCTTCTGCTGCACGTCTTCGTCGTGCTGCTGGCCTTCTTTGGCCTGCCGGTGCTGGCGAAGCCCGATCCCGTGCTGGAGAAGCCGCTCCTGGTCGACATCGTCACCATCGCCAAGGTGACGAACCTGCCGCCGCCGACGCCGAAGGTGGAGCCGAAGCCCGAGCCGCCCAAGGTAGTGGAGCCGCCGCCGGAGCCGCCGAAACCCGAACCGCCCAAGCCCGAGCCGCCGAAGGTGGTGGAGACCCCACCTCCGCCTCCGCCTCCTCCGCCACCACCGCCTCCTGCCCCGCCGCCGCCGCCCAAGGTGGTCGAGCAGCCGAAGCCTGAGCCGCCCAAGCCCGAGCCGCCGAAGCCGGCCGAGGTGAAGCCAGAGCCTGCGCCGAAGATCGCCGAGCCGAAGCCAGAGCCGAAGCCGGAGCCGCCGAAGGTCGAGCCGCCCAAGCCCGAGCCGCCAAAGCCGGTCGCCAAGGTCGAGCCGCCGAAGCCTGCGCCGCCCAAGCCGGAGCCGCCGAAGCCTCAGCCCAAGCGCGACGACACCTTCGATCGTCTGCTGAAGGATCTGGCGAACAAGAAGCCGGCGCCCGAGCCTCCGAAGGAGGAGGCCAAGAAGCCAGAGCCGCCGAAGCCGCAGCCCCAGCAGCAGGCGGCGCTGCCGCCGACGCCCAACCGCTCGCCGCCGCCGAGGCCGATGACCGAGGGCCAGCTCACCTTGAGCGAGCTCGACGCGATCCGCTCGCAGATCGCGCAATGCTGGAACGTGCCCGCCGGCGCCCGCGACGCGCGGAACCTTGTGGTCGAGCTTCAGGTTGACATGAATCCGGACGCCACCGTCCGCAATGTCCGCGTGGTAGACGAGTCGAGAATGACATCGGATGCATTCTTCCGCGCCGCGGCCGAGAGCGCTCTTCGCGCCGTCCGCAACCCGCGCTGCAATCCATTGAGGCTTCCG
>JAEULB010000008.1 GCA_016792585.1 Rhodospirillaceae bacterium
CAGATAGGCGTGCTCGACCACATCGAGGTCGATCACGAGGGTCGGGTCTGTGAGGGGATTTTCGGCGAGGTAGCGGGCGATCTTGGCAGTGACTTCGCCCTGGGCGACGGCGGGAGGTTGGGGCGGCACCAGCGCGACGGCACGTCGGCGGGCCTGTTGCACCCTGTCTGAGACGGCGGATTTCCTGGTTCGTAGACGGACGGCACGCCCGCCCCCGGCTGCAATCATAGTCACCTCCCTCTCGGTTCCGGCTTTAGCCAGCCCGGCTCTACAGCCGGGTTTCCAAAAAGGACGCGTACCGTCGTTGCATAACCTCTAAGGGCCATAGGCACGTGCGAGTGCGTCTGCGGCGGAATTTAGTGGGATCCCCCCGGTGCACAAGGGGATTCTCGCGCAAGCTTTATAAAACAGTCACGAATCTATAACAGCGGCGACGGCACGACGGCGCGCCGGGCGGCGATTTTGAAGAATCGCCGCCCGGCTCCCGTGTCAGGTGCGTGACACCCCGAGCACGTCGAGGCCTGCGTCGCGAAGCGCGGCGCTGAAGGCCTGGACGTCGCCGGCAATCAGCTTGTCGAGCTTCTTGATCTCGCCGTTGACCGTGCCCATCACCTCCTGGGCGACCAGACGGGCCTGTGCGGTGGGCGCGGCGTCGGCGATGGCGACGACGCTGATCACGTCGTTCAGCGTGTCGTTGAGGCCGGCCGGGTTGCGGAGAACGTCGCGCGGGGTCTCGCGCTTGATGTCGACCAGCACGCCCTCGATCGCTTCGAGCTTGCCGATCAGCCCGGTCGCCTTCTCCTTGAGCCCCTTGTCCTTCTCGCCGAGCCGCTTGGGCAGGTCGTTGAGCTGGCGCTTGAGGAGCCGGATGCGGTTGACCGCGCCGTTCAGCGAGCCGAGGTTGCCGTAGAGCTCCTGCAGCAGCGCGAACTGCTCGTCGAAGGCCTTCTTCGAGGTCTTCACGCGCGGGTCCTTCACCACCGCGAAGTCGGCGGCCTGGGACTGACCGTCGATCTCGAGCGTCACCCGGTACGAGCCCGGCTTCACCACCGGGCCGGCCGGATCGCCGCCCTCGTCGGCGAAGGGCTTGTACTTCCGGACGACGAGCGAGTGGTCGAGCTTGGTCGGCCCGCCATGCTTCAGGTCCCAGACGAAGCGGTTGAGGCCGGCCTTGGCCCCCGGACGCTTGTGGTGCGGCGCGTCCTTGTCGTCGCTGCGATAGCTGACGATGGTGCGCCCGCCCGGCTCCTGGAAGCTGAGCACGACCGGCTTGTCCGAGTCCTTGGGCAGCCAGTAGTAGACGATCGCGCCGTTCGGCGGGTTCTCGCCGACGTCGAGATAGTGGCGGTAGCGGCTGCCGTCGACGCGCTCGAAGCCTTCGGTCGAGGCGCCGATGCCGAAGGCCGGGCTGTAGCTGATTCCGGTCTTGGTGAAGCTCATGCCGGCGCTCCAGGCGAGACGGTTGCGCACCGTCTCGCGCGGGGTCACCAGCTGGGCCTTCTTCGGATTGCTCGTGAGCTCGCGCAGCGGCGTCACGTCGTCGAGGATCCAGAACGACCGGCCATGGGTGGCGGCGACCAGGTCGCTGTTCTTGAGCTTGAGGTCGTAGACCGGCACGCAGGGGAAGCCGCCTTCCATCCGCGTCCAGGTGGCGCCGTCGTCGACCGAGAAGAAGACGCCGGTCTCGGTGCCGACATAGAGCAGGCCGGGCTTCACCGGATCGGTGCGGATCACGCGGGTGATCTCGTCCTTCGGGAAGTTGCCGTTGATCGACTTCCAGCTCTTGCCGCCGTCGTCGGTGCGGAAGAGATAGGGCTTGTAGTCGGCGGCCTTGAAGCGGGTCGCGGCGACATAGACGGTCCGGGCATTGTGCGGCGAGACCTCGACGCAGCCGACATAGGCCAGCTTCGGCATGCCCTTCGGCGTCACGTCGGTCCAGGTCTTGCCGTCGTTGCGCGTGACATGGACCAGGCCGTCGTCGGTCGAGGCCCAGATCTCGCCCTTCTTATGGATGGACTCGACGACCGAGGCGCAGGTCGCATGGACCTCGGCGCCGGCGGTGTCGTGGGTGAGCAGGCCGCCGGAGTAGTCCATGCGCTTCGGATCGTTGAGGCTGAGATCCGGCGAGATCGGCTTCCAGCTCATGCCTTCGTCGCGCGTGCGGAAGACGCGGTTGCCGCCGGCATAGAGCGTCTTCGAGTCGTGCGGCGAGAAGGCCAGCGGGAAAGTCCAGGCGAAGCGGTACTTCATGTTCTTCGGTGCGATGCCGGTCGACTCTTCCGGCCACACGTTGACCAGCTGCATCTGGCGCGTGCGGTGGTCGTAGCGCTGGAGCGCACCGGCGCCGCCCGGGCTCGACCCCACCGCGCCGACATAGACGATGTTCGGATCCTCGGGATGGACCGCGATGAAGCCGCTCTCGCCGGTGCCGGGATAGGTGCAGTCGGACAGCGTGATCACGCCCCATTCGGAGGCGCTCGGCACCGAGATCGAGGTGTTGTCCTGCTGCGTCGCGTAGACCCGGTACGGATACTGGTTGTCGATGTCCATCCGGTAGAA
>JAEULB010000022.1 GCA_016792585.1 Rhodospirillaceae bacterium
TGTCGTTGACCGGCAGCAGCTGCTTGGACGTGGCCAAGGTCAGCGGGTGGAGCCGCGTGCCGCTGCCGCCGGCGAGGATGATGCCCTTCATGGCTTTTCTTCTAGGAGGATGGCGAGCGTCTCGTCCAGCGCCCGTTCCCACGGACGCCTGACGACGCCGAAGGCGGCGACGGTCTTCGAACAGTCGAGACGCGAGTTCTTAGGGCGCCTGGCGGGGGTTGGATAGCCCGAGGTCGGGATCGGATCGATCTTCGGCTGCCGGCCGAGCCTAAGGCCGGCCTTGGCCCAGATCGCCTGAGCGAAGCCGTGCCAGGTGACCGCGCCTTCGGCCGTGTAGTGATAGGTGCCGGCGTTGCTCGCCGTCAGCGCCTTCGCCATCAGCACCGCCGCCGCGGCGATGTCGTCGGCCAAGGTCGGCGCGCCGGTCTGGTCGGCGACCACTTTGAGTTGGTCGCGCTCCTTGCCCAGACGCAGCATCGTCTTGACGAAGTTGTTGCCGTGAACGGCGTAGACCCAGCTGGTCCGCATGATCGCGTGGCGCGGGTTGGCCTCGCGCACGGCACGCTCGCCGGTCTCCTTGGTGCGGCCATAGACCGACATCGGGTTGACCGGATCGGTCTCGAGATACGGCTCGGTCTTGGTGCCGTCGAAGACGTAGTCGGTCGAGATCTGCACGATCGGCAGATCGCGCTTCGCCGCTTGGGTCGCCAGCACGCCGGGAGCGATCCCGTTGATCGTCTCGGCCAGCGCCGGTTCGCTCTCCGCCTTGTCGACGGCGGTGTAGGCGCCGGCGTTGATCACGCCGTCGATGCCGTCGGGCAGTTTGATCGCGCCGGGATTCGCGAGGTCGAGATCGGCGCGGCCGGGCGCGATCACCGTGACGCCGAGCTTCGGCGCCAGGCGCATCAGCGCCTCGCCGACCTGGCCCGTGCCGCCGGTGACCAGCAGCCTCATGACTTCAAGCCGAGGCGGTCGCCCTGGTAGCGGCCGTCGAGGATCGGGCGCCACCAGTCCTCGCGGCCGATGTACCACTCGACCGTCTGGCGGATGCCCTGGTCGAATCCGAGCGACGGCTTCCATCCCAGCTCGCGCTCGATCTTGGAGGCGTCGATCGCGTAGCGCTGGTCGTGGCCCGGGCGGTCCTTGACGTAGGTGATGAGATCCTCGCGCGGGCTGTTGCCCGGGCGAAGCTCGTCGACCAGCTTGCAGATGGTCTTCACCACCTCGATGTTCTGCATCTCGGCGCGGCCGCCGATGTTGTAGGTCTCGCCGGGCTTGCCGCGCTTAACGACGAGGCGCAGCGCCGCCGCGTGGTCCTCGACGTAGAGCCAGTCCCTAATGTTGTCGCCCTTGCCATAGACCGGCAGCTTTTCGCCGCGCATGGCCTTCAGCACCATCAGCGGGATCAGCTTCTCCGGGAATTGGTAGGGCCCGTAATTGTTCGAGCAGTTGGTGACGAGCACTGGCAGCCCATAGGTGTCGCACCAGGCGCGCGCGAGATGGTCGGACGACGCCTTCGAAGCCGAATACGGCGAATGCGGGTCGTAGCGCGTGTGTTCGGTGAAGGCGCCGGTGGGGCCGAGCGATCCGTAGACCTCGTCCGTCGAGACGTGGAGGAAGCGGAACGCGTCCTTCGCCGCACCTTCGAGCGCACGCCAGTGACCGAGCGCCGACTGCAGCAGGTTGAAGGTGCCGATGACGTTGGTGTGGATGAAGGCGCCGGGCCCGTCGATCGAGCGGTCGACATGGCTCTCGGCCGCCAGATGCATCACCGCGTCGGGCTTGTGCGTGGCGAACACGCGCTGCACCTCGGCCGCGTCGCAGATGTCGACCCGCTCCAGCACGTAGCGGGGATTGCCGTCCGTGCCCGGGATCGAGGCGAGGTTGGCCGCATAGGTCAGCTTGTCCAGGTTGACGACCTTGGACGCGCCTTCCTTGAGGAGCTGGCGGACGACCGCCGAGCCGATGAACCCGGCGCCGCCGGTGACGAGGATCGTGCTCATGACGTTGAGTAGGTGAAATGGACCGGGGCGTTCGCGAAGGTCGGCAGGATCTTGTCCTTGTCCGACAGCAGCGCGTCCGACGGCTTGATCGGCCAGTCGATGCCGAGGGCCGGGTCGTTCCAGAGGATCCCGAACTCGTCGTCCTTCGAATAGAGCGCCGTCACCTTGTAGAGGACCTCGGTCTCGGGCATCAGCGTGCAGAATCCGTGCGCGAAGCCGGCCGGCACATAGATCTGGTTCCAGGCATCGGCCGAGATCTCGCAGGCGACGTGGCGGCCATAGGTCGGCGAGCCTTTGCGGATGTCGACCGCGACATCCAGGATCGCGCCCTTCACCACGCGCACCAGCTTCGCCTGGGCGGTCGGCTCGATCTGGTAGTGCAGCCCGCGCACGGTGCCCTTCGGACCCGACATCGAATGATTGTCCTGGATCCAGACATCGGTGATGCCGGCGGCATGGAAGGCGCGCTGGTTATAGGTCTCGGAGAAGAACCCGCGGGCGTCGCCGAACTTCTTGGGCGCGATGATCTTGACCTCGGGGATCGAGGTCGCCTGGATGTCCATGAACCGGCCGGATTTCAAAGGGATTTGAAGGCCGGCGGGCTATATCACGCAGGTGCAATATGGGGCAAGGCGGGCTAGGCCTGAAACAGCCTCAAGGGCAGCACCGTGGGCAGGTTGGTCTGCTCGGCCGATCCGGCGCGGACGAAGGCAGCGAGGCGCTCGTCGGCAGTGACCAAGGGGATCTCCAGCAGCCAGGCGGTCGCCAGATAGGCGCAGTCGCGGGTCGGGTGCTTGAGGGTGCGCGCGAACCCCAGGATCTGCTCGATCAACGAGCGAGTCGGGTGAAGGCCGATATGCGCCTGCTGCAGCAGCTCGGCCGCCTCGTCGACCTGGGCCTCCGTCATCTCGTGGCGGAGCGCCTTCCGCCACAGGATCTCGGCGCAGTCGGCGGTCAGCAGGTCTGGCGCATGCAGCGGCACGTCGCGGAGCGCGATCGCCGCCTGGCTCAGCGGCTCGTCGGCGAACCACTTGATGACGACGCTGGCGTCGACGACGCAGCCTCGCTCGAGCTTGGGTCTCATCGTTCCTCCCGCGACTCGCGGAGCAGAGCCTCGGCCGGGGTCTGCACGGCCTCGCGCGTCGCCATCCGAAGCTTCGCCGCCCGCTCCCAGAAGTCCCCGCCAGGCTCGGCCAGGGCGGTAAGCTTAAGGATTTCACGGACTTCCGCCTCCATCGAGCGCCCATGACGGGCCGCGCGGAGGCGAATCTTGAAGGCGACCTCGTCGTCGAGATTGCGGATGACGATGCTCTTGGGCATGGGTCCAAATCGATAGCGTTGATAGCAATGATATCAGACCGGATAGGTTCCGCCAAGCTTCGGTGCGGGCCGAAACGTCGTCTCGACCGCGCCGGTAGGGTCGCGCCATTCAACGAGGAGACACCGATGACCGTGACCGTGCTGATCCGCTACGCGATCGACCCGTTCAAGCGCGACGCCTTCGAGACCTATTCGAGGAACTGGCTCTCGATCATCCCGCGCTGCGGCGGCGGGTTGCTGGGCTACTTCCTGCCGCACGAAGGCACCAACAACGTCGCCTGGGCGCTGATCACGTGCGACAGCCTCGCCGCCTACGAGGCCTATCGCGCCCGCATCAAGGCCGATCCCGAGGGCAAGGCGAACTTCGAGTTCGCAAGGAAGGAGCGCTTCATCCTGGCCGAGGAACGGACGTTCCTGCAGCAGGTCGCCGCTTGAGTCTCCCCCTTTAGGAACCCTCTCCCGCGAAGCGGGGGAGGGCAGGGTGGGGGCCCGAGCGGAGCGAGGGTGGCGGCGCAATGAGATCGGCTGTATCCGTCACCGCTCCGCTGCGCGGAGCGGCCCCCACCCCAACCCTCCCCCGTCGCTGACGCGCCGGGAGAGGGGGCACGAAGGGAGAAGAGGAACTCGTCATGATCGCCGTCATCTTCGAAGTCTGGCCGGCCGAGGGAAGGCGCGAGACCTATCTCGACATCGCCGCGAGCCTGAAGCCGAGGCTCGCGGAGATCGACGGTTTCATCTCGGTCGAGCGCTTCGAGTCGCTCGCCGAACCGGGCAAGCTGCTGTCGCTGTCGTTCTGGCGCGACGAGGCGGCGGTGGCCGCCTGGCGCAATATCGAGCAGCACAGGCTCGCGCAAGCGGCCGGGCGCGACGGCATCTTCAGGGACTATCGCCTTCGCATCGCCGGCGTGATCCGCGACTACGGCATGACCGATCGCGACCAGGCGCCCATCGATAGCCGCGGGCGCCACGGCTAGATCTCAGGCGCGTTCGATCTCGACTGCCGCCGCGTCGATCGCCGCGGCGACCTTGCGGATGCGCTCCTCGTCGAGCGCGGGCTCGGCGAGCTTCATGCGGAGCGCCAGCTTCATGTTCTCCATCGCGCGGAGGATCGGCGGGGCGGCGAAGCTGCCGCGCGCGGACTGCATGCGCTGGAAGATCGCCTCGACCGTGTCCTTGTTCTGGCCGAGGAAGGCGATGCCCTCCGGCGTCGCGGCGTAGAGCTTCTTGCCGCCCTCGGTCTCGGCGACGGTGGCGTAGCCGAGCTCCTCCAGCATGGTCAGCGTCGGATAGATCACGCCGGGGCTCGGCGAATAGGCGCCGCCCATCCGCTCCTCGATCGCCTTGATCAGCTCGTAGCCGTGGCGGGGTTCCTCGGCGAGCAGCTTGAGGAGGACGAAGCGGAGCTCGCCATGCTCGAACGGCCGGCCGCTTCCGCCGCGTCCGTGGCGGTGCCGACGGCCGAAGCCGCGCTCGCCGAAACCGCGCATCTCGCGGCGGTCATGACGATGGCCATGGGAATCGTGTCGATGAAACATAGTCTTTCCAATCAGTTGATCGGGCCACGGTGGCTCCGACGTGTCTAAGATAGGTTTAGATATGTCGAAAATCAAGATATATCGAAATATGTCTTCGATGTATTGCGACGCGCGCCAGGGTACATCGAATTTTTTTCAAAGAAGGCGGAACTGTCCGCCGTATGCGGGGTTTCTCGCCCAATGCCGGTCACCACGCACGACGCCCAGCGGTGCCGAGAGAAGGCGAGCTTCTATCGCCAGCAGGCAGGGCATGCCGGCGACCCCGAGCTTCGCGACGGCTATCTGAGGCTGGCGATCTCCTACGAGATGCTGGCCGATGCGGTGGCCGAGCTCGACCGCACCGAAAGCTGGTTCGCGGCGAAGCTCGCCGAGCCCTCGCTCGGCATCGCTGCCGGCGGCGTCAGCGGCTGACGCACCCGTCGTCTTATTGACCGCATGACGCGCGACCGCCAAGGTCCGCGCCCCATGCCCACGCCCCCTTCAGTCACCCTGGAAATCGCGCGGCTCGCCCAGCGCCCCGTCTTCGACAACCTGTTCCAGCTCTACACCCACGACTTCTCGGGGTTCTGGGCGGGGCTGCCGCGCGGCGACGTCGACGAGCAGGGACTCTTTCCGGCCTATCCCCATCTCGACGCCTACTGGCAGGAAGAAGGCCGCGTGCCGCTGCTGCTTCGCGTCGAGGACAAGATCGCCGGCTTCGCACTGCTGAACCAGCACGGCCATGCGAAGGCGCACGTCGAGCGCAACATGGCCGAGTTCTTCATCCTGAGGAAATACCGGCGCGGCGGCATCGGGACCCAGGCGGTCAACGCGATCTTCGAGAAGTATCCCGGCGAGTGGGAGACCGCGGTCGCGCGCAAGAACCTCGCCGCGCTCGCCTTCTGGCGACGCGTGATCTCCAGTCATCCGCGCGTGCGCGACCTCCAGGAGCACGACCTCAGCACCGCCGCCTGGAACGGGCCGGTGCTCAGCTATCGGGTCTCGCCCGTGCGGCCTTGACCGCTTAAGGTCCCGCGCATGTGCGGCGTGGTCGGCATTCTCGATCGGCGGGGCGTGTCCAGCGAGGCGCTGAGCGGGTATGTGCGCGCGATGATGGAGGCGATCCGCCATCGCGGGCCGGACGACGATGGCGATTGGGTCGACGGGCCGTCGGGCGTGGCGCTGGGATTCCGGCGGCTCGCGATCATCGAACTCTCGCCGGGCGGGCATCAGCCGATGGTCTCGGCCGACGGGCGTTTCGTCGCGATCTTTAACGGCGAGGTCTACAACTACCGTGAGCTGAAGGCGGAGCTGTCGAGCCTCGGCCATCGCTTCCAGAGCCAGTCCGACACCGAAGTCATGCTTGCCGCGGCGGCGCAGTGGGGCGCCAAGGCGGCATTGCAGAAACTCGTCGGCATGTTCGCGATCGCGCTCTGGGATCGCGAGACAAGCACGCTGAGGCTCGCCCGCGACCGTATGGGCGAGAAGCCGCTCTACTATGCCTGGAACGGCGGCCTCCTGCTGTTCGGATCGGAGCTGAAGGGGCTGCGCGCGCATCCCGATTGCCCGGGCGCGATCGACCCCGTCGCGCTCTCGCATTTCTTTCGCCGGGCCTATGTGCCTCAGCCGCTGACGATCCATGCGGGCGTGAAGAAGCTCCCGCCGGCGCACATGATGACCTTGGCGCCGAACGCCGAGCCGGTGATCGAGCCCTATTGGAGCCTGGCCGAGATCGCCGCGCGTCCGCGCGCGACGTTCCCGGAGGACGAGGCGATCGAGCGGCTGGACGCGATGCTCCGCGACGCGGTCAAGCGCTGCACGATCGCGGACAGGCCGCTGGGCGTGCTGCTCTCGGGCGGCATCGATTCTTCTTCCGTTGCGGCACTCATGCAGGCGACCTCGACCGCGAAGGCGAAGAGCTTCACCATCGGCTTCGGCGAGGCGAGTCACGACGAGTCCCGGCATGCCGAGGCGGTCGCGCGTCATCTCGGCACCGACCACGTGACGCTGACCGCGTCGTCGAAGGACGCGCTGGATCTCGTGCCGGCGATGGCCGGGATCTACGACGAGCCCTTCGCGGACTCGTCCCAGATCCCGACCCACATGGTGAGCAGGCTCGCGCGCGAGCATGTGGTCGTCGTGCTGTCGGGCGACGGCGGCGACGAGGTCTTCGCCGGATACAACCGCCATGTCGCGATGGCGCAGCTCGCCCCGGTGCTCGAGATCCCAAAGGGCGTGCGGGGATTCGCGGCCGGCCTCGCGTCGGCGGTGCCGGGCCGCTTCTGGGACGAGGCGGCGTCGTTCCTGCCGGAGTCGGTCCGCCCGCGCGAGCTCGGCGACAAGGTGCAGAAGCTGACATCGGTGCTCGGCGCCGAGAGTGCGGACCAGATGCACGAGCAGCTGCTGACCCAGTGGGATTCGCCGCCGATGCTGTCGCCCCATCCCCCGCCTCCTGCACCCGGTGCCGCGCTCGCCGATCCGGTCGAGCGGATGCAGCTTCGCGACAGCCTCGACTACCTCCCCGACGACATCCTCGCCAAGGTCGACCGCGCCAGCATGGCGGTGGGGCTGGAGGCGCGCGCACCGCTGCTCGATCACCGCGTGATCGAACTGGCATGGTCGCTGCCGCGTTCGATGCGCGTGCGCGGCTCGACCGGGAAATGGGCGCTTCGCCGCGTGCTCGATCGCTATGTGCCGCGCAACCTGGTCGAGCGGCCGAAGACCGGCTTCGCTCTTCCCCTGGCCGAATGGCTGCGCGGCCCTCTCCGCGACTGGGCGGAGTCGCTGCTGGCGCCTTCGGCGCTGCATGGCGCGCTCGCTGCCGATCCGATCCGGGCCGCATGGGAGGAGCACCTCGCCGGCACGCGCAACCACCAGCACCGGCTCTGGTGCGTGCTGATGTTCCAGGCGTGGGCGAAGCGGTGGGCGTGAAGACGCTGCTCTTCCTCGTCGCCGAGGACTACTTCTTCGTCTCGCACCGGATGACGCTCGCACGTGCCGCACGCGACGCGGGATATCGCGTCGTCGTGGCGACGCGGATCGGCGATCACGCGAAGACGATCGAGGCCGAAGGCTTCAAGCCGGTGCCGGTCCGGCTCCGCCGAGGGCTTCGCAATCCCTTCGCCGACATCGCGGCCATCCTCGATCTTGTTGGCGTCTATCGTCGCGAGCGGCCGGACATCGTCCATCACCTGTCGCTGAAGCCGGTGGTGTTCGGCACCATCGCCGCCAGGCTTGCGCGCGTGCCCGTCATCGTGAATGCGCTGACGGGTCTCGGCCTCCTCTACAGCGACGCGGCCGGGGCCAGCCGGTGGCTGCGCGGGCCGGTCAGCCTGGCGCTCCGTGTCTTGAGCGCAAGCCCACGGGTCTGGACGCTGCTGCAGAACAGCGACGACCTCGCGACCCTGCGCGCCGCGCGCGTCGGTGCCGAGGAGCGCTCGGTGCTGATCCGGGGTTCGGGTGTCGATGTGCGCCGTTTCTCGCCGACGGAAGAGATGCCCGGAACGCCGGTCGCGGCGATGGTGGCGCGCCTCGTGCGCCTGAAAGGCGTCACCGACCTGGTCGCCGCGGCGCGCCTGTTGAAGCAGCGCGGCACGCCGCTTCGCGTGGCGCTGGTCGGATCGCCCGATCCCGACAATCCGACCTCGGTCACAGAGAGCGAGATCCGCGCCTGGGTGGCGGACGGCGTCGTCGAGTGGTGGGGACAGCGGAGCGACATCCCCAGGGTTTGGGCAGAGGCGGCGATCGCGGTGCAGCCCTCGCGTGGCGGCGAAGGCGTGCCGAAGGCGCTTCTCGAAGCGGCGGCCTGCGCGCGGCCGCTTGTTACCACCGACGTTCCCGGCTGCCGCGAGCTGGTCCGCGACGGCGTCAACGGGCTCGTCGTGCCGCCGGAGAATCCGGAAGCCCTGGCCGATGCGCTCGCGCGCCTCGCCGCCGATCCGGAGTTGCGCCGCCGGCTGGGACGCGAAGCCCGCAGGATCGTCGAGGCCGAGCACACCGACGTCGCGGTGGCATCGGCGACGCTCGAGATCTATCGCCGCGCGCTCTCGGCCTGACCGGCGACCTCGCGGAACAGGTCGATCAGCTTGGGCGCGATCACGTCGGTGCAGTACTTGCGCTCGACCTCGCGCCGCCCGTCCATGCCCATCTTCCGCCTGAGAAGACTGTCGGAAACCAGCTTCAGCAGCGCGTCCCACCATTCCTGGCGCGTCGAGGCGAGGAAGCCCGCTCGGGATTCCTTCACCAGCTTGACGTTGACGCCGACCGGCGAGGCCACCACCGGGCGCGCCTGCGCCATGTACTGGATCAGCTTGTAGCCGCACTTGCCGCGCTCGAACGGCTCATCGGGGATCGGCATGATGCCGATGTCGAGATTCGAGATGTCGGAGGCTTCCGACTCCTCGCGCCAGTCGACGCGTTCGGCCGGGACGCCCGGCAGCACGTCGTTGCCGGCACCGATCAGCATCAGCCTGGCGGCCCCGGTCTCGGCGAAGCGCGTGAGGGAATCGCGGACTTCCTCGAGATAGCTTCCGGTCAGGGGCGTGCCGATCCAGCCGATCACCGGCGGCCCGTCGCCCGATGGCGGCGGCGCGCGGTAGCGGTCGAGATCGACGACGGTCGGCAGCACGACGACGCGCCTGGCGCCGGCCTCGCGGGCGCGGTCGGCGAGATAGTCGTTGCCGGCAACCACCACCGAGGCCGCTTCCATCACCCGGTCGATCTTGTTGTGGAGCAGGCCGCGCACCAGGGGGCTCGGGTGCTGGTCGTAGCGGTGGAACACCGCGTCGTCGTAGTCGACGATCATCGGCGGGCCGCCGCGGAGCATCCAGGCCTCGAACGAGGCCGGCATCCAGGGCAGCGCCTCCTTCTCCATCCAGACGAGGTCGTAGTGGCCACGCGTGCGGATCACGCCAAGGCGGTTCGCGTAGGCGGCGAGCACCGCGGTGGTCTTGCGCTTGCCCTCGCTGTAGAGCGCGGTCAGGTAGTCGTCGTCGAACAGCGGCGCCGACACGACCTCGTGCCCCGCCGCGTTCAGGTGCGGCAGGAACTGCTCGAAGCGGACTCGGCTGCTAGCGCCCAGCCGGCCGTAGCGCGCGAGCAGAAGTATCCGCATGGTGCCTCAGGGTCCAGGCAAGCGACAGGACGAAGGGAAGATCGCGAAGCAGCAGCCAATAGGCCTTGATCGTCTCGCCGCCGGTGGTCGGCGAGTTGCCGAGCGCGGCATAGACGAGGCGCGTCACCGGCTCGAGGAACAGCGTGCCGGCGAGCACGAGGACCGCAATTGCCGGATGGAAATGCTTGAAGGCATAGAGGATGCGGCTCCGGAGCGAGTAGAAGAGACGCGCCGCCTTCACCTGGCGCGAGACGCCGCCGCCGCGATGGAAGGCCCGGACCTCGGCGAGGAAGTACGAGAGCCAGCCGTTGAGCCGGGCGCGATAGGCCAGGTCGACGTCCTCCAGATAGACGAAGAAACGCTCGTCCCAGCCTCCGAGTTCGTCGAGCACGCGCCGGCGCATCAGGAAGAAGGCGCCCATCACCTGGTCGACGACCCGGCTGGTGCGGTGGTCGAAGTCGATCATGAAGTGATGCGGGAAGACTTTCGGCGCCAGGTGGTTGAGGCCCGTCGTGTGCGCGATGATGTGCCGGGGCCTGAGGAAATTGGCGCAGCTCCGGCTGATCTCGCCGTCGTCGTCGACAAGCTGGACGCCGAGGATGCCGATCTCGCCGTTTTCCGGCGCCTCCAGGAAGGCGAGCGGCTTCGCCAGCGAATCCCGGTAGAGCGCCGCATCCGGGTTGAGGAACAGGATGTAGTCGGCGGTCGATCCCGCGGCGCCGGCGTTGCAGGCGGCGGCGAAGCCGGCGTTGAGGCCGAGCTCGATCACGGTCAGCGGCAGGTCGAGGCTCTGGGTCCCGGCCAGCGAGGCATCGACCGAGCCGTTGTCGACCACCACCACCCGGGCCAGATCGAACCCGCTCCGGTCCACGGGCACGATCGATTCGAGGCAGCGACGGAGCTGCGGCCCTGAGTTCCAGTTGACGATGACGATGTCGAGGCGGGGCGGGGCGGCCATCTGGGCGGAGGATAGGGACCGGGCAGGGGTCCGTCGAGGCGGTTGCCGGATGGCGGTTTCGTTTATTTCTTCACTAATATGACAGATTTAGCGGGAGTTTCTTTCCTAAAATTGCCGGCGTGCGTCTCCTCAGGGCGTCCCGTCCTGTTAATCTTGCCGGTCCCGGGCCGCGGGGTCGGCCGGCACATAAGGACCCATGATCGGATTCGAGCTCGTCGTCGTTTTTCTTCTCATCGTCCTCAACGGCCTGTTCGCGATGTCGGAGCTGGCGATCGTCTCGTCCCGGCGTCCGCGCCTGGCAGCCATGGCCCAGGCCGGCGACCTGGGCGCCGAGGCGGCGCTCAGGCTCAAGGACGACCCCAGCCGCTTTCTCTCAGCGGTCCAGATCGGCATCACCCTGATCGGCATCCTCGCCGGCGCGGTGTCCGGCGCCACGCTCGCGGGAAAGCTGGGCGCCTGGTTCGACACGCTGCCTGTGATTGCACCCTACGGTCACACCGTCGCCTTCGGCGTCGTCGTCGTCGCCATCACCTATGCCTCGCTGGTGATCGGCGAGCTGGCGCCGAAGCGGATCGCGCTGGTCCACGCCGACACGGTCGCGGCCCGGATCGCCCGGCCGCTGTCCGCCATCGCCGCGTTCGGCCGCCCCTTCGTTGCGGTGCTGACCGCCTCGACCTCCCTCATACTGGCGCTGCTCCGCGTCCGCGAGACCGACGCCGCGACGGTGACCGCCGAGGAAGTCTCGACGGTGATCGCCGAGGGTGCCGAGGCCGGCGTCATCGATCCCGCCGGCAAGGACATGATGACGCGGCTGCTGAGCCTCGACGACCGGCCGGTCGCCGGCATCATGACGCCGCGCCGATCGGTCGCCTGGATCGACGTCGCCGACGATCCGAAGTCGGTCATTGCCGATCTTCGCACGATCCCCTATTCGCGGATCGTCGTCGCGCGCTCGGGCAATCTCGACGAGCCGCTCGGCATCGTCCAGAAGAAGGACCTGCTCGACCGCGTCGTCGACGGCGAGACGATCGACGTGGAGCGCGCGATACGACAGCCTCTGTTCCTGCCCGAGAGCAGCTCGATCCTCGATGCGTTGAAGGCGATGAAGCAGAGTCCCGTGCACATCGCCTTCGTCGTCGACGAGTTCGGCAGCTTCGAAGGGCTGCTGACGCTGACCGACATCGTCGAGTCGATCGCCGGCGACCTCGCCGAGGAAGGCGGGCGGATGGCCCCGAGCATCACGCCGAGGGCGGACGGCTCCTATCTCGTCGACGGCACGACGACGATCGACGAGATCCAGACGACGTTCGGCATCAGGATCGAGAGCGGCGGGCGATTCCACACGGTCGCCGGCCTCATGCTCAACCTGCTCAAGCGGATGCCGGCAGAGGGAGATGTCGTGGAAGTCAGCGACGGCTGGAAAGCCGAGGTGCTGGACACCGACCTCGGCGGCCGGCGCGTCGACAAGGTGCTGTTCAGCCGCCGCGAAGGGTGAGCAGCCCGCGGCACTGCCAGGCCATGATGCCGGCGACCAGCCACTGGGTCGCCGCATAGGCGACGGCGGTGCCCACGGCGCCGTAGCGCGGCACCAGCAGCGCCAGCAGGCCTGCGAAGAATCCGAGGCTCATCGCCTCGGCGCGGCCGATCGCGAGCGGACGGCCTTCGACCTTGAGCGCCAGCATGAACACCTCGCGGCTCGCATGCGGCACGATGCCGATCAGCAGCAGACGCACGAGATCGGCGGCCGGCGCGAAGGCGGCGCCGAACAGCAGCCGGATCACGATCTCCGCCAGCGCGAACATCAGGATCGCGGCGATCGCGACGCCGCCGAGCACGAGTGCCAGCGTGCGGCGCACCTGACGTGCCTTGGCCGGGCGCTCGGGCAGCGCCAGCACGCGGGGGAACATCGCCTGCGAGACCGACTGCGCGAGCTGCAGCAATCCCAGCACCAGCGTCATCGCCGCGGCATAGAGGCCGAGCGACGCAGGATCGAGCAGGATCGCGATCGCGATCTGATCGACGCGCCCGCCGAGCACCTGGATCACGAAGCCGGTATGGAGGCGAAGCCCGAGCGAGACCAGCGGCGCCGCAGCCGCCTTGTCCGGCACCTCGACCGCGAAGCCGCCGAGAGCGGCGAGCCTGAGACCGGATGTCGCGAGCGCCAGCCCATGCGAGGCGACGAAAGCGAGCGCGAAGCCGACGAGGCCGCTCCCCAGATGCCAGGCGACCAGCGTGCCGGCGAGATAAGCCAGCGCCTGCACGGTTCGAAGCACGGTCCATCCGCGGTGATCGAGGCGGCCGCGCAGCGCATCGAGGAAGAACGTGGACAGCATCGTCGCCGGCACCAGCCACAGGCAGAGGCGTCCGGCTTCCTTCACGTCATTGGGCCGAAGCGCCAGCGCGCTCGGCGCCAGCCAGAACCCGGCGACGATGGCGGCGAGGAGCGCCAGCACCAGCGTGATCCAGAGCCCGGCCGCGAACGACCGCCGCCGGTCGCCCGATCCGGACGCGGTCAGCACCAGCAGCGCCTCGTTCAGCGACAGGGACGCGATCTGCGCGGCCAGCATCGGCCACAGCACGACCAGCTGCAGATCGCCGCGCCCTTCCGGCAGGAGCGCGCGCGCGACGATCATCGCGGTCGCCAGGTTCGCCGCTTGCGTCGCCGCGGTGCCGAGAAGCGCGCCGAAGATCACCGGGCCTCGGCTCTGACGAAGTAGCGATAGGCGCAGAGGTCGCGGGCGAGCCCCAAGGTCAGCGCGTTCAGCCAGGCCGACTTGCCCATGACCGGCGCGTCGATGCGGGCGACGCGCAATCCCGCCTGCTGGAACAGGTCGCGGATCGTATCCCGGGTGAAGAAGCGGAGATGGCCGCGGTCGAGGGTTCCCGCCTCGGCATAGTCGAAACGGCCTTTCAGCAAGAGCGGCATCAAGGTTCCGACGTGACGGATATTCGGGATGCAAGAGATCAGGACGCCGCCGGACCTGAGACACTTGGAGAGCCGTCGCGTCACCGCCCAGGGATCGACCAGGTGCTCGAGCACGTCGAGGCAGAGGATCAGGTCGAGATCCCGAGGCAGAGTCTCGTCGGCGATCGCCTCGATGTTGCCGACGAGAACCTGATCGAGCCGAGCCCTGGCCCGGTCGGCCGCCTCGGCGTCGATCTCGATGCCGGCGGCCCAGCGGACGATGCCGCGTTCCTGCAGTCGTCCAAGGGTTGCGCCGTCGCCGCATCCGAGTTCCAGCGCGCGGTCCGCCGGACGGTTCAGAAGCGGAACCACCTCGGCATCCCGGGCATTGGCGAAGTAGCCGGCCGGCTTGGCCGAGTAGAGTTCACGGAGGGGATCCATCAATGTCGACTATATCCCGCGAAATACCGTTTCGCCCTTCCTAAGCTCTCGAATCTGTGATGGGATCAACATCGGCTCGACTGAGCCGTGCCGTCCGTCCGGATCCCCCATCGCCGTACGACCGCCGACTCAAAAAATGAACAGCCTGTCGGTTATCCGCGCCAGCTATCGACGCCTCTCGCCGCTCTATGACGTGCTCGAGGGGGCGATCTTCCATTCCGGGCGCAAGGACGCCGTGGCGCTCGCCAACAAGCGGGCCAACCAGCGCATCCTCGACGTCGGCGTCGGCACCGGCCTGGCGCTGCCGCTGTACCGCAAGGACTCCTGGGTCGTCGGCATCGACGCCTCGCCGGAGATGCTGAAGCGGGCCAAGGCCCGGATGCGCCGCAAGCGGCTGACCAACATCGGCGGCCTGCTCGAGATGGACGCGATGAACATGGGTTTCGCCGACCGCAGCTTCGATGCGGTCGTCGCCATGCACGTGGCCTCCGTGGTGCCCGATCCGATGAAGCTGATCGCCGAGATGAAGCGGGTCTGCGTGCCCGGCGGCGACATCGTCGTGGTCAACCATTTCGCCTCGTCCGGCGGGCCTTTGCGCATGATCGAGAAGGCCTGCGGGCCTTTCGCCGAGGTCATCGGCTTCCGCCCCGACGTGCGCCTGATGCATCTCGCCGACGGTGCCCGCCTGCAGATCGTCCAGGTGCGCCGGGTCAATCTCGGCGGCTACTGGCGGCTCATCCATTTCCGCAACGCGCCGGCCGAGCCGGCCCGCGCGTAATACCTCCATGGATCTCGATCTCATCCGTCGCGTCTACGGCAAGGGCGCGACGGTCTACGACGCCGTCTTCGGTCCGCTGCTGGAGCGCGGGCGCAGGATGGCGGTCGAGGCCGCGAACGCGACCGGGGCCAGGTCTGTGCTCGAGGTCGGCGTCGGCACCGGGCTCTCGCTGCCCCTCTACCGGGCGGACATCAAGGTGACCGGCATCGATCTCTCGCCCGAGATGCTGGCCCGCGCGCGAAAGCGCGCCGAGGACCTGCCCAACGTCCAGGACCTGCACGAGATGGACGCGCAGGCCATGAGCTTCGCGGATGCAAGCTTCGAGGCGGTGGTCGCGATGTATGTCGCGGCGGTCGTGCCGAATATGACGAAATTGTTTCAGGAGTTGAGGCGCGTCTGCGTGCCCGGCGGCCATGTCATCGTCGTGAACCACGTGGCGGCGGAGACCGGCCTGCTCGGTGCCTTCGATCGGATGGTGGCGCCGGCGACGCGCGCCATGGCGATCCGCTCCGACCTCAGGCTGGCGACCGTGGTCGAGACCGCCGGCCTGGACGTGGCTGGCATCGAGGACGCCGGGATCGGCGGCTATATCAAGCTGATACGCTTCCGGAACCGCCCGCCGGGTAACTAGCCACCGCGGACTTCCTCAATTTTTCTTAATCCGGCGGCAAGGCAACGGCGAGGCCGTCGACCCCATTCTCTTCTTCGAGATTTCCGGGCGCGTGGTGCGCCCCAATCGAGGAGAGGATCGACATGACTGAGTCCACCGATCGGGCGCGCCGCTCGCCGAAGACGAAGGCGCTGGCGGCGGCCCTTCTGATCACCACCATCCTTGGCGGCGGCATCGCGACCCATGCCTGGTCGCAGGCGACTGTCGCGCCACCGGTCGCCGCCCCGTCGACCGTGCCGGCGCCTTACGGCATCCCGCAGCTCGGATTCGCCGACCTCGCCGACAAGGTGAAGCCGGCGGTCGTCAACATCTCGACCCAGGAGCGGGTCGGCGGCGGGACCAGCGCGGACATGCGCAATCTCCCGAAGATGCCGAAGCAGATGGAAGAGATGTTCAAGCGCTACTTCGAGCAGCAGCAGCGCGGCCAGGGTGGCGATGACGAGAACCGCGGGCGCACCAAGCGCTCCGCCGGCTCCGGCTTCATCATCGACCCGGCCGGCTGGATCGTGACCAACAACCACGTCGTCGACGGTGCCACCAAGATCACCGTGACGATGGACGACGGCTCCAGCTATCAGGCGACGGTGAAGGGCCGCGACGACAAGGTCGACCTGGCGCTCTTGAAGATCGAGGCCTCGCGCCCGCTGCCGTACCTGCCCTTCGGCAACTCGGATGCGGCGCGCGTCGGCGACTGGGTGATCGCGGTCGGCAATCCGTTCGGTCTCGGCGGCTCGGTCACTGCCGGCATCATCTCGGCGCATAACCGCAACCTGCATGCGGGTCCGTACGACGACTTCCTGCAGATCGACGCGCCGATCAACCCCGGCAACTCGGGCGGCCCGCTGTTCAACCAGCAGGGCCAGGTGATCGGCATCTCGACGGCGATCTACTCGCCGACCGGCGGCAGTGTCGGCATCGGCTTCGCGATCCCGTCGAACCTGGTCTCGAAGGTGGTCTCGGAGCTGCGCCAGCACGGCACGGTCAACCGCGGCTGGCTCGGCGTGCAGATGCAGCCGATGACCGACCAGCTCGCCCGCGCCGTCGGCCGGCCGAACGCGGACGGCGTGCTCATCAACCGGGTCGAGGAAGACTCGCCGGCGGCACGCGCCAAGCTGCAGCAGGGCGACGTGATCACCGCCTTCGGCAACCGCCCGATCAAGAGCCCGCGCGATCTCGCGGTCGCGGTCGGCGACACCAAGGCGGGGCAGAGCGCCCGCATGACGGTGTGGCGCGACGGCAAGGAGCACACGCTCAACGTCACCGTCGGCGCACCGAAGCCGGCCGACAAGCAAGCCTCGGCATCGAGCAACGACAACGACGACCAGTCGGCCTCGGGCCGGGCTGCCGTCGGCCTGGCACTTGCCCCGCTCTCGAACGAGAAACGCAAGGAGCTCGACCTGCCGTCGACCGCCAAGGGCGTCGTCGTCCAGCGCGTGACGCCGGACAGCCAGGCCGCCGAGAGCGGCATCGAGCGCGGCGACGTGATCGTCCGCGTCGGCGACGATGCGGTCTCGACCCCGGCCGAGGCGATCGCGAAGATCCGCAAGGCCCAGGACGAGAAGCGCGCCGCCGTGCCGCTGCTGGTCATGCGCGAGGGCGCCACCTACTATGTGGCTCTCCAGCTCGCCCAGGGCTGACCTACCAAGCTGAACGGAAAGCGGCCGGGGCGGAAACGTCCCGGCCGTTTCTCCATGTTCGAGGCGCAATGAAGATCCTGCTGGTCGAGGACAACGAGCGCGTCGCCGACTTCGTGACGAAAGGCCTGAAGGAATCCGGCCACGTCGTCGACCATGCCGCCAACGGCCGCGACGGATTGTTCCTGGCCTCCAGCGAAACCTACGACGCGATCGTCATGGACCGCATGCTGCCCGGCGGCATCGATGGCCTCGGCATCATCGAGGCCCTGCGCAAGACCGGCAACAAGACGCCGATCCTGATCCTCTCGGCGCTGGCCGAGGTCGACGACCGCATCCGCGGGCTCCGCGCCGGCGGCGACGACTATCTCACCAAGCCCTTCGCCTTCGGCGAGCTCGCGGCGCGCCTCGACGCTCTGGTCCGCCGTTCGCAGCCATCGGGCGCCGAGACAGCGCTCAGCGTCGGCGATCTCAGGATGGATCTGCTCGCGCGCGAGGTGACGCGCGCCGGCAGGCCGATCGACCTGCAGCCGCGCGAGTTCAAGCTGCTCGAATACCTGATGCGCCACGCCGAGCAGGCGGTGACGCGCACGATGCTGCTCGAGAACGTGTGGGACTACCACTTCGACCCGCAGACCAACGTGATCGACGCGCACATATCCAAGCTCCGCCAGAAGATCGACGCGCCCTTCGACAGGCCGCTGCTGCAGACGCTCCGCGGCGTCGGCTACAAGATCTCGGCCGGCTGACGTGAGCGCCTCGCCGCCGAGCACGCCCGTCCGCCTCCTGCGCTCCACCTCCGTGCGCCTGGCTCTCGGCTACGCGCTGCTGTTCATCCTGTCGTCGGTGGTGCTGGGCGGTCTCCTGTGGTGGCGCACGACCGACACGCTCGACCAGGCGATCGAAGCGGCGGTCATCGCCGACACCCGCGCGATCGGCGACCGGCTCCGCGACTTCGGCCTCGCCGGCGCGGTCGAGACGATCAACACGCGCATCCGCCGCGTCGGCGACCAGCGCGCGATCTACCTGCTGACCGACCCGCAGAAGCGATCGGTGACCGGCAACCTGAACGCCTGGCCGCCCGATGTCGGCGACCAGACCGGCTGGTACATGGCGAGCCTGGTGCGCGAGGAGCGCCGCCGGGCGACACGGATCCTGCACGTCCAGCTGCCGAACAACTATCGCCTGCTGGTCGGGCGCGACATCGAGGACCGCGAGGAGCTGCGCGAGCTGGTCTTCAACGCGCTGGGCTGGACCGCGGCGGCGGCGATCGCGCTCGCGGTCGTCGGCGGCTTCCTGGTGCGCCGCGCCGCGTTGGGCCGGATCGAAGAGATCAACCGCACCGCCTCCGACATCGTGCGCGGCGATCTGAAGCGCCGCCTGCCGTCGCGCGATTCCGGCGACGAGTTCGACCAGCTGGCCCTGACGATCAACGGCATGCTGGATCAGATCCAGCAGCTGATCGAGGGTTTGCAGGCAACGACACATGCGGTCGCGCACGACCTCCGCACGCCCCTGGCCGAGCTGCGCGGCAGGCTGGAAGCGCTGCTGCGCGCGCGGCCCTCGCACGAGGCGACGCTGGAGGAGGTGCAAGAAGCGGTCGACGACGTCGACCGGGTGATCGAGATCTTCAACGCGCTGCTGCGTCTCGCCGAGATCGACTCCGGCACGCGGCGATCCGGCTTCCGCACCGTCGACCTCGCCGAGATCGCGGCCGAGGCGGCCGAGCTCTATCGCCCGATCGTCGAGGAGCGCGGCGCCGAGCTCGCGGTCGAGGCGCCGGCGCACCACCGCATCGAGGGCGACCCGTTCCTGATCGCCCAGGCGATCGGAAACCTGCTCGACAACGCCGCCAAGGTGGCGCCTCGGGGAAGCGTCGTGACGCTGACGGTCGCGGGCGAGGATGGGCGCGCACGAATTACCGTCTCGGATCGCGGCCCCGGCATCCCCGACCATGAGAAGCCGCGGGTCGTCGAGCGCTTCTTCCGCGGCGACGCCGCCCGCGCGACCTCGGGTGTGGGACTGGGACTGAGCGTCGTTGCCGCCGTCGCCCGGCTGCACGGCGGCACGCTGACGCTGGAAGACAACGATCCCGGCCTGAAGGCGACGATCAGCCTGGGCGCCTGAAAAGAAAAGGCCCGCATCTACGGGCCTTTTCGATCGCGCTCCTACTCCGCCGCCTTGGGCGGGATGTGGCGGTCGCGCTCGCGCTTGACCTCCTCGGGCGTATAGGGCGGCGCGTCGGGATCGAAGGCCGTCCAGCCTTCGCCCTTGTAGAGGCGCGCGCGCGCGTCCGGATCGACCGCGCCGGTGCGCCGATAGATCGGATCCAGCGTGGAGCCGAGCGTCTCGTCGCCGCGCGCGGTCACCAGGGTGCCGCCGCGCCGCACGCCCTCGGCGTAGACATGCGCGTGTTCCTCGCTGACGCCGTGCTCGGTCAGCGCGCCGACGATGCCGCCGGTCGCGGCACCGGCGACGGCGCCGACCGCGGCACCTGCGATCGTGGAGGCGAGCCAGCCGGCGGCGACCACCGGGCCGACGCCCGGAATCGCCATGATGCCGAGGCCGGTCAGCAGCCCCAGGCCGCCGCCGAGCACGGTGCCGATCTTGGCGCCAGTGCCGGCGGGCGTCGGTTCGGTCGCGACCGGCACGTAGCTCTGGTCGACGTTCGAGCGGATCAGGCTGATGTCGTCGGCCGGCACGCCGGCGGCGTGGAGATCGGCGACGGCGCGGCTGGCGTCGTCGTAGCGGTCGTAAAGACCGGGATAGACTCGAGGCATGGCTTGAACTCCTTGGAATGGGGTGCCGGCTACTCGCCGACCACGTTGCCCTGGTAGTCGAGCGCGACGGACACCTGCTTGCCGCCCTTGGTCGCGGTGCCGCGCCAGATCGACTGGTCGTCCTTCTTCAGCGCGCTGACGTTGGTGTAGCCGTTGGCCTCGATGCGGGCCTTGGCCTGGGATTCGGTGAAGCTGTTGGCGCCGGCGACCGGCGCGCCCGGCACGGCTTTCGGCACAATCGGCGCGGTGGCGGTCGAATCCGGCATGCCCGGCTTCAGCGTGCTGCCGGGGACGGTCGGCGCGGTGCCGGGAGCGGCAGGCGCGGTACCCGTCTGGGCCTGGCCCATCGGGCCGGGCACGGTCGGCGCGGGCGGTCCCGGGGGCGTGGTCTGCGCGAGGGCGGGAAGAGCAATGGCGAGCACGGCGGCGGCGCCGAGTATCTTGCGCATGGCGCGGTCCTTTCGTGGATGATTCGCATGGGAAGAACGCGAGCCGCTGCGGTGCGTTGCCGGGCGCGAACGGGTTTTCCGGAGTCGGATCGAGCTACCGCGTCGGCTGAACGATCGTTCGTTCCAGGAAAAGCAAACCCCCGTGCGGATCACTCCACACGGGGGCGCTCAGTCGCTTCGGAGCTGGCGACCTCGGCACTGTCCATGGAAGGTGCCGAGCTCTGGCGAGACGCATCGCGTCCCGCATGTCATGTCGGAATCCGCTGCCGCGCCGGACTCCAGGCCGGCAGACTACCCGGATGAAGTCGTCACCAGGTGTGATTTTTCGGCAATAGATTTGAACCTGGGCGTGCCTCAGGCGGGAGGGACCACGCCGACCTGCTGGGCGATCAGGCCGTAGGCGTCGATGCGACGGTGCTGGGCGAAGTCGAACATCTTCTCCTTGCCGTGACGGCAGAGGTCGAGATCGATCTCTGCCGTGATCGCCTCGTCCTCCAGCGTCGTCGCTTGTCCGACGATGCGGCCGTTGGGATCGACGATGACCGAGCCGCCGATCAACCCCGCCCCGTCCTCGACGCCGGCCTTGGCGACGCAGACCGCGAAGGTCGAGTTCATGTAGGCGTTGGCCTGCGCGACCAGCGTCGAATGGAAGGTGCGGAGCGCCTGGTCCTCGCTCTTCCGTCCGTAGGGATCGTAGGCGGCGGAGTTGTAGCCGCAGCAGACCAGCTCGACTCCCTTGAGGCCCAGCACGCGCCACGCCTCGGGCCAGCGCCGGTCGTTGCAGATCAAGACGCCCATGATCGCGCTCCCGAGATCCTCCGGCGCGCGGAAAGCCTCGAAGCCGAGATCGCCATACCGGAAGTATCGCTTCTCCAGCTGCTGATACTGGAGTCCCGGCTTCGGCTCGGTCGTGCCCGGCAGATGCACCTTCCGGTACTTGGCGAGGACGCTTCCGTCGCGGCCGACGACGATGGCGGTGTTGTAGCGCTTTCCGTCGGGCGTCAGCTCGGCATACCCAACGTGAAAGCCGATCTTCAATTCCCGCGCGCGGTCGAACAGCGCCTGCGTCTGCGCGGATGGCATATCCCGCTCGAAATACGAAAGCAGCTCCGCGTCGTCCATCGCCCAGCGCGGGAAGAAGGTGGTGAACGCGAGCTCGGGGAAGACGACGAGGCTCGCGTCGTCCCTCGATGCTCTTTCGAGTAGCGCGATCATGCGCGCGAGGGTGTGCCGTCTTGAGTCCGCGCGTTGCGTAGGACCCATTTGGAGGGCGGAGATGATGAGGGGGCGTGTCATTCGGGAAGACTACACGGTCTTCGCTTCGCGAAGAACTCACGACGCGAGCCTGGTGGCGTAACGCCTCGCAAGCCGTCCCCGCGTCGCTCCGCCGTCCTGCTGTGCGTTCCGCCGCTCGCGCGAGCGCGAACCGCGCTAAGCGAGCGTCCGAAAATTCTTTCCGCACACTTTGGTCACACCGCACGCATCGGTCACCGCGTAACTCGGAACGTCGCCCGACACGTCAGGTGTTGGTCCTTTACGAGCACCGCCTTGAGGACCGCCTACGTGACCATCCAGTTCTGCTCCCGCGAACCGACACCAGCTGAGTTGCGCACCGATGCTGCTGTTCATGTGCTTGGCCTGGTACTTGCGCCGATCGGGGGCGCGCTTCTCCTTCTCGACGCGTCGTCGCGAGGAGAGCTAGGCGCGTTCGCGTCGATCGCGATCTATGTCGTCTGCGCGCTCCTGATGATCGCCTGCTCCGCCGCCTACAACATGCGCCCGCACTGTCGCCACCGGCCGCTGCTGAGGCGCATCGACCAGGCGGCGATCTTCGCGATGATCGCCGGCACCTACACGCCGTTCACGGTGCTGGGCCTCACCGGATACTGGAGCTGGGGGCTGACTGCGATCGTGTGGTCGCTGGCGCTGCTCGGCATAACCGCCAAGCTCTGCAACTGGTCGTGGCCCGAGCGGCTGTGGATACCGCTCTATCTCGCGATCAGCTGGCTCGTCGTCGTCGCGGTCGATCCGCTGTCGGAGACGCTGCCGGAAGAGACGCTGATGCTGATCGGCGTCGGCGGCGTCATCTACACCGTGGGCGTCGTCTTCCACCTGTGGGATCGGCTCAAGTTCGCGACCGCGGTCTGGCACGTTTTCGTGCTGCTCGGCGCCGGCGCCCATTACGCGGCGGTGGCGAGCGTGATCTCGCCTTAAAGCGGCTCGTCCTGGAAATAGATGGTTTTTGGCGGGCCGCGCCGGTATGGTGCGCCCGACAGGCCGCCGAATGCGGCCCCCAAGCAGACAGCCTGGAGAGACGGCGAAGGCCGGGCCCGAACGGGCCAGGCCCGGCGCCGTATTTTGCGCCGCCGCCTCGCTCATGGAGCGGAGGTTCCTATGCCCGAACTCGTGGACGGCTACGAGCTGAAATACCTGATGCGCACGCAGACGGCGGAGCGTCGCGTGCATGGCCGCCTGGTCGACACCGTGCCCGTCGCCTGGGCGTCGAGCTGGCGGAGCGCGCCGCCGCCCAAGGAGGCCGACGCGCTGCCGACCAAGGGCGCGAAGAAGGGGCAGAGGGACGCCTTCGTCGAGATCGACTTCGGCGACGTCGGCGAGATGGCGAAGCGGAAGGCGGCGTCGGAGCCCTTCGTGGTCGCCGTCGCGCATGCGCGGCCGAAAGGGGAGAAGGGCCGCACGATCGAGTTTCGCGGCGTGTTCGAGGTGACGCCGACCGGCGTCGAGCTCTCGCCCACCAGCATCGAGACCAGGGTGATACGCCGCATGCAGGGTGAGGGTTGAGAATGACCGCTGCGAAGTCCGACAAGAATGGCGGCGTGGTGAAGGTGGCGAACGTCAACCGCCGTCGCTTCGTCGTGCTGTGGACCGCGAACCAGCAGGACCGCCGCTCGGCACCGATGACCGAGGAAGAGGCCGCCCGCTTCCACGAGCGCTTGCAGAAGGAAAAGGTCGCGTCCCTTCGCATCGAGGAAGAGGCGCGCCCCGTGCTGCGCGGCACCGGCCGCTAGCGACGCCGTCGGCTACGCCGGCAGCGCGTAGCCGATCGCTTTCTCGATCTCGATCGTCTTCGCCACGGCCGGCCGCTGGATGATGCGGTCATGGTGGCGCGTGAGTCCGGGGAACGCCGCCGGGTCCGGCTTCAGCGACGATCCGAAGCGCCAGAACAGCCGGAACAGGTGGATGTCGGCGATCGAGTAGCGGTCGCCGACGGCCCAGTCGCGCCCGCCCAGCCGCTGCTCCGCCAGCGCCCAGATCCCTTGCGCGTATTCGAGGCCCTGGCTCCGCGCCGGGTGCACGCCCGAGGCCAGGAACGACATCCACGACACGACCTCCGCCTCCTGCAGCGGATCCCCGTCCGGCAGCAGCTTCGCCGCGGGATAGGCGCGCGCGAGGTAGAACAGGATCCCCGCGACCTCGGTCAGCGCGTGCCCGTCGACCACCAGCGTCGGCACCTTGCCGCGCGGGTTGATCGCGAGGAATTCCGGCGCCCGCGTCCCCTTGCTGCCCAGCAACACCGGCCGGCTCTCGAACGCGGCACCGACTTCGTGCAGCGCGATGTGTGCTGCCATCGAGGACGAGCCGGGGGCGAAGTAGAGGGTGAGCATGGGCGCGACTCAGTTCCCCTCAAGCCGACGAAGTTGGCCAATGCGGCACATCAGGATTGCGGGCGCGTCACCTCGTCTTGCATTGGCTCGAATGGATGCTGGGAAAGCTGGGTGGACGTAGCGAATCTCGCCAGTTCCACGGACGTGTAGAACCTCACCGCCAAGATCGACCCAATTCCGTCGCGCGTCACGATGATTGCTCATGTGCCTTACTCCCTGATGCTTTGGCTCGCTATTTGCGCTCCAGTGCGCGCTCAAAGTCCCTGACGAGTGCCTCCGGGTCGCGCAATATTCGCTTCACGGCATGCTTGAGCTTCTTTGCCTCCTGTGTGCCTGGCACATTGTGGGGCTCAATCCAGCAAGACAGCCCGTGCCATTCCTCGGGGAAGACAATTTCCCAGAGGTTATTCTTCCAATGGCGCTGGGCATGGTCATGCAGGTCGCGAAGGGGATCTCTCAAGAGATCGCGGATCGCCTTCATTGGCGAAATGGGCTCGGATTGGTCCGGTAGCTCGATCGACCCTTGGTCTTCGTCGTCCACTTGAGGTTCCGTAATCCATTTCAGGATTCGGGGACTGCCGACCAAGAGCAGGAGCAACCTGTTGAAGAAGGCATCCCGACACATATGCGACTCATCTATTCGACGCTGAAGCTGCTCGGCGATCTCGTCGCTGATTGTCATGTTGACGAGAACCATCGCCTTTGAGTCGCTGTCCTTTGGACGGCTTTGCCTGTTTGCGTGAAGCTTCTCTGCCCAACTCCGAAGCGACTTCGCAACATATCTGCGGGCTTTGTCCGATAGCGGTGCCTTGCCGTTCATCGCTCGATCGAGTCGACGTAACTCGGCTTCCAGTATCCCTTCGACAAAAGCGTCTCGCTGCAATCCAGAGGCTTTGACGTAGCTTGCGAAGGCTTCGTAGAGGACCGACGCGAATTGAATGGTGATCTTTGCCATCGATGCCTTCTCTGTTGAGTACGGACCCTAACCCAATCTGTATTTCTTGTAAAGAAAAAATCTCAGAGAAAAATCCTCAATGCTTGACCAAGCATGCCCCATGCTGCACCGCCGCAACCCCCATGTTAGGGTGATAGCGTCCCCTTTCTCCCCAGGAGCCCCCATGTCCGCCTGCATCATCGGCTGGTCGCATACCCCGTTCGGCAAGCATGACGCGCTCGACCTCGAGACGCTGATCGTCAAGGTCGCGCGCGAGGCCGTGGCCGATGCGGGGCTGGAGCCGAAGGACATCGATGCGATCTATCTCGGCCACCTGAACGCGGGCTTCGTGCGCCAGGAGTTCCCGTCGTCGCTGACGCTGCAGGCCTACGACGAGTGGCGGTTCAAGCCGGCGACCCGGGTCGAGAACGCGTGCGCGACCGGCTCGGCGGCGATCCATCAGGGGCTGAACGCGATCGCGGCGAAGAAGGCCAGGCGCGTGCTCGTGGTCGGCGTCGAGAAGATGACCGAGGTCACCGGCCAGCAGGTCGGCGAGTGCCTGATCCGCGCCTCCTACCTCAAGGAAGAGGGCGAGACCCAGGGCGGCTTCGCCGGCATCTTCGGCGGCATCACCAACCTCTATTTCCAGAAGCACGGCGACCAGTCGGACGCGCTCGCGCGCATCGCGGCGAAGAACCACAAGAACGGCTCCGTCAATCCGCTGGCGCATATGCGGAAGGAGCTGAGCTACGAGTTCTGCCGCAACGCCTCCGACAAGAATCCGTTCGTCGCCGGCCCGCTCAAGCGCTCGGATTGCTCGCTGGTCTCCGATGGGGCGGCGGCCGTGGTGCTGGCCGATCTCGACACGGCGCTCGCGTCCAGGAAGGCGGTCGCGTTCCGCGCGGCCGAGCACGTGAACGACTTCCTGCCGATGAGCCGCCGCGACATCACCCTCTTCGAGGGCTGCGAGGTCGCGTGGAAGAAGGCGCTGTCGAACGCGAAGCTCGGCCTCTCCGATCTCAGCCTCGTCGAGACGCATGACTGCTTCACCGTGGCCGAGCTGATCGAGTACGAGGCCATGGGGCTGACGCCCCGCGGCCAGGGCTTCCGCGCGATCCAGGAGGGCTGGACCGAGAAGACCGGCAAGCTTCCGGTCAATCCCTCGGGCGGGCTCAAGTCCAAGGGCCATCCGGTCGGCGCCACCGGCGTCTCCATGCACGTCATGGGCGCGATGCAGGTGACGGGCACGGCCGGCGAGATCCAGGTGCCGGGCGCGAAGCTCGCCGGGATCTTCAACATGGGCGGCGCGGCGGTGGCGAACTACGTTTCCATTCTCGAGCCGCTGCGCACCTAGATCCGCGACAGCGACGCGGCTGGCGACGCCTGCCATCGGGCGAGCGTCATCAGCATGCGTCGCATCATGCTCTTGTGCACGAGGTTCTCGCCGACCTTCTCGAATCCGAGCCGGAGGGCAACCGCGAACGAGGCGGCGTTGTCCATCGGCACGAAGGCGATGACGGGATCGACACCGAGAATCTCGAAGGCGAGCAGCAGCATCGCCGCGGCAGCCTCGACGGAATAGCCGCGGCCGCGATGCGGCGGGTCGATGGAGTAGGTGATCTCGGCGGCGCGCGCGCCGGTCGCGCGCTCGATCGGCCTCAGCTGCACATGGCCGATGGCATCGTTGCTGGCGCGCTCCGCCACGACGAGATAGCCCATGCCCGACACGCGCCATTCGCCGGCGTGATGGCGGCAAAGCTCTTCGTATGCGGGACGGTCCGGCATTCCGCCGAGGACGTCGGCCTCGCCGGTCTTCGGGGCCTCCGAGAGATAGCGCTCGACGTCGCTCTCCAGCATCGGGCGCAGGACAAGCCGAGGCGTCGCCATCCGGGGAACGACGTCGCCATTGAGCCTGACAAGCTGATAGTCGACCGTGAAGACCATGGGCGAAGATCTCCGCTTCACCCCACCTGATGCATGTTACATCATGAATGATCGTTCACTCAAGCGGCAAATGTCTCAGATACTTGAATATTCCAAGGCCGCAGCGCGGTAGCCGCGGGAACCGGCTGAGGCTAAGAACATTGCCGCAAGCATGCGCACCCTCACGATCCTCGCCCATCCGTCACCCCGGGGCTTCAACGCCGAGGTCTTCTCCGCAGCCCTTTCAGGCTTGAAGGAGGCAGGACACGAGCTCCGCACGCTCGATCTCTACGGGGAAGCGTTCGAAGCTCGGCTCTCGGAGCCGGAGTGGCGTACCAACTCGGACGTGCCGGATAACCGGAAGCCGGTGGAGGCGCTGGTCCGGGACCTGGAATGGGCGGAGGCGCTGGTCTTCGTGTTCCCGACCTGGTGGTCGGGTCTGCCGGCGATCCTCAAGGGCTGGCTCGACCGCGTGTTCCTGCCCGGCGTCGCCTTCGACCTCGCGGAGGGCGGGCCGATCCGCGCCAAGCTGACCGGGCTTCGCGTGTGGGCGGTGATCACGACCTGCGGCTCGACGCCGCTTCAGGTGCTGGCGTTGTTGGATCCCGTGCGCGTGCACATGCGCGCGCTGAGGCTCGCGGTCGCGCCCAGGGCGAAGCCGGTGTTCATGCGGCTGTATCGAATGGATTCGGTCAGCGCCGAGGAGAGGGCCCGGTTCCTGTCGCGTGTAAGAGAAAGAATGCGGACGCTTTAGGGGCTTCGCGGAGCGAAGCCTAAAGGTCGGTCGCAATAGGCGACGGCAGCACGCCCATCGCTCGCCTTTGTGCCCGCCACATCGCCAGGGGCAGGATGTAGCGGCGCATCACGCGGCCATGCATCTTGCCGGTGGAGACCCAGGCGAAGCCGTTCTTCTCGACCACGCGCGCCGCGGCCTCGTCATCCGGATCGATGCAGGCGACGACGTAGTCCATCCCGGCGCGCTCGAACGCGTCGGCGACCACGACGCCGACGGCCTCCGTCGCATAGCCTTTGTCGCGATGCGCGGCGTCGGTCGCGAAGGTCAGCTCGGCGGCGCGGCCCGAGGTGCGGTCGGCAATGTATTTGAGACGGACATGACCCACGGTCTCGTCGTCATGACAGACCATCAGGTAACCGAGGCCGTACCTGTGCCACTCGCCCTCGAACATCCGGCGAAGCTCATCGAGCTTCTCCGGGTCCGGCGGCGGCGAGGCGAGATAGCGGCGGTTGAGGCCGCGATTGGCCTCGTAGATCCGCTCGACGTCGCCGGACGCCATCGGCCGCAGGCGCAAACGCGGGCTCGCCAGGGCTGGCCCGAAGGCAGCCTGGCGGCCCAAACGCATATAGCTGGAGAAGGGTGCGGCAAGGGTCATGGTCCCTTTTTAGGACCCGACTAGTGAACAATCCCTTAATACGCTTTTATGTCTATTCTGTCAATGAATTAACTCAAATGTGATCTATAGGAAGGTCTGGAGGCGCATTCCGGTCTAGCGGTAGCCGAAATCCTTGATTGCCCTTGCTTCTTCCATCGCCAAAGACCATCTCGGATCGACCCCGCCGGAGCCCTCATGGACGACCTTCTTCACCTTGCCGCCGACCCCACCGCCTGGGCGGCGCTCGCCACCCTGATCGTGATGGAGGTGGTGCTCGGCATCGACAACCTGATCTTCATCTCGATCCTGACCAACCGCCTGCCGGAAGCGCATCGGGCAAAGGCAAGGCGCATCGGCATCGGCCTCGCGCTGATCATGCGCATCGGGCTGCTCGGCACCATCGCGTGGATCGTGCAGCTGACCAACCCGCTGTTCGAGCTCTTCGGCCACGGCTTCTCCTGGCGCGACCTGATCCTGATCGCCGGCGGCCTCTTCCTGGTGTGGAAGGCGACGCGCGAGATCCATCACACGGTCGAGCCCGTGCCCGGCGACTCCATGTTCAGCAAGAAGGCGGCGTCGATCGGGTTCTCTGCCGCGATCGTGCAGATCCTGATGCTCGACCTCGTGTTCTCGGTCGATTCCATCATCACCGCGGTCGGCATGACCGACGACGTGCCGATCATGGTGATCGCGGTGCTGGTCGCGGTCGCGGTGATGATGCTCGCCGTCAACCCGCTCTCGGCGTTCATCCAGGCGAACCCCAGCATCGTGATGCTGGCGCTGGGCTTCCTCCTGATGATCGGCATGGTGCTGATCGCCGACGGCTTCGGCGTGCATGTGCCGAAGGGCTATATCTACGCGGCGATGTCGTTCTCGGCGCTGATAGAGGGGCTGAACATGCTCTCGCGCCGTGCGCGGAAGAGGCGGGAGGAGATTCGCCGGGCGCTGGATGAGGTGAGCTAAAAGAAAGGGTCTGCGGACCCTCGCTTGGTGGTCCCGCTCGGGACAATATGAAAAGCCCTCCGTCATCGACGGAGGGCTTTCCTTTTCCCGAGCGTAACGGCACGCATCAGGCGAGGGACCGTGGTCTCCTCTCCTAGTTCTTGGTCACGTTCCAAAACACCGGCAGGTGCGTCGACACCATGCCCACGACGTTCTTCCGCCACGCCTCCGGCGACGCCGCCTGTCCCAGGTTCACCGCCGGCTGCTGCTCCATCAAGGCCCGGTGATAGACCTCGATCGCCGCCTTCCGGGACGCGTCGTCGGGGGCATTCAGGAACTTGGTCCGGAGCGCCTCCGTCGCTTCGTCGCAGGGCCAGCCGAACCAGTTCTTGCCGTCGCACTGCATCGGCGTGCCGAGGTTGGTCAGCGGATGGTGGAAGGTCATGCCGGTGCCGTTGGTGGTGAAGAAGTTCCAGCCGCCCTGGTCGATCGGGTCCTTCTTCTGGATGCGGCCGATGAATCCGCTCCAGTCGACCACCTGCTCTTCGACGTTGAGCCCGATCTCCTTCATCCTCGGGATCGCGACCGAGGTCAGTGCGTAGATGACCGGGATCTCCTTGGTGTTCACGACGACGATCTTCTCGCCCTTGTAGCCGGACTCGGCCAGGAGCTGCTTCGCCTTGGCGATGTCGCGCTTGGCATAGGGCTCGGATCCCGCTTCGGTACCGTAGGCGGTGCCGCAGACGAAGTAGGAGCCGCAGGTCCGCCACCAGCGCTGGTCGCCATAGGCCGCCTGCATGAACTCGGTCTGGTCGGCGAAGGCATAGGCCAGCGCCTGGCGCGCCTTCACGTTGTTGAACGGCGGCAGCAGCGCGTTCGTCCGCCCGATGTTGATCCAGCCCAGCGGATGCAGGATCTGCAGCGTGATCTCGGGGTTGGCCGAGAGGATCTTCACGAAGTCCGCCGGCGGGTTGTTCCAGTAATCGACCTCGCCGCGGCCGAGTGCCGCCGCGGTGGTGTTGGCGTCGGGGAGGATGGTCCACTCGACCTTGTCGAGCTTCACCACCTTGCCGCCGGAGAAGAAGCTGGGCGCCTCGCTGCGCGGCACGTAGTCCTTGTTCTTCTCGTAGAGCACCTTGGCGCCGGGCTTCCATTCGGAGGCAACGAACTTGTAGGGGCCGGAGCCGACCGAGCTCGTGATCGACGTGTTGGGATCGGTCTCCGCCACTTTCTGCGGCATGAACACGGGACCCGCGAGACCGAGCGAGTAGAGCGTGAGCGCGTAGGGTTCCTTCAGCTTGATCACGAAGGTGTTCGGGTTCGGCGCCTCCAGCGACGCGATCGACGGCGAGAGCTTCTGGCCGACGGGGGCCCGCGCCATCCAGCGCTTCAAGGACGGCACGAGGTCGGCCGAGGTCACCGGCGTGCCGTCATGCCACTTGAGGCCCGGACGCAGCGTGAAGGTGTAGGTGAGCTTGTCCGCCGAGACCTCGACGCCCTGCGCCATCTGCGGCTGCGGCGTCAGGTTGGCGTCCAGCGCCATCAGGCTGTCGTAGATCATCAGCCCGTGGATGTAGGTGATCGCCGCGGTGACGTTGACGGGATCCAGCACCTTGAGGTCGGCATGCGGCACGACCTTCAGCACCTTTTCCTGGGCGGTCGCCGGCGAGAGCGAGAAGGCTGCCGCGGCGAGCGCGGATGCCGCGAATACCAGACGCGAAGACGATTTCATAAGTCATCCCTCCTGTGATTTAAGACGACGCCCTTCGTTTTATTGTATTCGTCAAGGTTTGTTCTTGACGTTGACTTAGATCGATACGTATCGTCGCCGCGTTTCATTGAAACGGAGAGCGGCGTGAACCCCTATCCCGAGATCGAGCCCTACGCGTCCGGCTTCCTCGACGTGGACCCGCCGCACCGGCTCTACTGGGAGCGCGTCGGAAAGAAGGGCGGCGTGCCGGCCGTCCATCTGCATGGCGGCCCGGGTCGCGGCTGCACGCCGGCCAACCGCCGCACCTTCGATCCGGCGTTCTACGACCTCGTGCTGTTCGACCAGCGCGGCGGCGGCCGCTCGCTGCCCTTCGGCGAGCTCTCCTGCAACGATACCGACGCCCTCGTGCTCGACCTCGAGCGCCTGCGCCGTCATCTCGGCATCGAGCGCTGGGTGGTCAGCGGCGGGTCCTGGGGAAGCCTGCTGGGCCTCGCCTATGCCGAGGCCTATCCGGAGGCGATCGCCGGACTGATCCTTCGCGGCGTCACCACCGGCGCCGACCAGGCGATCCGCTGGTGGTCGACCGACGTCCGCAACCTCTTCCCCGACCTCTGGGCGCCGTTCGTCGCGTTCATTCCCGAGGCCGAGCGCGGCGACATCGTCGAGGCCTACCGCAGGCGCATCACTGATCCCGATCCCAAGGTCTGGCAGCCGGCGGCGGAGGCGTTCTGGGAGTACTCGACCCGCCTCTCCAGCTTCAAGACGCCGGCGAAGTCGCCCGACGCCACGGTCGAGCAGAAGCGCCAGGGGACGCTGATGTTCTTCCACTACGTCCACAACAAGTTCTTCGTGAAGCCGGGGCAGCTGCTCGCCGACATCCCGAAGATCCGCCACATCCCCTGCATCATCGTGCATGGGCGCTACGACGTGGTGACGCGGCCGTTGAACGCCTGGGAAGTCAAGGAGCGCTGGCCCGAGGCCGAGCTCCGCTTCGTCCATGCTGCCGGCCACGACGCCAGCGAGCCCGAGCTGATGACGGCGCTCACCCAGGCCTGCGAGGACATGAAGAAGCGCAGGCGAGGGTAGCGCGCTCACGCAAACTCTCCGCCGAGCATCGGGGACTTGAGGGCCTCGATCATGATCTCCGGCACCGCGTTCGCGCCAGAGACGACGAGGACGACGCGCTTGCCCCTGGTCTCGGCGCGCCGGTTGTAGGCCGCGGCGAGCGGTGCCGCCGAGCCCAGCTCGATCAGCACATGGGCGCGCGCGAGATAGGTGTGGACCGCCGACAGCATCTCCTTGTCGGAGACGGTGGCCGCGTCGTCGACGCTCTGGATCAGCGTCGACAGCGCCTGCGCCGCCGGGATCCGGCAGACGAGGCAGTCGGCGCGGGTGTCGATCGGCCGCTCGATCGCGCGTTTCGCATGGAAGCTCTCGACCATCGCCGGCGCGCCGGTCGCCTGCACGGCGACCACCCTGACCTTCGGCTGCACGTGCTTGACGCCGGTTCCGGTGCCGCTGGCGAGCGAGCCCGAGCCCATCGGCACGTAGAGGACGTCGATGTCCTTGAGCTGCCGGCCGATCTCGAGCCCGACCGTGCCGGCGCCGGCGATCAGGTCGGCGTTCTCGCCGTCGTCGACGAAGGTGCCGCCGTGCCTGGCCTGGTAGGCGTAGGCGCGTTCCTTGGCGGCGTCGATGTCGTGCCCGCCGACATGCACTTTGCCGCCGAGCAGCTCGATCATCCGGACCTTCACCGGGTTCGGATCGTCGGGGACGAAGATGTCGGCGCCGATGCCGAGCCTCTTGGCCGCGAGCGTCACACCCTGACCGTGATTGCCGGTGGACGAGGTCAGCGCGCTGTCCCGGGATCCCGCCAGCAGCAGCGCGTTGAGCGCGCCGCGGAGCTTGAAGCTGGCGATCTCGGAGGCGGTCTCGAGCTTGAGCCAGACCTCGGCGCCGAGCAGGTCCGAAAGCGCGGCCGAGAAGACCAGCGGGGTCTGGGACATGTGCGGCGCCAGCCGCCCGGCGGCGGCCTCCACATCCGCGCCCGTCACCGTCCGCACGCCCGGGGGATCCCCTGCCATGCCTGGATGCTAGACAAAGGCGCTTTGCGGCGGATTTCGCAATCGGGTGGATTTCGTGCGGGATATTCCAGAAACTGCCCGCCCATGAAATCCATGATCGAGCTCGACGCCACCGACCGGCGGATTCTGGAACAGCTCCAGAAGAACAACCTGCTGACCAACCAGGACCTGGCCGAGGTCGTGGGCATCTCGCCGCCCGCCTGCCTCCGGCGCGTCCGGCGGCTCCGCGAGGGCGGGGTGATCCTCGGCGACGTGGCGGTGCTCAACCCGGCCTATGCCGGCCGGTATATGACCGCTCTGGTCGAGGTGACGATGGAGCGCGACCGCATCGACATGATCGACAACTTCAAGCGCGCGGCGCTGGCCGAGCCGGTGGTCCGCCAATGCTACTTCGTCACCGGCGACCCGGACTTCGCGCTGGTGGTTCAGGTGCCGGATGTCGCCGCCTACGAGAACTTCACCCGCCGCTTCCTCTACTCGAACCCCGACGTCGCCAAGTTCCGCACCATGGTCGTGCTCGATCCGGTCAAGTTCGAGTTCCGCTACGACCTGCCGGAGGAGAAGGCGGAGTAGATTCTTTCGGAGCCCCTGTCGAAACCGGCCTGGCCCGCGCGTCATCCATGTCGGCGGCGCATGAGGCCCGCCTCAAGCTCAAGGGAACCGACATGAAGTACATGCTGCTGATCCACACCAGGGAATCCGACTACGCCGAGATGAGCAAGGCCGAGGGCGAGAAGCGGACCGGTGCCTACATGGCCTATGCCCAGGCGATGCAGAAGGCGGGCGTGATCCGGGCAGGCGACCGCCTGAAGCCGGTCTCGACCGCCTCCACCGTCCGCGTCTCGAACGGCAAGACCAAGGTGCTCGACGGTCCCTATGCCGAGACCAAGGAGCAGCTCGGCGGCTACTTCATCATCGAGGTTCCGGACCTGGACGAGGCGCTCTCCTGGGCGGCGAAGTGCCCGGGCGCCTCTCACGGCGCGATCGAGGTCCGCCCGATCTGGGAGATGTGATGGCGAGCGGCGGCGAGACGGCGCGCGCGGCCGCGGAAGCGGTCGCCCGCCGCAGCTACGGCAAGCTCGTCGCCTTCCTCGCCTCCCGCTCGCGCGACGTCGCGGCGTCCGAGGACGCGCTGGCCGATGCGTTCGCGTCGGCGGTTGCGACCTGGCCGGAAACCGGCGTTCCCGACAATCCGGAAGCCTGGCTGCTCAAGGCGGCACGCCGCAGGCTGATCGACGCGCGGCGCCGAAGGAAGACCGCCGACGACGCCGAACCCCATGTCCGGCTGATCGCCGAGGAACTGGACTCTCATGCGATGGACATCCGCTTTCCCGACGAGCGACTGGGACTGATGTTCGCCTGCGCCCATCCGGCGATCGATCCTGCGGTGCGCGCGCCGCTCATCCTTCAGACGATCCTGGGATTCGATGCGGCGGCCATCGCCTCCGCTTTCTTGGTGTCGCCAACGACGATGGGCCAGCGGCTGGTGCGCGCGAAGACGCGGATCCGCGAGGCCGGGATCCCGTTCCGCGTGCCTGACCCGGCCGACCTGCCGGAGCGGCTGGGGGCGGTGCTCGATGCGATCTACGCCGCCTTCGCCGAAGGCTGGTCCGATCCCGCCGGCACCGAGGCGAGGCGCCGCAATCTCGCCGAGGAGGCGATCTGGCTCGGCCGCCTGGTCGCCACGCTGCTGCCGGACGAGCCGGAAGCGCAAGGCCTGCTCGCGCTGATGCTGCATGCGGAGGCGCGGCGATCGGCGCGTCGCAGTTCCCAGGGCGACTACGTGCCGCTCGCCGAGCAGGACATCGTTCAGTGGAATCACGCGATGATCGACGAGGCGGAAGCGCTGCTGCACCACGCGAGCCGCCGCGGGATCGCCGGCCGCTACCAGCTCGAAGCCGCGGTGCAGTCGGCGCACAGCATCCGGCGGCGCGGCGGCGATGCCGACTGGTCGGCGATCGTTTCCCTCTACGACGCGCTGATGACGATGACGGAGTCGCCGGTGGTCGCGATCAACCGCGCGGTCGCCATCGCTGAAGTCGAGGGTGCAGAGGCAGGCCTGGCCGCGCTCGACACGCTCGCCGACGATCCTCGCCTTCGCGACTATCAGCCCTACTGGGCGGCGCGGGCGGGACTGCTCGCCCGCACGAACAATGCGTCCGCGGCCGACGAGGCCTACGAACATGCGATCGGCCTCGAATCCGATCCGGTTGTGCGGCGCTTCCTGCAGCAGCGCCGTAGCGCGCTCGGATAGCGCAACGCGCGGGGCGGTCGCGGCGTTTAAACGGCATGATCCGGGTCGTGCTCGCCACCGCCATGGTTCTAGGGATCGTCAGCCCAGCCTTTGCAGCGAGCGACACCGCGCGCGCCGCCGGCGTGCTCGGCATCCTGAGCCCGGCGCGGGCCGCTTCCGACCAGAACCAGCCGCCGGCGCGCATCCAGCAGCATCTGGATACCTATGAAAGCGCGATGCGGACTGCGCTCAGGATCTCCGATCCGAACAGGCGCAACACTGCGATCGGCGTTGCCCGCACGAACCTGGCGCTGCATGCCAACCGGCAGCTGACGCCGGTCGCGATCATGCGGATCGACAGCATCCTGGGCCTGCCGGACTCGCCGCCGCTGCTGGGAACGACGAGCCGCTAGTCAGTCGCCGCAGCAGGACGAGCCGCCGGCGGGGACCTTCACACGCGGCTTCGCCGCAACCACGACGACCGCCGCAGGGGTGGAGGTCGGGCAGCCGCAGCCGGCCGCGCCTTCGGCCTTGGCTTCCGCGTCGGCGACGCAGCAGGCATCCGCCTCGGCCGGCGCGGGGCCGCCGCAGCAGCCGGCGGCATTCGCCTCGACGACGTTCTCCTCGCCGGGGACGGCCTTGCCGATCTTCGGCGTGACGTTGCACACGCCCGTCTCCGGCAGCTCGAGCTCGACGCGGGCCGCGGCCTCGTGGTCGCCGGCCAGCATTGCCGCGATCGAGCGCACCTGCTCGTGCCCGGTCGCCAGAAGGAAGGTCGGCGCGCGGCCATAACTCTTCATGCCGGCGATGTAGAAGTCCTTTTCCGGATGCGCCAGTTCCTTGGCGCCGTGCGGGCGCACGGTGCCGCAGCTGTGCAGGTTCGGATCGATCAGGGGCCCGAGCGCGCGCGTCGACTCCAGCCACGGATCGAGATCGAGGCGGATCTCGCGCAGCGGATCGAAGTCGGGGCGGAAGCCGGTCGCGACGATCAGCCGGTCGACCTCGACGGTCGTCTCATGGCCGCGCAGCGAGCCGGTGACGGCGACCTTGCCGTTCGGCCGGGACGCCAGCGACGAGATGCGGAACGGCGTCAACACCTCGATGCGGTCGTCGGCGATCGCCTGCTTCGCGCGGATGCCGAGCGCGCCGCGTGCGGGCAGCGCATCGGCCGCGCCGCCGCCAAGCGCGCTCTCCACCTGCTCGCGCCGCATCGCCCAGAGGATACGCGTCGCCGGTGCCGACTCCTGAAGCTCGGTCAGCTCCAGGAGCGCGTTCAGCGCCGAATGCCCGCTGCCGACCACCATCGCCGCCTTGTCGCGATAGAGATCGCGGACTCGGCCGAGCACGTCGGGAATGCCGTAGGCGATGCGATCGGCCGAGGCCGCCTCGCCCGGCACCGGCAGGCCGCCGGAGCCGATCGGGTTGGGCATCGCCCAGGTGCCGGACGCGTCGATGACGGCGGATGCCTCGATCGTCTCGCGCGCGCCGTTCGTCTCGACCTGCAGCACGAAGGGCTGCGTGTCGCGGCCGGCGGTCTTCACCTTGTCGTAGTCCTTGCGGCCGACGGCGACGACGCGCGTGTTGAAGCGAAGATGCGGCGAGATCGACGGCAGCTTCGCCAGCGGCTCGAGGTAACGCGAGACCAGGTCGCCGCCGGTCGGCACCTCGTCGCCCGCGGGCGCGGTCCATCCGGTGGCTTCGAGCAGGCGCCTGGCGACGCGATCCATCGTGAACGACCAGGGCGAGAACATCGACACATGCGCCCACTGGCGGACGGCATGGCCGACCTTCGGCCCCGCTTCGAGCACGAGCGGCGTGAGGCCGCGCTCCTTGAGGTGGACGGCGGCGGCGAGGCCGACCGGACCGGCGCCGATCACGGCGACAGGAAGGTTCGTCATGGGACTCTCCGTCAGGCGGCGCGCGCGAGGGGCGCCGGTGGGGTCGCAAGCGGATTGAGGAAGGCGACGAGCGCGGCGAAGGCGCCCGCTTCCAGGCGGTAGTACATCCAGCGGCCCTGCTTCTCGCCGCTGACCAGGCCTGCCTGGGTCAGGATCTTCATGTGATGGCTGACCGCCGGCTGCGAGAGACCGAGCAGCCGCTCGACGTCGCAGGCGCAGACGCGGTCGGGAAGCGTGCAGCAGCCGGCGTCGGGGCGACGCAGGAACTCGACGATGCGAAGCCGGGCCGGGTCGGCGAGCGCCTTGAGCGGGAGGCTGATGTCCATGCCCTCAAACATATCGATAGATTTGAATGTGTCAATATGAGAAGATTTTCCATGATAGTAGAGGAGGCGGCGATGGACGGAGTCGAGACGGCGATGCCGACAGCCCCCGTCGGCGGCAGCTTTGCCTGGACTGCACGCGACGTGGCGAGGCGCGACGACTGGATCTGGCGCCTCGGCGAGAGCGACGTCGCCGAGATCGAGGCGGCGGTCGCTGCCACGCGCGGGCTGGCGATCCCCGAAATCGGCCGCGACGACTTCGCGCTCGATCGCCTGACCACGAGGCTCGGCGCGCTCCGGGCGCAGATCCGCTCGGGCCTGGGCTTCGGCTACATCAAAGGTCTTCCGGTCGAGCGCTACGATCGCGAGACGCTCTTGCGCATCTACTGGGGGCTCTGCCGTCACATCGGCGATCCGGTGACGCAGAACCGCAACGGCCACCTCGTGGGCCATGTGATCGATGTCGGCGACACGGTCGCGGATGCCAACAAGCGCATCACGCAGACGAATGCCGAGCTCTGCTTCTACGCCGACTCCTGCGACGTGGTGGCGCTGCTCTGCATCAACCGCGCGCTCAGCGGCGGCGAGAGCATGATCGTCAGCGGCGTCGCCGTGCATGACGAGATGATGCGCCGGCGCCCCGACCTGCTGCCCGAGCTTTACAGGCCCGTCCACATGGATCGCCGCGGCGAGGTCCCGCCGGGCAAGCTCCCGTGGTTCGGCATGCCGCTCTTCACCTGGCATCGCGGCGCGCTCAACGGCTACGCGCCGGTGCGCCAGTACATCGATTCCCTGTCGCGCTTTCCCGAGGCGCCGCGGATGTCGAACGCGCAGAAGGCGGCGCTCGATCTCTTCTACGAGATCTGCGAGGACGAGGCCTATTGCCTCAAGCTCCACTTCGAGCCGGGCGACATCCAGTTCCTGCAGAACCATGTCGTCTTCCACTCTCGCACCGCGTACGTGGATGGCCCCGACCCCGGGCGACGTCGCCACCTGATGCGGATCTGGATGTCGCTGCCGGACGGCCGCGCGCTGCCGCCTGCCTATGCCGAGAAGTGGATCAACATCGAGCTCGGCACGCGGCGCGGCGGCGTTCCCACGGACAAGCCGCCGGTGATCCCGCTCGACCCGTTCACCCGCGCCTACGCCTGAAGCCGCCGCGCCGCTTGACGCCGGGATGATATTTCGATATTTCCAAAATTATGGAGTCAAGCAGCATCGTCGCCGCCTTGTCGTCGCTGGCGCAGGAGACGCGGCTCGCGGTCTTCCGCACGCTGGTCGAGGCAGGCCCCGACGGCATGGCGGCGGGTGCGATCGCCGAGCGCCTGAAGCTGCCGGCGCCGACGCTCTCCTTCCACATCGCCCAGCTCGAGCGAGCCGGGATCGTCGCGTCGCGCCGCGCCGGGCGCTCGATCATGTACGCGGCGCACTTTCCGGCGATGCAGGCGCTGATCGAGGCGCTCACCGAAAGCTGCTGCGCCGGCAATCCGGAGGCTTGCGGCTTTCCGAAGCCGAAATCCAAGCGTCGCAAGGTTGCGGCCTAGAGGGCGATCATGGCCGATCCCTACGACGTCATGTTCCTTTGCACGGGCAACTCGGCACGTTCGATCCTGGCCGAAGCGCTGCTCAACCGGATCGGCGGCGATCGCTTCGTCGCCTACAGCGCCGGCAGTCATCCGAAGGGCCAGGTCCATCCGCTGGCGATCGAGCTGCTTGAGGCGCAGGGCTTCCCGACCGAGACGCTTCGAAGCAAGAGCTGGAACGAATTCGACTGCGCCGACGCGCCGAAGATGGATTTCATCTTCACCGTCTGCGACTCCGCCGCAGCCGAAAGCTGCCCGGTCTGGCCCGGCCATCCGATGACCGCGCATTGGGGAGTTCCCGACCCGGCGGCGGTCGAGGGTCCGATCGAGGTGCGGCGGAAGGCATTCCGCGATGCCTTCCTGGCGATGCAATCCCGGATCCGGCTGTTCGTCAGCCTGCAGATCGCCAAGCTCGACCGGATGAGCCTCAAGCACGAGCTCGACGCGATCGGCCGCACGACCGATGCCTGACCTGTCGCGTCGCCTCGCGGCGGAGGCGATCGGCTCGGCCTTCCTGCTGGCGACGGTGATCGGCTCCGGGATCATGGGCGAGGCGCTCGCCGGCGGAAACGCGGCGCTGGCCCTGCTCGGCAACACGGCCGCGACGGGGGCGATCCTCTATGTGCTGATCGTGCAGCTGGGGCCGGTCTCCGGTGCGCATTTCAATCCGGCGGTGACGCTGGTTTCAGCGATGCGTCGTGAGATCGGGTGGTCGGAAGGCGCCGCCTATTCCGCTGCCCAGCTCGTCGGCGCGGTCGCCGGGGTGCTTGCCGCCCATGCGATGTTCGACCAGCCGCTGATGCAGGCTGCGACCAAGATCCGTACCGGCCCCGGCCAGTGGTTCGCCGAATGGGTCGCGACCTTCGGCCTGGCGCTGGTCGTGCTGATGACGAGGCAGGCCGTCGCTGCCTCGGTCGCGCTCTACATCACGGCGGCCTACTGGTTCACTGCGTCGACATCCTTCGCCAATCCGGCCGTCACATTGGCGCGAAGCCTCTCCGACAGCTTCGCCGGCATCCGCCCTGTCGACGCACCGGGGTTCGTCGCCGCGCAGGTCGTCGGTGCCCTGTCGGCGCTGGTCGTCGCCCGATGGTTCCGCGCTAGCTCTCGCGCTTGATCGCGCTTTCGTGCCAGCGGCGGAGCAGCAGGTGCGAGAGGCCGGTGAAGAACAGGAAGATCACGATCCCGGTGCCGGAGATCAGGAAGAGCGCCGCGTACATGCGCGGGATCTCGAGGCGGTAGCTCGCCTCCAGGATGCGGAAGGCGAGGCCGGAGCCCGAGCCCGCGCCGCCGGCGACGAACTCGGCGACGATCGCGCCGATCAGGGCGAGGCCGCCCGAGATCCGAAGGCCGCCCAGGAAGAACGGCAAGGCCCCTGGGATGCGGATGAACCACAGCACCTGCCAGCGCCTGGCGCCGTAGAGACGCATCAGGTCGAGCAGGTTGTGGTCGGCGGAGTTGAGCCCGATCGTGGTGTTCGAGAGGATCGGGAAGAACGCGACGATCCAGGCGCAGATCAGGAGCGCCACGGTCAGGTTGTCGACATAGACGATGATGAGCGGGGCGATGGCGACAATGGGCGTCACCTGCAGGATCACGGCATAGGGAAACAGGCTGAGCTCGATCCAGCGGGCGGAGGCGAACAGGACCGCGAGCGAGAAGCCGCCGACCACCGCGACGCCCAAGGCGAGCGCCGTCACCTGCAGCGTGTTCACCAGCGACGGCCACAGCATGTGCCAGTCGCGCACCAGTGTCTGGGCGATCGAGACGGGACCCGGAAGGATGTACCAGGGGATCTGGTAGACGGTGACCATCGCTTCCCAGCCGGCCAGCACGAGGATGCCGATCGCGATCGGCGCGCCGAGCTTGAGCCACAAGGACTCGCGGCGCGGCCGCGGTTGCGGGGTCTCGGCGCTCATGCCGCGATCGCCTGGTGCAGGCTCAGGGATACCGCGCGGCAGAGATCGCCGTAGGTGTCGGACACACGGAAGCTGTCGTCGCGCGGATAGGGCGCCGGGATCGCCACGTCCTCGACGATGCGGCCTGGGCGCGCCGACATCACCAGGATGCGGTTCGAGAGGTAGACGGATTCGAAGACGCTGTGCGTCACGAAGATCACCGTCCAGCCGAAGCGCTGCCAGAGCTGGAGCAGGTCGTTGTTGAGCTTGAAGCGGGTGATCTCGTCGAGCGCGGCGAAAGGCTCGTCCATCAGGAGGAGCTTCGGCCGCGTGACCAGGGCGCGGGCGATCGAGACGCGCATCTTCATCCCGCCGGAGAGCTCGCGCGGGAAGGCCTCAGCGAAGCCCTCGAGCCCGACCATCGAGATCGCCTCGGCGATGCGCGCCTCCGCGTCGGCCTTCGCCACGCCGGCGACCTTGAGCGGCAGGCGGATGTTGTCGGCGACCGATGCCCAGGGCATCAGCGTCGGTTCCTGGAAGACGAAGCCCAGCTCGGGATGCGCGCCGGTCCGTGCCGCTTCCGGCAGTCCCGGCCAGTCGATGCGGCCCGCGCTCGGCTGCACCAGTCCCGCGATCATCCGGAGGATCGTCGACTTGCCGCAGCCGGACGGGCCCAGCAGCGAGACGAAGCTGCCTTGGCTGATCGCGAGGTCGACGCGGTCGAGCGCCAGCGTGCCGTTCGGAAAACGCTTGGCGACGCCGGAGAGGGTGACGAGAGGTGTCATCGAGCGGGAGTGAAGAGATCACCCCCATCCCAACCTTCCCCCATCAAGGGGGAAGCGGCACGAGAAGAGGGTGACGGGCGCGTGTCGTGTTCCCTCCCCCCGGCGTGGGGGAGGGTTAGGGCGGGGGGCAGCAGCACGCTTGCTGCGGCTTACATCCCGACCTTCTTGTTCACGAACCTGGTCGTATAGGCCTTGGTGTAGTCGGTGCCCGGCGCGTAGACGCCGAGCGCCTGGGCGTCGTCGAAGGCTTCCTTCCAGCGCTTGTCGGTCATGGCGCCGATGCCGAGCGTCTTGGCGTCGCCCGAGTCGACGATGCCGTACTTCTTCATCGCCTCGATCGAGAACGCGATCTGGTCGTCGGTCATGTCCGGGTTGTCCTTCTTGATGAGGGCATTGCCCGGCGCCGGATTGCCGTAGAGATAGTCCTTCCATCCGAGGATCGAGGCGTCGACGAAGCGCTGGACCAGGTCGGGCTTCTCGTCGATCAGCTTCTGGCTGACCTCGATCGTGGTGGAGTAGGTGCGATAGCCGTTGTCGGCGAGCAGGTGCACGACCGGGTTCACGCCGGCCTTGATCGCGGCATAGGGCTCGGATGTGGCGTAGCCCTGCTGGCTGATCTGCTTGTCGGCGAGGAACGGTGCGATGTTGAAGGTGTAAGGCACCACCATGTCGTCGGTGAAGCCGAACATCTTCTTCAGGTACGGATAGTAGCTGACGACGCCGGCCTTCGAGACCAGGACCTTCTTGCCCATGAGCGCCGCCAGGCTGTCGTTGCCGACGCCGGGATGCGACATCAGGATCTGCGGATCCTTCTGGAAGATCGCGGCGACGGCGCGGAACGGGATGTTCTTCTCGGCAAAGGCGAAGACGCTGTCGGAGTTGCCGCCCATGTTGAAGTCGATGCGGCCGGCGAGCATCAGGAGGTTGTTGTCGATGTTCGGTCCGCCCTGGCGGATCGTCACGTCGAGACCGTACTTCGCATAGATGCCGGTGGCGACGGCCTGGTAGTAGCCGCCGTGCTCGGCCTGGGCTTTCCAGTTCGTGGCCTTGGTGACCTTGTCCTGCGCGGACACGGGAGAGGCGAACAGCGCGGCGAGCGCCGCGACGACGATCAACGAGCGGGTCATAGTGCCTCCATGGGGGAGCATGGGTCGGGTGATGACCGCGCGGCGCGGGTGGGTCACCGTCGCGGGGTTCTCAGGCGAGAGTTATCGCCGGTATCGCGGGGCCAATCAATCGACAGTAGGGGAATCAGTTGTCGTAGGCGACGAGCGCGGAGAAGGGCACGTCGAGACGCTTCCTGCCGTTGAGGAAGGTGAGTTCGATGATGCAGGCCGCTGACGGAACGATGCCGCCCATGTCGCGCACCAGCCCGATCGCCGCTGCCAGGGTGCCGCCGGTCGCCAGCAGGTCGTCGAGCACGACGACGCGCTGGCCGGGCGAGACCGCATCGGCCTGCACCTCCATCGTGTCGGAGCCGTACTCGAGCTTGTAGGTGAAGGACTTCGTCTTGCCCGGAAGCTTGCCCTTCTTGCGCACCATGACGAAGCCGCATCCCAGCTTGAGCGCCAGCGGTGCTGCGACCAGGAACCCGCGGGACTCGATGCCGGCCAGCAGGTCCGGCTTGTGCGGGGCGATCTGCTGGGCGAGGCGGTCGACCGTCTCCTTCCAGGCAGGCGGATGCTTCAGGAGGGTCGAGATGTCGTAGAAGAGAATCCCCGGCTTCGGGAAGTCCGGGATGCCGCGGATATGGGCTTTCAGGTCCATGATCTGTCCGGTTGATGGGCCCAGGTGACGAGCGCCGGGCACCCTACAAGCCGATGCTGCACCGCGCCAGACCGTCCGGCCCCTCCGGACGAGAATCTTCGCGGTTGCAGCGAATCGAAAACCTACGCCGATAGCCTGCACCTCTCAGAGTGGCTCCTGAGCTTATGCTTGTAACTATTTGTATTTGCTTAATTAAATATCCATTTCTCATACAATAGGTGACAATACAAGAATAACCTCATAGGAATGTTGACACTTTTGGGCTCGTTCACAGGCGTCGACGACCATCTTGACCGGAAACGCGACCTGAGTATGAAAGACAGAGGGAGCGAGACCCATTCCGGAACCGACGCCCAATGGGGAGGGCAAGGCCGCGAATGACGGACTTGGCACATCGGGCTGACGACATCGGCGGCCGTTTCGGCCGCCTGGCCCTTCGCGTCCTCCTGATTGCGATCCTGGCGAGCCCGGTCGCCGTCGGCTTCCTGCTGGCGCCGAAGGCCGACGACATGCCGCCGCCGCCGGAGCTGACCGCGCCGCCCGCGGTCACCAACCTGCCGGACGCGATGAGACGTGCGCTGCCGGCTGGCGACGTGCAGTCGCAGACGACGAGCGTAACGGTGTCGTCGGGCGGATGATGTCGGCTTCGCTCCGCGAAGCCCTTATTTTGCGACCTTGTACACAGTCGCGAAAATGCACCGCCACTTGCCGTCGATGCGCCGGTAGACATCCGCATATCGCGATTCCACCGCGACCCATTGACCGTTGATCTGCCGCTCGCAGCGATTGCGGGCGCAGACCGTCGCGGTGTCCCCGCTGATCTTGGTGTGCACCTGATCGTGGACCAGGTTGCGGAACGGCGCCTGGTTCAGGCAGGTGCGATCGTACTCGTCCCTCGGCATCTCGCGGCCGGTGGCGCCGTCGACATAGGCGAAGTCGGCGGCGAAGAAGCTGTTGAGCCCGTCGATGTCGCGGCCGTAGTAGCTGCGGATGAAGAAGTCGTCGAGCCCGCGAAGCTCCGGATCGAGGGCCGCATTGTCGAGGTCGTGGTTGACCATCTCGACGGTCTGCCAGCCGGACTTGGGTTGGGCGGTCATGAGCTTGGTTCCCCGTTCCTGTTTTTCGATGCCGCGAGGCTAGCAAAGGCCCGCGCGGCGAAACCGCGTGTTTTTGGAAACCGGCGTCGCTATCGTGCGGCCTCAGTCTCCAGAACGCGGGAGTTCCGCATGCCCGACCTCGATCGCGCCGACCGCCGGATTCTCAGGGAAGTGCAGGAGGACGCCGAGCGCACCAGCGAGGCGATCGCGGATGCGGTCGGCCTCTCGCCGTCGGCGGTGCAGCGGCGGATCCAGCGCCTGAAGAAGGACGGCGTGATCGACCGGGTGGTGGCGCTGGTCGATCCCAGGGCGGTCGGCCGCACCGTCACGGTCGTGGTCGAGATCGAGGTCGACAACGAACGCCGCCCAGCGCTCGCGGGGTTCTACAAGTGGGTCGCGGTGCAGCCCGAGGTGCAATGCTGCTGGGGCGTCACCGGCGACATCGACTACGTGATGCTGGTCGTGGTCCGCGACCTCGATGCGTACGCGGCGTTCATCGATCGCATGATGGAGGAGCAGCCGTTGGTGAGGCGGTACCAGAGTCGTATCGCGATCAAGACGATCAAGAGAGGCTTAGTAGTCGAGACTGACTGAGAAAAAGAGTCTACGGACGCTCGCCTGGTGGCGTAAACGCCTCGTAAGCCGTCTTCGCTTCGCTTCGCCGTCTTACTGTGCGCTTCCGCCGCGAGCGCGGGCGTAGCGAGCCGCACTCAGCGAGCGTCTAAAGTCCCGAGCGACGCGAGGTCAGGAAACCTTGTAGACCGTGGCGAAGAAACACCGCCACTCGCCGTTCACGCGGCGAAAGACGTCGACATACCTCGTGTTGAACGCGACCCACTTCCCCTCGATCTCGCGCTCGTAGCGATTGCGCGCGGTGACCACCGCGGTGTCGCCTTCGATGCGGGTCGCGACCTGGTCGTGCACGAGGTTGCGGTAGGGCGGCTGCGCGAGGCAGCCGCGATCGAACTCGGCGCGCTCGACCTTGCGGCCGTCGGCTCCGTCCATGAACACGAAGCTGGGGTCGAAGATCTTCGACCACAGCGTCTCCAGATCCTTGCCATAGTAGCTGCGGACGAAGATATCGTCGATCCGGCGGAGCTCGGGATCGAGCGCGGGATTGTCGATGTCCAGGTTGTCCATCTCCGCCGCCATCTAAGCGACCTCGAGGCTGAGCCGGTCGGGCGAGAGATCGGAGGCGTCGACGCCGCGGTCGGCAACGTCGGACGGGAATGCGCGGCCCCGCGCCAGGTCGGCGGCGATCCTCGCCATGCCGGGGCAGGTCTGGATGCCGTAGCCACCTTGCCCCGCGAGCCAGAAGAAACCCGGTGTCTTCCGCGCGAAGCCCGCGACCATCGTCTTGTCGGCGACGAAGGAACGGAGCCCCGCCCACTTGGAATGAAGCCGGCCGATGCCGAAGGACATCGCCTGCTCGATGCGGTCGATGGCGATCGCGAGGTCGAGTTCCTCGGGCTGCGCATCGCAGGGTTCCGACGGCGTCTCGTCGGCGGGGCTGCCGAGGAGGCGGCCGGACTCCGGCTTGATGTACCAGGTCTCGTCGACGTCGATCACCGCCGGCACCCCTTCGACATGCGTGCCCTGGGGCACGTCGAAGGTGAAGGCGGTGCGCCGCTTCGGCACCAGGCCGACGGTCCTGGCGCCGGCCATCCTCGCGATCACGTCGGCCCAGGCGCCGGCGGCGTTGATCACCACGGGGGCGCGGAAGCTGCCGGCGCGGGTCTCGACCGTCCAGTCGCCGCCCGAGGAAGAAAGCCCCAGCACCTCGGCGTCGGTGATCACCTTGCCGCCGCGGGCGCGAAGCCCCTTCAGGAAGCCGTGATGGATCGCATGCACGTCCATGTCGCGCGCATCCGGCTCCCAGACCGCGGCCTTGGCATAGCCGGGCTTCAGGAACGGAACCTTCGCCGCGAGCTCGTTGGCGCCGATCATCGTGACCGCATCGACGGTGCGGCGGCCTTCGTCGAGCGCCATCGCCAGGGATGCTTCCTGGTCGTCGCGGCCGATCAGCAGCGTGCCGCGCGGCGTCAGCAGCGGATGCTCGGTGAAGCCCTCGGGCGGTGCCTCGAAGAAGGCGCGGCTGGCGCTGGTGATCGCGCGGATCGCCCGGTTGCCGTAGACCTCGGTGTAGAGCGCGGCCGAGCGGCCGGTGGTGTGGTAGCCCGGCTGGGACTCGCGTTCGAGCACGATCACCTTCGAGTCGCTGGCGAGCTCGTAGGCGGCGGAGGCGCCGGCGATGCCGGCACCGATCACGATGAAATCGGCGGTTTCCATGGGCGCGCGTGATAGCATCTTTTGCGCGCACGAGGGAGGGGCCGATGGCATCCGGGAAATGCTTCTGCGGGACCGTCCGCTTCGAGGCGACGGGTACCCCGAAATGGGTGGCGCATTGTCACTGCACCATGTGCCGACGCGCGCATGCCGCGGGCTACGTCACGTGGGCCGGATATCCGAAGGAGGCGATGCGGCTCGTTTCCGGCACCGACAACATCTCGACCTACAAGTCCTCGCCGCCGGCGAGTCGCGAGTTCTGCCGGACCTGCGGCAGCCAGCTGTTCTTCCGGCATGAAGCCTACGCCGACGAGATCCATATCCCGCTGGCCCTGTTCGACGGCGACGTCGGCATGAAACCAAAAGCGCACATCTACTTCTCGGACCGCGTCGACTGGGTGCCGGTGCACGACGACCTGAAGAAGAAGGGCGGGAGTGGCGGGTTAGAGCCTCTATAGGGAATCGCTTCGGGAATTCTTCGCCGAAGTCGAGGTCAACCCTGGGCCGTCTTGAGCACGGCGTCGACCCGGCTCTTGAGCGCGGTCAATGACACCGGCTTCACCAGGTAGCCATTGACGTGGTGCTCCTTGGCGAAGAGCACGGTGTCGGTCTGTGCGTCGGCGGTAAGGAAGATCACCGGCGTGGTGGCGAGGTCCCGCACCTTGAGCCCGCGCAGGGTCTTCAGGAACTGGCGGCCGTCGACCGGCTCCATGTGCACGTCGCAGAGGATGACCGTCGGCCGGGTCCGCATCGCCTCATCGAGCCCGGCCTTGCCGTCTCCGGCCTCGAGCACCGAGATGATGCCGATCTGCAGCAGGAGGCGCTTGATCAGGAGCCGCGTGTTCGACTCGTCCTCGATCACGAGGACGGTCACGCCGGCATAGGGACTCTTCTCGGCCATTGGGGAGAACCTTCACGCTGGTTCGAGCAGGGACGTAACGGCATCGGCGAGCTCGTCGGCGGTCTTCGCGAGTCCGCCGGCGAAGAGCCGGGCTGAGTCGAGATCGTCCCCGTCGAGGCAGTCCTGGATATCGGATGCGAGCTGGCCCAGGCGCACGGCGCCGGTCGAGCGGGCCGCCCCTTTCAGCGCATGCACGTGATGGCGCGCCTTCTTGACATCGCCGGCGTCCAGCGCCGTCATCGTGTCGTCGACCATGCGCCTGGCCTCGCCGGCGAAGCTTCCGAGGAAGCCGCGGGCATCGGCGTCGACCGAGCCGAAGGTCTCGGCGATGCGGGCAAGGTCGAGGATCTGCGGATCGATCGCCGGCGTCTTCGGCTCGGACGAAGCCTTCGCTTCATCGGCGGCGCGGCGCCGGAGCGCCTTTGCCTCCGGCAGGAACTTCGCGAGCGCCGCTGCCAGCAAAGCGGTGTCGATCGGCTTGGTCAGGTAGCCGTCCATGCCGGCGTCCAGGCAGCGCTGCTCGGTGCCGGGGAGCGCGTCGGCGGTCAGGGCCACGATCGGCAGGCGCCGGCGGCCATCCGACTCTAGTCGGCGGATCGCCGCGGTCAGCTCGAAGCCGTCCATCTCCGGCATGTGGAAGTCGGTGAGCAGCAGGCCGTAGCCCGTCTCGGCCTCGTAGCGCTGCAACGCCTCGCGCCCGTCCTCGGCCATCACGTGCGCGTAGCCCCGCTGGCCGAGAAGACGGGATATCACGATGCGGTTGGTGGCGTTGTCCTCCGCGACGAGGATCAGCATCCCGGCGGCGCGCGCTTCCTCGACCGGCGGCGGAGCGAAGCCGGTATCCTCGGATCCCGTCTCGGCGGCGGCCTGGTCGAGATCGGCGCGGCCGAGCGCCGCGGCGACCGTGAGCCAGAGCCGGTGACGGCGGAGCGGCAGCGTCATCGCAGCGAACAGCCCGGCGCGGTCCGCCTCGGCGAGCGTGGATGCCATCGCCCTGGGCGCGACCAACGCAACCTTGCGTCCTTCGGCCGAGAGCGCGCGGCCGATCGTCAGCGCGGTCTCGCGATCGGATGAGGCGGCGAGAAGCACGAGGTCGCCTTCGGCCGGCGGCTCGTCGAGGCCGGAGAAACGCGCCTCGATGCCGGCAGCCGCGAGGAGGCGCTGGAGCGCGCGGCGCTGAGGGCCCTCGAAGCCGAGCGCGACCACGCGGGCGTCGCCGATCGCGGGATCCGGCGTGTCGGTCGCCGGCGTGACGACCGGGAAGGGAAGCTCGAGCCAGAAGGTCGAGCCCTCGCCCGGCACCGAGTCGACGCCGATCGTGCCGCCCATCATGTCGACCAGACGCTTGCAGATCGACAGCCCGAGGCCGGTGCCGCCGTACTTGCGCGAGGTCGAGGTGTCGGCCTGGGCGAAGGCCTGGAACAGGCGCCCGCATTGCTCCTTGGTGAGCCCGATGCCGGTGTCGACGACCTCGAAGCGCAGCCGTTCGGCGCCTTCGATCGAATTGAGCCGCTCGATCTTGAGGGTGACGCCGCCGGCCTCGGTGAACTTGACCGCGTTGCCCATGAGGTTGAGCAGGATCTGGCGAAGGCGGGTCGGGTCGCCGATCAGCCGGTCGGGAATGCGGGGGTCGAGGTCGACGACGAGGCCCAGGCCCTTCTCGTCGGCGCGGCCGGCGATCAGCTCGCCCGCGCCCTCGACCACGTCGAGCAGCGAGAACTCGACCGTCTCGATGTCGAGCTTTCCGGCCTCGATCTTCGAGAAGTCGAGGATGTCGTTGATGATGGTGAGCAGCGCGCGGGCCGATCCCCGGATCACCTGGCTCATCGAGCGCTGGTCGGACGAGAGCTTCGTCTGCTCCAGCATCTCGGCCATGCTCATGACTCCGTTCATCGGCGTCCGGATCTCGTGGCTCATCATCGCCAGGAACGACGACTTCGCCTTGGTCGCCTCCTCGGCGGCGTCCTTGGCGGCGCGCAGCTCGTCGTCGCGCTGCTTCCTGCGCGTGATGTCGCGGATGAAGTTGCAGGCGAACTCGTACTCGCCGGTCTTGATGTACTTGGCGGTGGATTCGATCGGCACCATCGAGCCGTCGGCGCGCCTGAGGCTGCGCTCCATCGGCGCCTCGCGCTTGCCCTCGACTACCGCCTGCCAGAGGCGCGCGTAGTCGTCGCGGTTCAGCGCCGGGATCAACTCGCCGGCATGGCGGCCGTGCAGCTCCCCCGGCTGATATCCGCCGATCGCCGCGGCCATGCGGTTGGCCTCGATGATCGTGCCGCTGGGATCGATCCAGACGATCCCGTCCGTCGCGTTCTCCAGCGTGAAGTAGGCGACGCTGAGGTTCTCGTTCGCCTTCTGCACCTGGCGGAAGGTGCGGCCGACGACGAAGTAGGTGAGCACGAACAGCGCCACCAGGACGCCGAGGTAGGTCGCCGCCGGCAGCGCATAGATGCCGGCGACGGCAGCCTGAAGCTGCGTCAGCGGCAGCACCTCGATCAGGACCCACGGCGCCGATTCGAAGCGGCGGAAGGAGACGACGACCCCGTCCTCGACGATCTGGCCGATCCGCTTCTGCGAGAGCGTGCCGAGCACGGTGCCGTGCAGACTCGCCGGCAATCGTGAGACCAGCGGCATCATCGCGCTCGAGTTCGACGCGGTCTCCGCCAGGATCACGCGGCGCGCGTCGGTCAGCATCAGCGTGCCCTGGCTGTCGACGGCGCGAAGGAAGCCCTGCAGGTCGGAGACGGCGACTTCCATCGCAACGACGGCGACGAGCCGGTTGCCGTCGTAGATCGGCATGCCGTGGCCGACCACAGGCGCCATCGCGGCGTCGCTCTCGTAGACCGGGGTCCAGAATGGCGCGCGGCCGGGATTGGTCTGCGGCAGCCCGTACTGATAGGTGTCGGAGACGAAGAAGCTCTCGTCGAATCCGTCCTTCGGCCGCCACGGATAGATGTAGGCGACGCCGTGCGGCGTGGCGAAGTAGATCGAGCCGACATAGTTGTTGAGCTCGTGCACGGTGCGGATCGCGCGTGTCAGGTCGAGCGCGATGCTGGCATCCTCGGCAAACTCCCGGCGGACGCCCGCGACGCCGGCGGACAGGGCGCGGCGACCGTCGAGGCCGAGCAGGTTGCCGGTATCGACGCCGCGCTCGTCGTGGCTGAGCCCGTCGAGGCTGTAGATGTCGTCCTCGCGGCTGTCGAGCCAGCGCTCGATCCGCCGGTCCATCGGCGGGGCGAAGCTGGCGTTGCGCTCGCGGATGAAGCCGTCGGCGCGGCCGCGAAGCACGACCGCG